>DASZHF010000136.1:0-7360 GCA_035938095.1 Solirubrobacteraceae bacterium
GTGCCCGCTCAGGCGCACGGACTCTCGTGCGGCGCGTGCGTACTCCAGCCCCGGAGCCGGGGATACGTCGCCATCGGGTCCCCCGACCCGACGGCCATGCCGATCATCGTGCACAACTACTACGACGATCCCGCCGACCTGCGGACCGCCGTCGATGGCGTCCGGACCGTCATGGAGCTGAGCCGCCAGGCCGCGCTGGCCAGCTGGATCAGCGCCTCCGACATCGTGCCCGCCTCCGACTCGGATGCGGATATCGAGGAACACGTGCGGTCGACGACCCAGACGCTCTATCACCCGGTCGGCACCTGCCGAATGGGCGCGGACGAGGAGTCGGTGGTCGATCTGGAGCTCCGCGCGCGCGGACTCGAAGCCCTACGTGTGGTCGACGCCTCGGTGATGCCGATCGTCCCCCGCGGCAACACCAACGCCCCGACGATCGCGCTGGCCGAGCGGGCCGCCGACCTGATCCGGGGGCGGACGCCGCTGGGGGCCGTGAGCGAGGTAGGGACCCGAGGCGCGGAAAGCGAAGCGGCGCGCGCCGGCGTCTGACCGGCCCACCGACAGCACCGCTGCGCGCCTCGAACCCGGGTCGCGGACCGGCCCGATCAGGGAGCCGCGGCCATCCCGTCGACGGGCGCCGGGCGGCCGATGTGGTAGCCCTGGGCCCAGTCGACGCCGTACCCCACGAGCGCCTCGAGCGTCTCCTGGTTCTCCACTCCCTCGGCAATCGTCTGCTGCCCGAAACCGCGGGCCAGCGCCACCACGGCCTCGATCACGTACCGGTCGGCCCGATCGGTCGTGACGTGGCGAACGAAGTCGGCGTCGATCTTCAGATAGCTCACCGGGAGCTGCTTGAGATAGGTGAACGATCCGAAGCCCGTCCCGAAGTCGTCGAGCGCGAACCCGCAGCCCAGCTCGCACAGGTGCTCGGCAAACTCCCGAGCCTCCTCCATGTTGGCGATGGCAGCCGTCTCGGTGATCTCGAACACGAGGTTCTGCGGCTGCGCGCCGGTGGCTCGGAGGCGCTCCTCGATCGCGTGAGTGAGGTCGCGATCGCACATCGACGCTCCAGATATGTTCACCTCGACGCGCCGCCCAGCGGCAGCGAGGTCGACCGCCTGGTCGACGACCCAGCGGTCGAGCTGCCCTATCAATCCAAAGCGCTCGGCCGTGGGCAGGAAGGCATCGGGCCAGATCACTTCGCCGTCGCCTCCGCGCATGCGCACGAGCAACTCCTCCTGGCTGAGCTCGCCGCTTCGCAAGTCGAGGATCGGCTGTGCGTCGAGAGTCAGGCGTCCCTCGTTGAGAGCGCACCGGATCTGCTCGGCCCAGCTCAGGCCGGGCCGCTCGCGCCCTGAGTACAGCGCGACCTGGTTTCGGCCCGCTTCCTTGGCGTCGTAGAGAGCGATGTCGGCCGCCACCATCAGGTCATCGCCCGTGACCGGAGCACTCGGACCGAAGGCGGCCACGCCCACGCTGGCCGTGACGGTTCTGCCCCGCCATTCGATGGCGAGGGTCGAGCGGAGCTTGCTGGCGACCTCCACCGCTTCGCGGGGCTCGATCTCGTTGAGGAGAAGCGCGAACTCGTCGCCGCCCAGGCGCGCGAGTAGGTCCGTGGCTCGAGCGTGCCCAGCCAGCTCACTCGCGAACTGCTTGAGAAACAGGTCCCCTTCCCGGTGACCGAACGAGTCGTTGATGAGCTTGAAGTTGTCGAGATCGATCATCAGCACCGCGCCGGACCGCTCGTAGCGGGCGGCATAGCGCGTCCGCTCGGTCAGGTCGGCGGCGAAGCGCCGTCGGTTGAGCAGGCCGGTGAGCACGTCGTGGTCGGCGAAGTAGCGCAACTTGCGTTCCATCCGCCGGCGCTCGGTGATATCACGACCGATCGCCGTCGCCCCAATGACCTCGCCAGTCTCGTCGGTGAGCGCAGAGACGGTCAGGGACACGTCGATCAGCCGCCCGTCCTTCGTGACGCGCTGGGTCTCGTAGTGCTCGACGGTGTCCCCCCCGAGCGCCGCGCGCAGCATGTCCTGATCTTCGCCGTGTCGGTCTCGGGGAATGATGATCCTGACCGGTCTTCCCACCGCCTCCTCGGAGGTGTAGCCGTACAGCCGCTCGGCGCCGGCGTTCCAAGTTGTAATCACGCCGTGGCGATCCTTGGACAGGATTGCGTCGTCCGAGGACTCGACGATCCGACGGTAGAACTGCTCGCTGGTGCGCAGCGACGCCTCCCGTGACCTGCGGTCGGTGACGTCGCGGGCGACCGCGTAGATAACGTCGGCGTCGGAGGTTGTGCGAGCGTTCCAGGCCAGCCAGCGGAAGGAGCCATCGCGGTGGCGATAGCGATTCTCGAACTCGACCACCTCGATGCCGGGTTGCTCGAGCCGGGCCGCCTGGACCGCAGTAGCCTGGAGGTCGTCTGGATGCACGAACTCCAGATACGGGCGGGCGAGCAGCTCTTGGATCGTCCACCCCAGGCACCGCTCCCAGGCCGAATTGAGGTGGAGGAACCAGCCGTCGAGCGTCGCCACGCAGAACATGTCCCGGGAGAGGTCCAACAGCCGCTTGACCTCCGACAGACCGCCGTCGAAGTCCGACCCCGCGCCTCCCGCTATGCGCCCGCGGCGAACCGCTCGTAGCATCAGTGCCTCCGTTCCCTCGTGCGACGGATTCCCAGCCCTCGCGCACCTATCCGCGGGACAGGTTCTGCACGATCTTCCGTGGCAGCCCTCTGCCATGGTCAACGCTCCGCCGGGCCGAAGGTTGGCTCCGAGCAGGCCGGCCATCGCCGGCGCCCCGGCATGGGTCCAGCGTCACGGGACCGCCTCTCCGGCTACCCTGGGGGGCGGTGGCCGACCGCCAACGGGCGGGGGCACCGCCGTCCGCGCGGGCGACTGAACCGCCGGTGTATCGCCGCGGCGGCTGCGACCCTTATTTCCTTGACCGATCCCGGTTCCCCGTCACCAAACTGCGGCCACGCCGTGATCGAGCGGCGCCTTCTCTCTGCTGACCTCCGCCATGGCTGACCGCCTCCCCCACATATCGGAATCGGCGTACTCGGCGCCCCGGCCCCAGGGCTGGTGGCTCGGGCGGCGCTTCGTGCTGGGCGGGTTGGCCGTGGTGGCGCTGGCCGCGGCCACGACGGCTGCGCTGATCTTCAACGAGGTCCACAAGGTCGGAATCGCGCTCAGGCAGAACCCGCCGATCCCGGTTCCCAGAGGCATCCTGGCGGACGCTCCTCCGGGCCGGCCGGAGACGCTGCTGCTGGTGGGAGACGACCGCCGCCCGCCGCCCAAGGGCAAGCCGCTGGGGTTCGTGGTTCCGCACTCGAACGAGATGCTGCTCGTGCGCCTGGATCCGAGCAAGCCGACGATCTCGATGCTTTCGATCCCGCGCGATCTCCTGGTGACGATCTACCCGCACAACGGACTGCCCCGCCAGGGACGCATAAACACCGCCTACACCTTCGGTGGGATCCCGCTGATGACCGAGACGATCAAGCGAGTGCTCGGCGTCTCGGTAAATCACGTCGTCGTAATCACGTTCCCGCGCTTCAAGCGCGCCGTCAACCAGATGGGGTGCGTCTACTCGACCGTCGACCGCCGGTACTTTCACTCCAACACCGGGGCCGCCGCCGGGGACCAGTACTTCGAGATCAACCTTCAGCCCGGCTATCAGCAGCTGTGCGGCGATCATGCGCTCCAGTTCGTCAGCTACCGTCACGGCGACACCGCTCTGATTCGCGACGCGCGCGATCAGAGCTTCCTGCGCGATGTCAAAGCGCAGTACGGGCCGAGTCTGTTCGACAACCGTGGCAAGTTCGAGCAGATCTTCGGACGGGCGGTCCAGACGGACGTCCGCAGCGACAGTCAGGTGCTGTCGTTGTTCGAGCTGCTCGTGCAGACGGCCAACCATCCGATCCGCCAGGTCCAGTTCAAGTCGAACATCGGGCCGATGTACGTGACCGCCTCCCCTCAGCAGATCAGGGAGTCGGTGGCTCAGTTCCTCCACGGCGCCCCGTCACCGCCGACGGGCATCGTCGCCGCCACGCGCGCCGCGCGCCACCACCGGTCGGGGCTGGCGCTCGTGCGCACCCCGGCCTCCGACCTCCGGCGCGGGCGGGCCGCCGCACACCGGCTTCCGTGGGCGCTGGAGTACCCGCGCGTGCGCAATCAGCTCGGCAACGCTCCCGACACGGTCCGCATCTACGGAATCCGCGATCCCCAGGGCCGGGTCCACGTGGCCTACGACATCGTGATCGACCGGGGGCGGATCGGCGAGTTCTACGATGTCCAGGGCACCAGCTGGGCCAATCCTCCGTTGCTCGACAACCCGGCCCAGACCGTCCGGGTGGGCCGGCGCCAGTACGCGCTCTATTACGAGGGGGACCACCTCAAGACCGTGGCGTGGCGCGATGGAAACATCGTGTACTGGATCAACAACACGCTGGTCGACAGCGTCCCCTCCCGCGAGTTGCTGGCCATGGCCGAGCAGACCACGCCGGTCGTGCTCCCCACCGCGCCGCACTCCCCCTCACCTACCGTCGCCCCGCGAGGCTTCTTCCTCCCGTCGCGCCCGGGGCCCAAGGCGGCCCGCCTGAGCGATGCGTTGATGGGCCTGGCCGGCTTCATCGCGTTCGCCGGCGTGGCACTGCTCGCCGTGCTCCTGTTCCGGCGGGCTCGCGAAATGCCCAGACTGCGCGCCGAATGCGAGCAAGCCAAGCGGGCCGAGGCGCGCCGGCACGCGGTGATCGCGGCGGCTCGAGCTCGACCGAGATCCCCCGCTGCCCCTCCGGGGGCCCGCGCGCCGACCCCGGCGGGCGTCGGATCCAGCGCTTCACCCCAGCCCCCGCGGAGCGCCCCCCCGCAGCCCGGGACCACCCCCCCGCAGCCCCAGACCGCGCCCCCGCAGCCCCGGACCGGCCCGCCGCAGCCCCCACCGGTAGGAGCCCCGGCGGGCGATACCCCGCGCCAGGAGTAGGCCCGCCGGGCCGAAATGCTCGCGCTGGGAGGCGACGCGCCAGCGGATAACGCCGGGGCACCCTCGCAGCCACGCCCGCGCCCCAGCCTGGCCACCGTGGCGCGGGAGTGGACGCGCATCGGGGTCACGGGATTCGGCGGCCCGCCGGCCCACGTGGCCCTGCTCCGCGGGCTTGTGGTCGAGCGCGAGGGCTGGATCGGGGCGCGGGAGTTCGAGGACGCCTATGCCACGTGCGGGCTCCTCCCGGGGCCCGCCTCCACGCAACTGGCGATCTACTGCGCGTTGCGCGTCGCCGGACGTCCGGGGGCAGTGCTCGGCGGGCTGGGCTTCGTCCTGCCCTCCGTCGTGCTGATCCTCTTGCTGTCGGTGCTCTTCCTGGCCCGCACCCCCCCGGACTGGGTCCGGGGCGCGGGCGCGGGCGCGGGCGCAGCGGTGGCGGCCGTGGCCGTGCACGCCGGCCGAGGGCTGCTGGGGCCCAGCTGGCGACGGGCTCGGGCCGAGCGCGCGCGTGAGCTCCGGTGGCTGGTGTGGGTGGCGGCCGGCATCGCCGGGGCGGTCGTGGTCGGTCCCTATCTGGTGGTGGTCCTGCTCGCCTGCGGGCTCGCCGAGGTGGTTCTCCGGCGTCCGCGCTCGCCCTCCCTGTCGGCGTTGGCAAGTTCGATCAGCGTGCCCGCCCTCGCCCGGACCGCGGCGGCGGGCGTGAGCGGCGGGTTCGGCGCGCTGGCCTGGACCGCGCTCAAGGTGGGCGCGCTCTCCTTCGGCGGCGGGTTCGTGATAGTCCCCCTCATGCAGGGCGACGCGGTCCACTCCTATCACTGGATGACCAACACCCAGTTCCTGAATGCGGTCGCCCTGGGCCAGGTCACCCCGGGTCCGGTGGTCGCCACCGTGGCCGCTGTCGGGTACGCGGCCCACGGGCTGGCCGGTGGACTCGTTGCGGCCGCCATCGCATTTGCCCCCTCCTTCGGCTTCGTCCTCGGCGGCGGCCGCGCGTTCCTGCGCCTGCGCGACTCAGCTCGGGCGCGCGCGTTCCTCGACGGCGCCGGTCCGGCCGCGATCGGCGCGATTCTCGGCTCGGCCATAGCGCTGGCCGGAGCGATCCAGCAAGGGTGGCAGGCCGCCATCCTCGCCGCCGCCGCGCTTTTCCTCCTGGTGTTGCGCCGAGGGGTGGTGGCGACGTTGCTGGCCGCCGGCGCGGCGGGCGCCATAGTCGCGCTCGCGGGCGGCCCGCTGCCATAGCCATGAACCCCGAACGGGTGTGATGTTCCCGGAGCTCGTGCACACCCCGCGGCTGACCCTGCGCCGGTGGAGAAGCGGAGATCACCAGGCCTTCGCCGCGATCTGGGCTGACCCCGACGTCGCGCGGGCGCTGTGGCCCGAACCCGATCCGGATCCCGCGTTTGTCACGGCCAGGTTCGAGCACCATCTGCGTCACTGGGACGAGCACGGCTTCGGCCTGTGGGCCAGCGAGGAGCGCACCACGGGCGAGGTGGTCGGCTGGGTGGGCCCGGCCCACCCGACCTACGTCCCCGAGCTCGAGGACGCGGTCGAGATCGCCTGGACCCTGCGACGCGCGTATTGGGGTCGCGGTCTGGCCACCGAGGGAGCGCGCATTGCCGTGGCCAGAGTGTTCGGCGAACTCGAATTGGACGAGGTGGTCAGCCTGATCGACCCCGTCAACAACCGTTCGATCGCCGTAGCCGAGCGGTTGGGAATGTCCGGCGCGCGAACGATTCGCCACCCCGGCGCGGGAACCGATCTGCGCGTCTACGTGCTGCCCAACCTACTTCGGTGAGCGTCCTTGCTTTCGTTGAGCACGAAGCTCGACACCTGGGCTATCGCCTCGCTCCCGAGGCGCTCGAAGCGCAGCGCGTACACCTGGCTGGCGTATTCGCGCAGGACGCGCGCGCGGCCGCCGACCTGATCTCCGTCATCGCCCAGGGGCAGCGTGAAGGTCAGCACCTCGTCCACGCCCAGCGGCCTGGGCGTCGACACCCGCATACCGCCCGTGCCCAGGTCCAGCGTCCGAGCGCTGATCGAGGAGCCCTTGGTTCGCGTCAGGGTGACCTCGAGAGAGACCGGCCTGCGCACCGCCCCCCGGCGGTCGGTCCGGGTCGATACCCGCACGCTCATCCCAGGACCTTGTAGCACGTTTGGTCGACGCCTCTAGCCGCCGTGCAGGATTGGGCCAGTTTGCACGGTCTCGAACGCTGACCCTGGAACCTGCTTGAGCAGGTTGAGCTCATTGCATCCGCTCCTAGGACAAGCGTGAGGCCCTAAACGTCACGTCCTGGGCGGATCCGGCCGAGGAGCACCGGTCGATGGTCAGCCGGTCAGGCTTACTTTCCGTCGCCCCGCACCCAGTCGCTGAGCTGCTGGC
>DASZHF010000137.1:0-2313 GCA_035938095.1 Solirubrobacteraceae bacterium
AGGGTCACGTGGGCCGACGAGGACACGGGCAGCAGCTCGGCCGGGCCGTGCAACAGTCCCAGCACGACGGCCTGAGGCACGGACGGGCCGGCTTGCGGGAAGGCGGCGCGCGCCCTCCGGCCGGCGTTCACGAAGCGGCGATGCCGTCGCTCACGGAGCGGCGGTATCGGCGGCCGCTTGGCCACGCCCGCGAACGCGGCGGATCACCAGGTAGGCGATTCCCGCGACGATGAGCGCCGCTATCACGTAGTCGACGTAGGCGAGGCCGTCGCGCCACTGCTTCCAGTTCGCGCCGACCCGATCGCCGATCAGCGCGAGTACGAAGACCCAGGGCACGCACCCGGCGAGCGTGAGGGCGCTGAAGCGCCAGAACGGCATCCGTGCCACCCCCGCCGGCAGCGAGATGAACGTGCGGATGATCGGCAGCAGCCGGCTGAAGAAGATCGCCCGGCCGCCGTAGCGTTCGAACCAGCGGTCGGCCCAAGCCAGGTGCTCGGGGCTGATCCGCAGCCACCGCCCGTGCCGCTCGAGCACGCTGACGCGGCCGTAGTAGCCGACCGCATAGGCCACCCACGAGCCAACCAGGTTCCCGAGCACTCCCGCCAGCGTGATGGTGATCAGCGTGTGGTGGCCGGTCGAGACGTTGAATCCGGCGAACAGCATGGTCGCCTCGGAGGGGATGGGTATGCACGCGCTCTCGAGCAGCATGAGCACGAATACGCCGGGTAGACCAAGGTCGCGAACCACGTGGGTCGCGAACGTGACCACCGAGTCTGTGACCGAGGCGAGTACGACCACGCCGGGCGAAGGGTAGCGTTCGCGCGTCCGTGCCCGCCCCGCTGTCCGTGCCCCTGTTCGATACCGAGACGCCGCTGGCGCCCCTGCGCGCGCGGCTACTCGAGGCCATCGAGGAGGTCGTCGACAGCGGCCGGTTCATCCTCGGACCGCAGGTGCGCGCATTCGAGGAGGAGTTCGCCGCCTACCTGGGGGCGGGCGACGCGGTCGGGGTGGCCAACGGAACCGACGCGCTGACGATCGCGCTGCGGGCGATGGGCGTCGGGCCCGGCGACGACGTCGTCGTCCCGTCGTTCGGCTTCTTCGCCAGCGCCGAGGCGATCCCCGCCGCCGGGGCCCGGCCCGTGTTCTGCGACGTCGATCCCGACACGTTCTGCGCGACGCCCGAGACCGTGCGGGCCGCGCTGACCCCGGACACGCGCGCGGTGATCGTCGTCCATCTGTTCGGGAATGTCGCCCCGGTCGGCGAGATCGAGGCGCTGGGCGTGCCGGTGCTGGAGGACGCGGCCCAGGCGGCCGGAGCGGAGGGCCCTTACGGGCGCGCGGGGGCGCTCGGGCGCGCGGCCACGTTCAGCTTCTTCCCGTCCAAGAACCTGGGCTGCTTCGGCGACGGCGGCGCCATCGTCACCTCGGACCCGGGGATCGCCGAACGCGCGCGGGTGCTTCGCTTCCACGGCTCCACCGACAAGCTGACCTTCGAGCAGGTCGGCTACAACTCGCGCCTGGACGCCATCCAGGCCGCGGTGCTGCGCGTGCTGCTCCCGCACCTCGAGGACTGGGCCGCCGCCCGCGACGCCGCCGGCGCCGGCTACGGGGAGGCGGGGTTGGGGGAGCTCGTGGCCCTGCCCCGTCCGACCCCGGGCGCCCGGGCGGCCTGGCACGTCTACGCGGTCCGTCACCCCCGGGCCGGCGAGCTGGTCGGGCCGCTGGGCGACGGGGGCGTCGAGGCGAGGCGCTACTACCCCACCCCGATCCACCGCCAGCCGGCGATGCGTCCGTGGGGGGCCGGGGTGTCGCTGCCCGCGACCGAGGAGCTGGCGCGAACGCATCTGGCGCTACCCATGGGCGCCGCCCTGACGCCGCCCGCCATCGAGGCGGTCGTGGCGGCCGTAAGAGCTGCACTTCAGGGGTGACCAGCCACCCTACAATGCTGCGGATGCGCCGACGGATCCGGTCCGCGGCCTTTCCCCTGCACCGCCACTCTCTCCCCCAGCTCGTGGTCGACGGGGCACTGGTCGCACTCGCGTATTTCCTCGCCTTCCAGCTCCGCTTCGACAACGGCGTCAAGGGCGCCTACCAGGTGCTGGTGGAGCGCACCTGGTGGTGGGCGGTGGTCATCAGCCTGGTGATCTTCACGCTGTTCCGCCTCTACCAGCGCTGGTGGCGCTACGCGGGGCAGCGCGACTACGAGACGATCGCGCGGGCCGTGTTCGTGGCCACGCTCGCACTCGTGGGAGCGGTCGCCGTCCTGCACCCGGTGGTACGCCAGGTCGGACTGCACACGGTCGTCGTGCACAC
>DASZHF010000138.1:0-11294 GCA_035938095.1 Solirubrobacteraceae bacterium
GTCGGGCTGGGCGAAACCGAGCTCGCCGCCGGCCGGGCGAGCCAGGGACGCCACGACCTGGCTCTGGTGCGGGCGGAGGAGCGCCTGCTGCAGGCCAACGGCGTCAACACGGACGTCGATCTGGCGCTGTTCGAAGCCAACCACGGGAGCCCCGGCATCGCGGTGACGCTGGCCCGGCGCGCGTGGGCGCAGGCCCCGAGCGTGCGCTCGGCCGATGCTCTTGGGTGGGCGCTCACCGCCGACCGTCACCCGGCGGCCGGACTGGCCTGGGCCCACCGGGCCCTGATGCTGGGGTCGCGGGATCCGTTGTTCTCCTACCACGCCGGAATGAGCGCTCGGGCCGCCGGCGACTCGAGCGCGGCCCGCAAGTACCTGCGCGCATCGCTGGCGCTCAACCCGCGCTTCAACCCGCTCTACGCGCCCCGCGCCGAGCAGGCTCTGCGCACGCTGGGATGAGACGCCGGGCGGGGAGGCGGCGCGCGGCGGGGGTGCTGGCCGTCGCGGCCGTCGCGGCCGTCGTGGCCGCGGGCGGTGCGCTGACCGGAGCGCCGGCTGCCTCGGCCCATCCGCTGGGGAACTTCTCCATCAACCACCTGGTGAGGGTGGGCGTGTCGGCGCATGAGGTTGATCTGCATTACATCCTCGACCAGGCCGAGATTCCGACCTTCCAGGAACGGGACCTGACGTCGGCGCAGGTCTTGAGCCGCAAGCGGGCCGAGGTGATGCGGCGCCTGAGCCTGCGGGTAAACGGCGTGCCGGTCCCCCTCACCGTCAGCGGGCCTGGAGTCCTCACCCATCCGCCCGGCCAGGGGGGGCTCGCGCTCACCCGGGTCGAGCTGTCCCTCACCGCCCGGGTGATCCGGCCCCGGCAGGTCACGGTCTACGACGGGACGTTCCCGGATCGAATCGGGTGGAAGGCGATCGTTGCGTCGCCCGGCCGGGGCACCGATGTCACGTCGAGCGTGCCGTCGGGAGATCCGACGCACGGCCTGCGCTACTACCCGCAGTCGATGTTGTCGAGTCCCGTGAACGAGCGCACGGCCCAGCTGAGCGTGCGCCCCGGGAACGGGTCGCTGGTGGCGCCCACGGCCCCGGGCGGGCGCGACGTGACCACCAACCGCGCCGGGGACAACTTCGCCCAGGTGTTCGCGGACGCCGCGGCCGGACGCGGGGTGCTGGTGTTCCTGCTGCTGGCGGCGTTTGCCTGGGGGGCACTGCACGCCCTGTCCCCCGGACACGGCAAGACGATGGTCGCCGCCTACCTGGTGGGGACGAGAGGAACGACCCGGCATGCACTGGCCCTGGGCGCCACCGTCACCATCACCCACACCATCGGGGTGTTCTCACTGGGGCTGGTGACGCTGCTGCTCTCCCACTACGTGCTGCCCGAGCAGCTGTATCCGTGGCTCAACCTCGCGTCCGGGCTGCTCGTGCTGGTCATCGGCGCCGGCGTCCTGCGCTCGCGCGCGCGGCGCTATCTGGCGCGCCGGGCCGAGCGGCCGATGGCGCACGCTTCGCACGAACACGTTTCTCACGCGCACCATTCTCACGAGCACGGTTCTGACGTGCACGGCGCGGGCGCGCACGAGCACCACCATCAGGTCCCGGATGACCTGAGCTGGAGGGGCCTGATCGCGATGGGCGCTTCGGCCGGACTCATCCCGTGCCCGTCGGCGCTGGTGGTTCTGCTGGGCGCGATCGCGCAGCGGCAGGTGCCCCTCGGGCTCGTCATGATCGCCGTATTCTCACTTGGGTTGGCCACCACGCTGAGCCTGCTTGGCATTCTCGTCGTCCACGCCAAGGCGCTCATGGCGCGCGCACCGATCTCGGCCCGAGCCGCAACCGCGTTACCGGCGGTGTCCGCGGCGGTCATCGTCGGCGCCGGGTGCCTGCTCACCTTGCGGGCGGTCCCGGGAGTCGTCGGATGACATCGCACCGCGACCCGGCAGTGATCCGATCCGCCGCGGCTCTCGCAATCAACCCCCGAGGGCCCCGCTTACCCTCCCTGAGAGCATGACCGCCATCCGTTCCGCTCCGCCGCTTCGCGCCCGCAGCGTCCATGCCGCCACCGGCGCGTTACGCGCTCGGGGGCATCGGGTCTCCACCGCTCGCCGGCTCGTCCTCGAGTCTCTGTACGCCGCCGGGGGACCGGTCAGCGCCGAGCAGATCGCCTCGGGCCTCGAGGGACACCTGCCCGCTTCCGACCTGGCCTCCGTGTACCGCAATCTCGAGGTGCTCGAACGGCTCGGGCTCGTGCACCACGTTCATCCGGGCCACGGGCCCGGTCGGTACGCGCTGGCCGCGCGCGAGTACCTGTTCTGCGAACGCTGCGGAGCGTTGCAGACGGCGGGCAGCGCTCAGTTCGACACGGTCCGCGACCTGGTGCGCGACGCGTTCGGCTATGAAGCCAGCTTCACCCACTTTCCACTCGTCGGGCTCTGCCCTTCCTGCCGGGGCGGTCTCGCAGACCACGAAAGCGCGGCCTGATGAAGGGGGCGCTCACACCGATGGAGTGGCGCCGCGTGGGCGCGATGGCGGCCGTCGTCCTCGGGCTGCACGCGGTCGGCTTCTTCATCCTGATCGTCCTGGTGGCGCCCCACCACTACAGCCTGGGACAGTCGGGCGCGTTCACGATCGGCCTCGGTCTGACCGCCTACACGCTGGGGCTGCGCCACGCGTTCGACGCCGACCACATCGCCGCCATCGACAACACGACGCGCAAGCTGATGGCCGATGGCAAGCGCCCGCTCAGCGTCGGGTTCTTCTTCTCGCTGGGTCACTCTTCGATCGTCTTCGCGCTCGCGTTCCTGTTCGCGATGGGGATCCGGGCGCTAAGCGGCCCGGTGCGATCGGGTGGATCGAGTCTGCACAGCGTCACCAACCTGATCGGCACGGGCGTGTCGGGCAGCTTCCTGTACGTCATCGCCGCGCTCAACTTCGTGATCCTGCTCGGGATCCTTCGCACCTTTCGTGGTATGCGGCGCGGTCGCTACGACGAGCAGGAGCTCGAGGAGCAGCTCAACGCGAGGGGGCTCATGAACCGCTTCTACGGCCGCTTCACCCGCGCGGTCAAGCAGCCGTGGCACATGTACCCACTCGGGCTGCTGTTCGGGCTCGGCTTCGACACCGCCACCGAGGTGGCCCTTCTGTTCCTGGCCGCGGGCGCCGCGGGAGCGGGCCTGCCGTTCTACGCGATCCTGTGCCTGCCGATCCTGTTCGCCGCCGGGATGTCGCTCCTGGACACGATCGACGGCTCGTTCATGAACTTCGCCTATGGCTGGGCGTTCTCCAAGCCCGTGCGCAAGGTCTACTACAACATCACGATCACCGGGCTGTCGGTGGCCGTGGCGTTCATCATCGGCACAGTCGAGCTCCTCGGCCTGGCCGCCGACAAGCTCAGCCTCAGGGGCGCCTTCTGGAGCTGGGTGTCCTCGCTCAACGTCAACACGCTCGGGTACGTCATCGTCGGCCTGTTCGTTGGGACCTGGGCCGCGGCGCTGCTCATCTGGCGCTTCGGCCGGATCGAGGAGAGGTGGAGCGCCGCGCTGAAGACCGAGCAGCTCGTTTCGGTCGCCGAGCACTGAAGTAACCCAACGCACCGGAGCGCTCCAGCGCGACGTCCTCCAGGCCCGCTGCCGCCAGCCACCGCTTCACGTCGTCGGCGCTCCCCCCCGGGCCCATCAGGCCACCGATCCGGCCGAGCACGATCATCGGCTCGTAGCGCAGGGACCCCGTGAGCAGCCCGCTGCCCACCAGCCGGCCGCCCGGCGCGAGGCAGCGCGCCAGCTCAGCGACCGCGGCCTGGGGGTCGTCGAAGCAGTGCAGCCCGGTGAAGCTCACGCACAGGTCGAACTCGCCGTCTGCGAAGGGCAGCGCGGCGACGTCGGCCTCGACGTACTCGATCTGCTCGAGCCCCCGGCGCACCGCCTCGCGCCGCGCGCGCTCGAGCATCGCCGGGGAGACGTCGGCCGCCACGTAGCGAACGTCCTGCTCGGGACGCAGTCCCCGGAAGGCGACGCCGCCCCCGCAGGGGATGTCGAGTATCGCGGTACCGCGCGGCATCGAGCCGATCGCCCCGGCCGATCGGTAGAGCCGGCGGACGTCGGTGCCCCAGACGAGCCAGCCGAGGCCCCGGCTGAGCTGCCCGCGCTGCACGAAGAAGTCATAGATCCCGGCCCAGGGATGGTCCCCGCGCCAGGCGTCAGCCGCGTCGGCCATGGCGTCGAAGGCTACGCGCAGGCGGAGGTGAGCGCCAGCTGCGCGGTCCCGAGCGCCGCCGTGAGGCTCTTCACCTGGCGGGTCAGGCTCCTCACCCGGCGGCGCGCGCGGTTGCGCGCTCGCCTCTGGTGCGCCCGGGTGGACGCGCGACGCGCTTGACCCAGGCCCCGGCGCGCTGCCGCCAGCGCGGTGGCCACTGTGGCCTGGCGCCTGGTGGCGTCGGTGCAGGCGCGCGAGACGGTCAGCTGGGTATCGATGTCGACGGCGTAGAGCCGGTTGCTTCCCTCCTCCTCCACGAACGCGCACACGATTGCCGGGCCGAAGGCGGACGGGCGAGCGCGGCCCGAGAGAGTTGCGGTGAACGCGGGAGACGGCCTCGCGGGGAGCGCCAGCCGCTCATCGATGGCAACGGGGCCGCTCGTGGTCGCAAACGTGTCGCGGCACTCGGCCGGCGACAGGCGGACCCGCAGGCGGACAGGCGCTCCGGCGATGTCGAATGCCCCGGGGTCGCTGCTCACGGTGACGCCGATGGGAACGGGTGCGTTCAGCGCGACGACTGCCGGAGCGCTCACCGTCAGGCGAACCGGGTCATCGGCGGTGCCGGTCGCGGCGGCCGGAGCGGCGACGAGGGCTGCCCCGAGGGCCGCGAACGCCGCGGTCAGCGCAGCCCTGGGCGTCATGCCGAGCGCTGCTCGGGGGCGGCGTGCTCGGGCGCGTGGTGCGCGTGGTTGTGGGCGTGCGCCTGGGCGGAGCGGTGCGCGTGAATGATCTTGTGCGGCTCGCGAAAGGTCGAGGCCGGCGTGCTCGGCTGGTAGTGAAAGCCCAGGCGTTCCAGGTAGCCCGAGGTCACCAGGTCCATCAGGTCGTGGGGCTTGGGTCGGCTGGCAGCGGCGGCGCTGGGACCGTTCGCGTTGCCGGGGCAATTCTGGCTGACGACGTGAGCCGGGGTGGGCAGCTGTGGCACATCGAGGCGCGG
The DNA here is from genome assembly GCA_035938095.1 of Solirubrobacteraceae bacterium. Classification (GTDB taxonomy): domain Bacteria; phylum Actinomycetota; class Thermoleophilia; order Solirubrobacterales; family Solirubrobacteraceae; genus AC-64. Next base: position 5,195 of record DASZHF010000138.1, read on the forward strand.
AGCCGAGGCGAAGTCGAACGAGCGCCCAATGTTGCGCGCGTAGGAGACGCGCCGGTTCAGCGGCGCGAGCCCGAAGCGGTAGCAGATCAACTTCAGGATCGACTCGAAGCCGTACGTGCTGTGCTCGACGTGTCTGCGCCGCGCCCAGGGCGACACCACCAGCGCCGGAATGCGGAAGCCCATGAGACCGTAGTCCTCGTTGATGTTGGCGCTCTGGCGCTGGTCGGGGACGCGCGGCGGCGCGACGTGGTCGAAGAACCCGCCCCACTCGTCGTAGACGATGAAAAGAGCGCCGGTCTTCCACTGCGGAGACTCCATGAACGCATGGACGACGTCGGACATGAACGCCTGGCCGGTGCGCACGTCTCCATGGGGATGCTCGTCGCCCGAGATCCCGGGGCCCTCCCCCACGCTGCCGCCGAAGTTGGGGTCCACGAAGGAGAGCGCGGGCAGCGTTCCCGTCTGACAGCGCTCGTAGTACTCCTGGACCTGACCGGTGCGCGCCAGCCCGGCCGGACCCCACATGGCCGCCACGGGAACATCGGTGTAGAAGTAGCGGTTGGACACACCGGCCTTCGAGAGCGCGGCGAAGATCGTGTTGTCCGGGAAGCCGTTCTGGTACTGAGTCTGGGGGGGCAGGTTGTTGTCGATCTGCCCGTAGGACTCGGCGGCGTGCATGTACTCGCGGTTGGGCAGCGTCGCGGCCATGAGCGAGCAGTGGAAGTGGTCGAAGACCGTCAGCTCCTTGGCCGCGGGCTGGATGAACGGCAGGTCGCCCTCTTTGTAATAGGAGATCGAGAAGATGTCGTTGCTGCCCGAGCGCAGGAAGCCGTCGCAGCTCCCTCCGTCGAGCTGGATGCGACCTCCCGACCACGAGTGGTCGGGGTCGGGGTGCCCGCAGCCCTGGAAGTTCCCGGTCAGCGGCTGGGTCTGAAGGGTGTGCCCGTGCTTGTCGGTGTAGCTGAGGCCGGCCTGACGGCCGTCAGCGCCGGGAAGCCACCCGAGGTAGTGGTCGAAGGAGCGGTTCTCCATCATCACCACGACGAAGGTGTCGATGGGGAGATTGCGCGGGGCGGGCAGCACGGCGCGCAAGCGCTGGCGGCGGGCGGCCTCGGCCACCAGCACGTCGGGCCTCAGGGCCAGGCCCAGCCCGCTGGCCAGCCCCGCCGCGGCGGCGGTGCGGGTCAGGAATTCCCGGCGCCGGAGGTACTCCAGGGGGGCGTTCCACTCGAGTTTCTCGGCGATATCGGGGTCGCGGATGTCTCCCACGGTGCGGAACCCTAGCCCGTGGCGCCTCCGGCGTCGTGATCAACCTGTTGCCGGCCTGGCCGTGGCGGCCGCGCCGAGGCGGCCCGGGGGCAATAACCCCAGCGGATCTGGGTCAATAGCCCTGGCGCTCGGGCTCGGGCGGACCGCTGGGGGGGTCAAGCGCAGGGCCCGGACTGCCGATTAGGGCAGTAATGCGTAACGGAAACTCACCTGCCGCCGTGCCTGCCGATTCGCGTGAGCCAAGCCTCAGCGGAGTGGTCTCCCCGAGCCGCCGCGGGCGCTCGCACCGGCTCATCGGTGATGTGGTGGTCGACCTGGGGATGGCCGACCGCGACACCGTCGAGGCCGCCGTCGCCACCGCCCGCGCGGAGGGCAAGACCACCGGCCAGGTGCTGCTCGAGGCGGGCGTCCTTCGTCACGATCAGGTGGCCCGGGTCGTGGCCGAGCGCTTCGGCCTGGACTACATCGACCTGTCGGTATACGAGGTCGACCAGGAGGCGGTCGGCCTGATCGGTCTCGAGGCCGCTCGTCGTTACGAGGCGGTCCCGGTTGGCTTCCTGGCCGACCGCACGCTGCTGGTGGCGATGGCGGACCCGACCAACGTGCTCGCGATCGACGACATCGCCATGATCACCGGGCTCGAGGTGAGGGCAGCCGCCGCCTCCGAGGAGGACGTGCGCCAGCTCATCGCGCGACTGAACCGCCTGGACGAGTCTCTGGAGCAGCTCGACCCCGAGCTCCAGCTGGAGACGGAGCCCGAGGCCGTGCCCGAGCTGGGCTCGCCCGAGGATTCGCCGGTCATAAAGCTCGTGCACTCGGTCATCTCCCAGGCCGTCGACCAGGGCGCCTCCGACATCCACTTCGATCCCGAGGAGGGCGACATGCGCGTCCAGTTCCGGGTCGACGGCGTTCTTCATCCGATTACGACCGTTCCGCGCAAGTGGGTGCCCGGGGTCGTGTCGCGCATCAAGCTCATGGCCGACATGGACATCGCCGACAGGCGTGCCCCTCAGGACGGTCGCCTGACCCGCACGGTCGACGGACGCCGGGTGGACATCCGGGTGGTGTCGCTTCCGCTGGTCGGGGGTGAGGGAGTCGTCCTGCGGCTGCTCGACAAGGGCGTCGTGGTCCGCGACCTCGAATCGCTCGGGATGCTCGCCGAGGAGAAGGCGCGCTTCACCACCGCCATCGGCAGGCCTCATGGAACGATTCTCGTGACCGGCCCCACGGGCTCGGGTAAGACCACGACGCTCTACGCCGGGCTGACCGCCATCAACGGCGGCGACCGCAGCATCTTGACCATCGAGGATCCCGTCGAGTCGCCGCTGGTCGGCATCAAGCAGATGCCGATCGCTCCCAAGGCTGGCGTGACCTTCGCGACCGGGCTCCGGCACATGCTGCGGGCCGACCCAGACGTGATCATGGTCGGCGAGATCCGCGACCGCGAAACGGCCCAGATCGCCATCGACGCCGCGCTGACCGGCCACCTGGTGCTCTCGACCCTGCACACGAAGGACGCCCCGAGCGCGATCACGCGCCTGGTCGACATGGGCATCGAGTCGTTCCTCGTGTCCTCGGCGATCGACTGCGTCGTGGCTCAGCGGCTGGCTCGCACTCTCTGTGACGAGTGCAAGCGGCCCAAGGAGCTCTCCGCCGCGGTGGCCGCCGAGCACGGACTCGAGGGTGCGACCGTCTACGAGGCGGTCGGCTGCTCGCGCTGCGGACAGACCGGCTACCGGGGACGAGTTGGGATCTACGAGGTCATGCGCATCTCGGAGGAGTTGCGAACGATGGTCCTCGAGCGCCGCCCGCTGTCGGACATCACCGCGCTCGCGGCGGACCAGGGAATGCGGCGCCTGCGCCAGGACGGGATCGAGAAGGTCCGCGCCGGCCTCACCTCGCTGGCCGAAATCGGCCGCGTGACCAACACGATCTGAGCTCGGGCCGGCGGCGCTCGCCGTCCGATCGGCAGGTCCAGGCGCCGTCTTGGGGTAGGAGCTCGCGCTGGTCTAGTGCGAGCGCGCGTAGATCTGCTGGAGCAGGCCGTTCATGAACGAGCTTGTCACTCCCCAGCCCGGACAGCACGCGGGCCCGCCGGGGACGCTGATGCCGATCTCCAGGTGCGGACCGCTCGAGAGCCCCACGATCCCGCACCCGACCTCGGCGATCGGCTGGCCGGCGCCGACGTGGGTGCCGACGGGAACGAGCGCCGGGGCGGCGTGTCCGTAATAGATGTAGCGACCCGCGTAGGGGCCCTGGTCGACCCGCAGGACCGGGGCGTAGGGGCCGAATCCCGATATCCCCTCCTGGACGATGGTCCCGCTGGTCAGCGCGACCTCGACCGCACCTCCTCCGCATGCGGCTCCGGCGGTGGCGATATCGACCCCCTGATCGTTGGTCCAGGTCCCCGGGCCGAGAACCACCGAGAAGGGCTGAATCGGGAACGCCCACCCGTTGACCGTCGGGAAGCCGCTGGGGTGCTGGATGAACGACGACGCGCTATTCGCCTTGGGCACCGCGACTCCGTGCTTGCGCAGCTGAGCGAGCTCGGAGCGGACCTGGGCGTCGGAGGGCGCCCCGTTCGCGATGCGCCGGCCCCGGGTCCTCGTCGCGGCCTGCTTTGGATAGGGGTCGGGTTGACTGCCGACCTTCCCGTTCACCGACGCCACCTGCGCCGAAGCGCCCGCCGGCCCCGACGCCCCGGTCGCCGCCTGCTGACCAGCCCCGGGATGGGCCGCGTGGGGTGGTGTGGCTGCCGGGACCGAGCGCGCGGGAGGCGGATCTCCCGCGTTGGGCGCCGCAGACTGGGATGAACCTCCGCAGCCCGTGAGCGCGACGAGCGCCGTTAGCCCGCAGAGCAGCGTCCCCGCCGCGACCGAGGTCCACCTGGTTGAAGCTGAGCCTGTCACTCTCATGGGCCCGGAGTCCCCGCCCATTCGATCCTGGGGACCAGGCCGAGGACCGATCTGGGTGATCGGAAGACGGCACATCCAATCCGGGCCCTCAGCGTAGCCGGACGGCCCGTCGGGGCGCGACGATTGGAGTGTGACGCCGGGCGTGGCGGCGGGCCTTAGCATTACGCGCACCGGAGGGCGGTCCGCCAGGCCTGGTTGTGTGTTTGATCGGGCGACTGTGACAAGGAGACACATGGTTCAGCCCGCACTGGACGCGGGGTTTGCGCCGCGAGGCCGTGGGATTCGGCGATTGGCGACGGTCATGGCGGCCCTCGGCGCGGCGGCTGCCGTGTGGTGCACGACGGCCGCGGCCCAGGTGCTGCGGGTCGGGACATTCGGCGGCAGCACCGGGCAGTACACGAGCATCCAGGCGGCGGTGGACGCGGCCCAGCCCGGGGACTGGATCCTGATCGGGCCCGGCGACTATCACGAGACGGGGCACATCGTGCCTTCCGGGGCCAAGGGCGACGACCGGTCCGGTGGGGCGGTGGTTATCACCACGCCCAACATCCACCTGCGCGGAATGGACCGCAACGGCGTGATGCTCGACGGGACCAAGCCCGGAGCGCCGGAATGCAGCGCCGCCGACTCGGCTCAGGACTTCGGGCCCAACGACCCCAACGGAAAGCCTGCGGGCCGCGATGGCGTGATCGTCTACCGGACGAGCGGCGTCAGCGTCGAGAACCTCAGCGCGTGCAACTTCCTCACCGGAAGCATGGGCGGAGGCGACGTCCTGTGGTTCGACGGCGGCGCCAGCACCGGCACGCAGAACATGAACGCCTGGCGGGGCGCCTACCTGACGGCCAGCTCGACTTACTTCAAGGACTCGAGCTCGCCGTTCATGAACTACGGGATCTACGTCTCCAACGTCAAGGGCCCGGGCGTCTACACGCAGGTGTACGCCAACAACAGCGGTGACGCCGCCTACTACATCGGGGCCTGCCCGAACTGCAACACGATCCTCGACCACGCGCACGCCGAGAACAGCGACCTCGGCTACTCGGGGACGAACTCGGGCGGCAACCTGATCATCCAGTACTCGGAGTTCGACAACAACCAGTCAGGGTTCGTCACCAACAGCCAGAACAACGACGACGCACCGTCACCTCAGGACGGCGTGTGTCCCAACTCCACGAAGAACCCGCAGCAGCCCGCGGGCACGCAGCGCACCGAGGCCTGCTGGGTGTTCCAGAACAACTCGGTCCACGACAACAACAACCCCAACGTGCCCGCCACCGGCACCGCCGCCGCGGGGCCCGTGGGAAGCGGGGTCGTCATCTCCGGCGGGCGCCACGACATCGTCACCCACAACAACATCTTCAACAACAAGGCGTGGGGCGTCCTGCTCGTTCCGTTTCCAGACGTCGGCAACCCGCCCGACGTCGCCAACTGCAACGGCGGCCAGGGCGGCCAGAAGTTCAACGGGATGACCGCGTGCTACTTCGACGACTTCGCCAACGAGGTCTCCGGCAACACGTTCGCCAACAACGGCGGCTATGGCAACACGACCAATGGGGACATGGCCGAGATCTCAAACCCCAACGCGGACGGCAACTGCTGGCACGACAACGTCGAAGCCGGAGGCGGCGCCCCGACCAGCGAACCGCCCCAGATCCAGCAGACGCACGGCTCCTGCCATCAACCCAACTCGGGAGACCCGGTGGCCAGTCCGCTCGGGACCCAGGTGTCGTGCGACAGCCAGCTGCTCTTCTCGTGTCCCGCGACACCCGCGGGCAACTACCCGCGCGCTGGTACGAACCAGGACATCCAGAACGGGATGAAGCTCCCGCCCGCACAGGCGAGCATGCCCGACCCCTGCCTCGACGTACCGCAGAATCCGTGGTGTCCGAACAACCCGGCGAACCCCGCCGCTTATC
>DASZHF010000139.1:0-2356 GCA_035938095.1 Solirubrobacteraceae bacterium
GTGGGCAACCTGAGCGTGGCCAACCGCCAGTTCCGGGTCGCGTCGTTCGCCGCCACCGGCTTTCGGGGCGCGCCGCTTCAGATCTCGGTCCTAGCCGACCGCCAGCCCACGTCCTCGGCGGTGGCCAGCAGCCGCCTGCTGGCGGGCGGGATCCTGGTGGCGTTCTTCGTGATCGCGTTCACGTGCGCGGTGCTCGTCTCGCGTTCGCTTCAGGGGCAGATCGCCTCCTTCCTCGCCGCGGCTCGGCGGTTGGGGGGAGGCGACTTCAGCGCGCAGGTGCCCGTCGCCGGCAAGGACGAGTTCGCGGCGCTGGGCCAGGAGTTCAACAAAATGTCCGCTCAGCTGGAGGCGCGGCTGGTCGAGTTGCGAGACCAGCGGGCCCGGCTCGAGAGCGCGCTCCAGCGCATCGGCGAGGCCTTCGCGTCGAACCTCGACCGCGACGGGCTGCTCGAGGTGGTTCTGCGGGCCGCGGTCGACGGGGTCGGGGCCGAGGGCGGACGGGCCAGCGCCCGCGTGAGTCCGGACGGGCCCCTGGAGGAGCGGGCCCGCGTCGGTCACGTGAGCGCGTTCTCGGAGTTACTCGGGCAGGTCGAGCGCGACGTCCTCGACCGGCGCGCTCCCCGGGAGGCGGCCGGCGACAGCGCTTGGGCGCTCGGGCACCCGCTGCTAGACGACGGGGTGAGCGGCGACGGGTTGCGCGGGCCGGACGCGGCCGGCCCGGTGCTGGGGCTGATCTCGGTGGCGCGCTCGGACCGCGCCTTCACCGCGCCCGAGATCGAGCTGTTCGGCTACCTGGCGGGACAGGCGGGCGTGTCGATCGAGAACGTCAGCCTGCACGAGACCGTGCAGCGCCAGGCGGTGACGGACGAGCTCACGGGGCTCTACAACCACCGCCGCTTTCAGGAGGCGCTGGCCAGCGAGCTCGAGCGGTCCAAGCGCTTCGAACAGGACATGAGCCTGGTGATGCTCGACATCGACAACTTCAAGTCGATCAACGACACGTACGGGCACCAGCAGGGCGACCTGGTGCTGCGGGAGGTGGCCCGGATCCTGCGCGAGAACTCCCGTGAGATCGACGCGCCGGCGCGGTACGGGGGCGAGGAGCTCGCGGTCGTGCTCCCCCAGACCGACCAGAACGGCGCCTTCAACCTGGCCGAGCGCGTGCGGGCCGGGATCGAGGACCTCAAGCTGCCCGTGCTCGAGGGCAACGGGACGATGTCGGTGACGGCGAGCCTGGGCGTGGCCTCGCTGGCTCGGGCCGCCGGGGACGCGGGGGAGCTGGTGGCGGCGGCCGACGCGGCGCTCTATGAGGCCAAGCGCGGGGGCAAGAACAAGACGGTCCGGGCGCAGTAGGAGGGGCCGTGAACAACTCCGGGCGGGCGCAGTAGGCTACGGCTGATGGGTTTGCTCGATGAAGCTATCCGCGAGCATCTCGAGCTCAAGCGGCGGCGGGGCGCCGATGCCACCGAAGTCGCGCGCGAGGAACACGAGGCCCTAGGGCCGGCCTCCCGAGGCCCCGTGCCCTTGGAGCTGCCGCCCGAGCCGGCCGACTCGGCCGCCGGCAACGGAGAGGCCGCCGAGGTCGCCCCCGGTGCGGTGGGGGAGGGCGAGGCCAGTGCGGTGGGCGCGGCTGAGCCCGGTGCGGGGCTGCCGGCGATGGGAGACGGAGACGAGCATCTCGATCTGGAGCCCGACGGCCCTGGTGCCCACGAGATCGAGTACCCGGGCGACGCGACCCAAGCGTTTACGGCGCTGGATGAGGCCGAAGCAACCGAGCCTGATTTAGGTGATGCCCATCAGCCGCCGGCCTACGAGGAGCCAGGTGCTCCACACCACGAGCCGACCTCCCATTTATATGAAGAAGAGGCCAGCGCCGCGTTGGACGAACCGACTGCGCCAGGCCACGATGCGCAGGAAGAGGCTCGTGGCGCCCACGGTTACCCGGATGCTCCGGAGCACGCCGACGAAGCGCCGGCGGTGCACGAGCACGAGGACGAGCGGGAGGGGGGGCACGAGGGCGAGCGCGAGCACGAGGGCCACTACGACCACGAGCACGAGCGCGATGCGGCCGCCGAGCACGAGCACGCGCGGCATGCGGATCCGCAGTCGGCCGAGCACGACGACGTGCTCGAGGAGACGCCCGACTTCCTGCAGGAGACGCCAGAGCACGACCGCCTTTGGTTCGAGCAGCGCCCGCCGAAGGACTTCGACTTCGACAAGTAGCGGGCCGGGGCGCGTCTACACGTAGCCCCGCAGCTGCGCGCATTCGAGCACGCTGTCGATTCCAAGCTCATAGGCCGCAATCCGCAGCGGCACGCCATCCGCGGCCCGTTCGGCGACCTCGCGGTACGCCCGG
>DASZHF010000140.1:0-5377 GCA_035938095.1 Solirubrobacteraceae bacterium
AAGCTGATGGCGCTCGAGCTGTTCAAGCCATTCATCATGGCCCGGCTGGTCGAGCGCAAGGCGGCCCAGAACATCAAGGCGGCCAAGAAGATGGTCGACTCGATGATCCCCGAGGTCTGGGACGTGCTCGAGGAGGTCATCCACGAGCACCCGGTCCTGCTCAACCGGGCGCCGACCCTGCACCGCCTGGGCATCCAGGCCTTCGAGCCGCTGCTGGTCGAGGGCAAGGCGATCCAGGTCCACCCGCTGGTGTGCCACGCCTTCAACGCCGACTTCGACGGCGACCAGATGGCGGTCCACCTGCCCCTGTCCGCCGAGGCGCAGGCGGAGGCCCGGATCCTGATGCTGTCCTCCAACAACATCCTCAGTCCCGCCCACGGGGCGCCGCTGGCCACTCCCACCCAGGACATGATCCTGGGGGCCTACTACCTGACCTACGGGCCCGAGGTCGAGGAGCTGGCCAAGATCGACCCGGCCACCCACAAGCCGCGTCCGCACGTGTTCCGCACCGCTCAGGAGGCGGAGCTCTCCTACGAGGCGGGTGTGGTGCGCCTGCACGACCTGGCCGAGTTCCGCCCCTACGGCCGTGAGGGCGGCCACGTCCTGACCACCGTGGGACGGATCATCTACAACGACCGCATCGAGCGGGCGCTGTCGGAGGCGCTGGGCGAGGAGTTCGACGCCTCGACCTACGTGTTCGTCAACCAGTCGATGCGCAAGCGCGACACCACGCGCCTGATCGAGGCTCTGGTGCAGACCTACGGGGCCACGACGATCTCGCTGGTCCTGGACGCGTTCAAGGACCTGGGCTTCAAGTACGCCACCCAGGCCGGGATCACGATCTCGAAGAACGACGTCGTCGTGCCGCCCAACAAGGAGGAGATCCTCGGTCGCTACGAGACGATGGTGGCCGAGATCCAGGACCAGTACGACAACGGGCTGATCACCCAGGAGGAGCGCCACGAGGCGGTGGTCGAGCGCTGGAACGCGGCCACCGAAGAGGTCGCCGACGCCATGATCTCCAACCTCGACCGGCTCAACCCCATCTTCATGATGGCCAACTCGGGGGCCCGCGGCTCGTTCAAGCAGATTCGCCAGCTGGCGGGCATGCGCGGACTGATGGCCAACCCCAAGGGGGAGATCATCGAGCGCCCGATCAAGTCCAACTTCGTGGAGGGGTTGTCGGTGCTCGAGTACTTCATCTCGACGCACGGTGCCCGCAAGGGGCTGGCCGACACGGCCCTGCGCACCGCGGACTCCGGCTACCTCACCCGGCGCCTGGTGGACGTGGCCCAGGACGTGATCATCCGCGAGGGCGACTGCGGCACCGACGGCTACATCGAGCTTGCGGTGTATGGCCCCGACGGAAATGCGAACGAGAACCTGCTCGGGCGCGTCGCCGCGGAAGCGATCAAGACCAAGCGCGGCCGCGTACTGGCCGAGAAGGGTGCCGACATCGACCGGGCCGAGCTCGCGGAGATCGTGGACGCGTTCCGCGACGACCACGAGAAGGGCACCGAGGTCCGCGCGGCGGTGCGCTCGGTGCTCAAGTGCGAGGCGCCTGCGGGCGTGTGCCAGGCCTGCTACGGCCGGGCCATGGCGACGGGCCAGAAGGCCCAGATCGGCGACGCGGTGGGGATTATCGCCGCCCAGTCGATCGGGGAGCCCGGAACCCAGCTCACGATGCGCACGTTCCATACCGGAGGTGTGGCCGGAGCCGACATCACGCACGGTCTTCCGCGCGTGGTCGAGCTCTTCGAGGCCCGCAAGCCCAAGGGGCTGGCCAAGATCGCCGAGCAGGACGGGCGCATCTCGATCGAGGAGTCCGACAAGGCCCTGACCGTCGTGATCACCGACGACGCCGGCGAGGAGCACCGCCACACCTTCCCCCGGCGTACCCGGCTGTACGTCACCGAGGGGCAGAAGATCGAGGCGGGCACCCAGCTCAACGAGGGGTCGCTGTACCCGCACGAGCTGCTGGCCATCCGGGGACGCACGGAGACCGAGCAGTACCTCGTCCGCGAGGTCCAGGAGGTCTACAAGTCCCAGGGCGTGGACATCAACGACAAGCACATCGAGCTGATCGTCCGCCAGATGCTCAAGAAGGTGCGCATCGAGCAGAAGGGCGACACCGACTACCTGCCCGGGCAGTTCGTGGACCGCTTCGAGTTCGCTCGGGTAAACGGAGAGGTCAAGAAGGCCAAGGGCGAGCCCGCCCAGTTCGAGGACATCATCCTGGGCATCACCAAGGCCTCGCTCAACACCGATTCGTTCCTGTCCGCGGCTTCGTTCCAGGAGACGACGAAGGTGCTCACCGACGCCGCGCTCGAGGGCAAGGTCGACCGGCTCAACGGGCTCAAGGAGAACGTGATCATCGGCAAGCTGATCCCGGCGGCCACCGGGCTCAAGCGCTACCGCCGGATCGAGATCGAGCCGGCCGAGCCCCTCCCGCGGGCGATCGACGACGTGGGCCTGCTGGACCGCGACGATCTCGCCGCCGAGCTCGGACTGGGCAACGGCGGCGGGCTGGACGAGTTCGGCTCCGCCTTCGACGAGGACCTGGCCTCGCTGGAGGAGATCGGCGCCAGCCGCCCGGACCCGGGGTTCGTCGAGGAGCTGGCCGAGCTCGACGTGCCCGACGAGGGGGACGACGAGCACAAGTAGTGCGCGCCCGGGACGCGGCCCCGGCATGGCGGCGACGCCGTGCCGGGACCCACGCCCGGATCGACTCGGCGCGGCTCAGCTGAGCCGAACCTCGTCAGGCCCGGTTGGGTGCGGGTAGGTCGAGCCGGCGTCCTGTCGCCCATGCGACCGCCAACTGCGTGCGGCGGTGGACGCCGACCTTGGCCATCGCGTGCGAGACGTGCTTCTTCACCGTGTCCTCCTCGACGTGGAGGATGCCGGCTATCTCGGCGTTGGAGAAGCCGAGCGTCACGAGCTCGGCGACCTGGCCCTCGCGCACGGTCAGTCCCGCTTCTAGCCCGGCTGGCAGCCGCCGGGCCAGAAGCTCGGTGAGCTGCGGCGCGAGCGCATTCATCAGAAGCCGGTCGTGCGAGTCGAACCCGTCACCGTTGTGAAGAGTTACGTAGCCGTCGCTCCAGCCCGCCGCCAATCGCACCGAGAGCTGGCCCTGCGCCCCCGTCCGGCGCAGGAAGTCGTCGACGAAGCGGCGTCGACCTCTGTCAAGCCCTGAATAGAGCTCGGCCATCGTCGTGTAGCCGCGGCGCTCGAAGAGCGCCAAGCCTGGCTCCGAGGTGAGCGGATCTAGGTCCGCCCAGCGCTCGAAGTACTCCTCGAGCACGAAGGACGGGTGGCCGTGTTGGACGCCGGCGTAGGCACGGTGTCCGGGGTGGGGACGCTCGCTCGTGGTGAGCATGAAGGCGCTGGTCGAGTATCCGAGGTGCTCGTCGAACGCCGCGAGGGTGGTCGCCAGGAATTCCGACATCGATCGCGCGCGATCGGCCGCCTCGAGGACGGCGGAAACTCCATGCTGCTCGCTCGTTGAGAGCCGTGATTCCATCGTCACGCTTTTGCCCTGAGGCTCTCGCCAATGCGACCCTACAGGCGCGCGGGAGCAAATTCCACTTTTGTGGAATGGCGCTGGGATCGGTTGGGCGGCGAGAATCGGGCTATCCCAGAACTGTCCGGGAGAGTGCGGCAACCCCACGAGAAATGCACACCAGGGCGGGCTACGACATAGCGATAGATGGCACAGCGCAGTTGGGTGTCCAGCGGCGCACTGGCAAGGTCGCGGGGCGTGCGCTGGCGATGGTGTTGTTGTCGGCGTTGGGCGCGGCGCTCGTGTTCGGCTCGGCGCGCGAGCACGGGTCGGTCCCGCCTGGGGTGCGCTCACCCAGCGGGTTGGCTCGGCTCCCGGTCAGGTTGCGGGCGGCAGCTTCGGTGGCGATTGGCGCGCAGGATCGGCGTTTCTGGGCGGTCCGCCGGGGTGCCTCTTTCGTGGCTTCGGGCGGCGGGATCGCGAGCGTGTTTGACGCCTCTGGGGTTCGGCTGCAGGTGCCTGCTGGGTCGGTGCGGCTTACGGTTGCCGGTGTTGGCTACGGCGATCGGCCGGGCCGGGCGGCCGCGGCACTGCCCGCAAGCCGCGGCAGCTCGGTCTCCTACGGGCGCGGTTCGGTTTCGGAGTGGTATCGCAACGGCCCGTTGGGCCTGGAGCAGGGTTTCACTCTGAAGCGACGGTCAGGCGGTGGAGCAGGCCCGCTGACGATTTCCATGCGCACGGGTGGTTCCCTGGTTCCGCGCCGCTCGGGGTCCGGGGTGGTGTTTGTGGGTTCGGATGGAGCTGCGGCGCTGCGCTACGGGGCGCCATCGGTCGTCGATGCCTCGGGCCGACATCTGAGCGCGGAGCTTGCGCTTCGGCGCCGGGTGTTGCTGCTGCGGGCCGCTGACCGACGAGCGCGCTATCCGCTGGTGGTTGACCCGTTCATCCAGCAGGGGGCAAAGCTGACGGGTGGCGGCGCCACCGGCCCCGCCGGCGACGCCGGCTCGAGTGTGAGCCTGTCGTCTGACGGCAACACGGCGATCTTCGGCGGCCCTGCCGACAACAGCTTCGTGGGGGCGGGATGGGTGTACACGCGCTCGAACGGCGTGTGGTCTCAGCAGGGAGGAAAGCTGGTCGGGACCGGCACGACTGGCGCCCTCACGCTCTTCGGCGCGAGCGCGGGCCTGTCGTCGGACGGCAACACGGCGATCTTCGGCGGCCCCTTCGACAACACCCAAGCCGGGGCGGGATGGGCGTTCACCCGCTCGGGCGGCGTGTGGGCCCAGCAGCAAAAGCTGGTCGGCACCGGCGCCACCGGCTCCGCTCTCCTGGGCGCGAGCGCGGGCCTGTCGTCGGACGGCAACACCGCGATCTTCGGCGGCCCCTTCGACAACACCAAGGCCGGGGCGGGGTGGGTGTTCACGCGCTCGGGCGGCGTGTGGGCCCAGCAGCAGAAGCTGGTCGGCACCGGCGCCACTGGCGCCACCGGCGAGGCCGGCGTCAGCGCGGGCCTGTCGTCGGACGGCAACACCGCGATTCTCGGCGCTCCGCTCGACAACGGCGGCGTGGGGGCGGCGTGGGTGTTTACGCGCTCCGGCGGCGTCTGGACCCAGCAGCAGAAGCTGGTCGGCACCGGCGCCACTGGCGCCACCGGCCAGGCCGGCTTCAGCGCAGGGCTGTCATCGGACGGCAACACCGCGATTCTCGGCGCTCCGTCTGATAACAGCGGCGTAGGGGCGGCGTGGGTGTTCGTGCGCTCCGGCGGCGTGTGGACCCAGCAGCAAAAGCTGGTCGGTGGCGGCGAGACCGGCACCGGCCAGTTCGGCTCGGTCGTGGGACTCTCGGGCGACGGGAACACCGCGGTGGTCGGCGGCCGCG
>DASZHF010000141.1:0-3840 GCA_035938095.1 Solirubrobacteraceae bacterium
GGAAGCGCCGGGGCCAGCGAGAAGCGCAACGTCGCCTGGCGCGGCGCCCGGGCTCCCCTGATCGCGTTCACCGATGACGACTGCCGTCCCCAGCGGCAATGGCTCGAGCGGATCCTGGTCGCCGCGGCGAAGCGCCCTGGAGCGATCATCCAGGGCCTCACCGAGCCCGATCCGGACGAAGCGGCCGTACTGCGAGGAGCCCCGTGGGCGCGCACCCAGTTCGTCGAACCGCCGACCGCGTGGGCCGAGACCTGCAACATTGTCTATCCGCGCGCGTTGCTCGAGCGGCTGGGCGGCCTCGACGGCCGGCTGTCCATGGGCGAGGACACCGACCTCGCGGCTCGGGCCCTGGCCACCGGCGCCGAACTGGTCGCCGCGCCCGCCCTCCTCGTCTATCACGGAGTCGATGACCCCTGGCTGTTCGCCCGGATCCGAGCGGCGGCGCGCTGGCGCGACCTGGCGTGGGTCGTCAAGCGCCACCCGCAGTTGCGCCGGGCGCTGTGGGGACGGATCTGGTTCATGCCCGAGCACGCCGCGCTGGCCGGCGCGGCGGCGGGAGTCGCGCTGGGACGACGCCACCGGGCGGCACTCGCGCTCTCGGCGCCCTGGCTGGCGCTGTCGCTGCGCCACCGCGGGTATGGCCCGCGCGGAATCGTGCGGGCGGTCTCGGAGCTTCCCGGCCGGGCCGCCATCGACGCGGCCGAGCTGGCGGTGCTGGCTCGGGCCAGCCTCACCTATCGAACCCTCCTGCTATGAGCACTCCCGCAGTCGTCGAGGCGCCGGCGGCGGCACCCGACCCGGCCCTGGCCGAGCTACGAGTCGCGCTGCTGAGCCCGTGCACGTGGCCCGAGGTGCGGCGCGGAGCCGAGCGCATGTTCAGAGACCTGGCCGCCGGGCTCATCCGGCGCGGCCACCAGCCGTGGCTTATAACCAGCCATCCCGATCGGCCGCAGGCCACGGTTGAGAACGGCCTCGAGGTCACGCGCAACTGGCGACCGCCCGATGGACGGCTGCGGCGCCGCGGCTACGAGGAGCACCTGACCCACGTGCCCGGGACGTACATGTCGCTGCGCCGGGGCCGCGCCGACCTCGCCCACGCGTCGCACGCTCCCGACGCGGTGGCGGCCGGGCGCTGGTCGCGCGAGCGCGGCCGCCCGGCCATCTTCTCGTTCATGGGCATCCCCGATCGCCAGTGGCTGGTAGCGAAGCGGCTGCGACTGGAATTCGTCGTGCGGGCCGTGCGCGACTGTCAAGCGGTGGTGGCGCTGAGCCGGCACGCGCAGGAGGCCTTCCACACGACGCTGGGCGTGCGGGCGCGCGTCATCTACCCCGGAGTGGACACCCGCGCGTTCACCCCCGGGGGCGAGCGATCCGAGGCCGCCAGCATTCTGTGCGTCGCGCCGCCCGAGGTCCCCGAGAAGCGAGTGGGGCTGCTGGTGGCGGCGCTGGGGCGCGTCCGCCGGGAACGACCGGGAACGGTGCTCGTCTTGCAGCGCCCCCGCGACCCGGCCGTGGGGGAGCGCCTGGCCCGGGAGCCGGGGGTGCAGCTGATGGACTCCGACCCCGCGCTGCTGGCCGGGGCCTACCGGCGAGCCTGGGTGACCGCCCTACCCTCGAGCAGCGATGCCTTCGGACTGGTGCTGGCCGAGTCGCTGGCGTGTGGCACGCCGGTGGTCGGCAGCGACCGGGGCGGCATTCCCGAGGTCATCGACCGGCCCGAGATCGGGTGCATGTTCGCGCGCGAGGATCCGGCCGATGTGGCGCGGGCGCTGGTCGACGGGCTCGACGTGGCGGGTGAGCCGAGCAGTGCGCGTGCGTGCCGGGCCCGGGCCGAGGAGCTGTCGCTGGAGCGCTGCGTCGAGAGCTACGAGCGGCTGTACCGCGAGCTGCTGGGGGAGGGCGAACGCGTTGCATCCGGGGTGCCCGCCGCGGGTCCGACCGGGGCGGGCGCCTCGGCGGAGGCTCCAGGTGCTTGAGTCGAGCGCCCTACGGACACTCGAGCGCGTGGGACCCAGCCAGCTCGTCCTCGACGTGGGCGGCTGGGCCCGGCCGTTCCCGCGCGCTGATTGGGTCATCGACCTGCAGCCCTACGACACGCGCGGCCTGTACGACTACGACCGGGACAGCGCGCAGGAGCGCTTCAGCGCGCGCACCTGGGTGGTGCGTGACATCTGCGATCGCGAACCATGGCCTTTCGCCGACCACCAGTTCGACTTCGCGGTGTGCGCCCACACGCTGGAGGACGTGCGCGACCCGGTGTGGGCGTGCAGCGAGATCGTTCGCGTGGCCCGGGCCGGTTACCTGGAGGTGCCCTCGCGACTGGAGGAGCAAAGCCTGGGGGTCGATCAGGGCGCCGGTGTGGCCGCCGCGGCGTTCGCCGGGTGGAGTCATCACCGGTGGTTGTGCGACGTCGACGATCGCGGCGTGCAGTTCGTGCACAAGCCGCATTTCCTGCACGCCCGGGCCGGGTTGCATTTCCCGGCCGACTTCCAAGCTGGTCTCTCCGAGCGCGAGCGCGTCGCGTGCCTGTGGTGGGAGGGCGGGTTCGAGTTCGGAGAGCGCATCTTCATCGACGGCGCTGAGCTCGACGCCTACCTGGGCGCGGTGGTGGCCGAGCGTCTGGGCGCTCGGGGCCCGGGGGCGCCCGGACGCTCGCTCGGGCAGCGGGCGCGCCGCGCTCTCGGTCGCGTGCGAGGAGGCTGAGGGCGGGTTGCCGCACGTCAGCGTGGTCGTGCCGGCGCGCGACGCTGCCGCCTACATCGGCCGGCTCCTGGCCGCGCTGGACGGGCAGGACGCCGCGGGCGGAAGCGAGGTGATCGTGGTCGACAACGGGTCGCGCGATGAGACCGCCGAGCTCGCTGAGGCGGCGCCCGCGGTCGACCGGGTCCTGCGCCGGTCGCGCGGCGAGGGCCCGGGGGCGGCGCGAAACGCGGGCGCCGCGGTCGCGCGGGGGGAAGTGCTCGCGTTCCTCGACGCGGACTGCTGGCCGGCGCCGGGATGGCTGCGCGCCGGGGTCGAGGTCATGCGCAGCTCGGATGTCCTGCAGGGCCGCGTGCTGCCGGATCCGGCCATCACGCCGGGCCCGTTCGATCGCACGCTCACCGTCAACGATGCCCACGGCCTGTTCGAGAGCGCGAACCTGTTCACGCGGCGGGAGCTGTTGGAAGAGGTCGGAGGCTTCCCGGTCGGACTGGAGAGCGCCGGGGCCTCCGGCTCCGCCGGGCAGCCGTTCGGCGAGGACGTCGTATTCGGCTGGCGCGCTCGCCGGGCCGGGGCGCGGACGGCGTTCTGTGCCGAGGCGCTCGCCTATCACGCGGTGTTCCGACGCGGACCCGCAGCCTTCGTGCTCGAGCGTGCCCGGCTGCGCTACTTCCCCGAGCTGGCTCGCCAGGTTCCCGAGCTTCGCGACGCGTTCTTCTACCGCAGGTACTTCCACGGGCGGCGCAGCGCCGCGTTCGACCTGGCCGTCGTCGGCGTCCTCGCCGGGGTGGCCACGCGCCGGCGGCTCGCGCTCCTGGGCGCGGCTCCATACCTGAGTCTGCTGGGACGAGACGTTCGGAGGTGGGGGAGGAGGCGGGCTCCGCTGGTGGCGGCGATCGTGGCGGCGGGCGACGGGGTGGGGGCGCTGGCGCTGTTGCGGGGAAGCCTCGTGGCCGGGACCCTGCTGCTGTGAGTGCGGGCGGGGCCGACCCGGGTTCGGTGAGCGGGAGTGCGAGCGGGGCCGGCCCGCGGAGCGCCCAGTACGACCGAGCGTGGCGCGAGCTCTACGGGGACATGCAGGACGTGGGGCCGGTTCATCGCCATCTGCGCCGGATGCTGCGCGAGGTGCTGGACGGGCTC
>DASZHF010000142.1:0-13479 GCA_035938095.1 Solirubrobacteraceae bacterium
AGCAGGGGCGCCGGCTGAGAGCGGCGCGGTAGATCTGCATGTCCGCGTGCTTCCAATCGCTGTGCGTCTGATTGCGCAGGGCGGCGACCCGCTCGTGGTGGTAGGGGGAGCTCAGGCTCTCGTTGTGGCCGATCACGTTGCTGATCGAGATTCCATACCGGCACCGCAACCACCGGGTGAGCGCCAGCGAAGCCTGGAGCTGGCGGTGGTCGTGGAGGATCTGCTGATCGGAGTAGCCGACGTGCTCGATGCCAATCGCCGTGTAGTTCAGACCCACCGTGTGGCGGCACATGAGCCCCAGCGGGACGACCTGATAGATCGTCCCGTCGCGATCGACCACGAAATGGGCGCACACGCCGGGGAGCTCGTGGAGCTCGACGTCGGGTTGGTCGGGCGCGAAGGTGTTGTAGGTGGCAGCGAACGAGGGGGTGTCGGTGTAGTGCTCCACGATGACCTTCGGGTTGACCAGGCGATAGGTGCGGATTCCGTAATGGCGCTGTGCATAGGCCGCCATTTCGCGACGGCGCTTGGGCCCGAAGGGGATGAATCGCTTGACGATCCGCGGACGAGGTACGGCTTGGGGCGATCCGCCGGCGCCCGTGGTCGACGCCGGAGCCGAGGTCCCGGTCCCACCCGCCCCAGCGGCACCGGTGGCGCCCGTCGGTCCAGCTCCCGCTGCGCCCGTCGGACCGGCTCCCGCTGCGCCCGTCGGACCGGCCCCCGCTGCACCTGGCGCCGACGCTGGCGCGGCTGCGTTCGAGCCGCCCGCTGTGGGCGCCGAGTTGGCCGCTCGGGCGCCATTCACCTGCGACGGGGACCCGTTTCCGCAACCCCCGATAACGGTGAGGCTGGCGCACACCACCAATGCCATGCCGGCGCGCCGCATACCGGTGACGATAGGCCAGCCGCGGCAGCCGGGTAGCATCGGAGTTGATGACGGCGTGCGAGCGGATGGGGGAGTGGGCGGCCCAGCTCTCGCTCTCGCAGGTTCCGCCGCAGGTCGCCGAGCGCGCGCGCCTGCAGACTCTGGCCACGCTGGCCGCCGGCCGGGCCGGGCGCGAGGCGGCCGCGCCGTTCGCGGCGGTGGCGCCCTCGGGCCCGCTGGGAGAGGTCTACGCCGGCGCGGCAGCCTCGATCGCTCACGATTGGGACGACTACCTGTTCATGGGCCACACCGGCCACTCCGCCGTTTGGACCGCGCGCGCCTTCACTGACGATCCGGAGCGAGCTCTGCTCGCGCAGATCGCGGCCAACGAGGTGGCCGGGCGTCTGGGTGCGGCCCTGTTCCTGGGACCCCACAACGGACAGTTCTGGGCCTCGATTCACTGCGGCTCGGCGGCGGTGGCTGCGGGCGTGGCCCTGGCGCTCGATGCCGAGCGGCTCGCCCAGGCGCTGGCCATCGCGCTCTATCAGCCCCCGTTCGGGTTGGTAGCCGGATTCATGGGCCCGGATACGAAGCTGCTCACCGCCGCCGCCCCCGCAGTGCAGGGTGCGCAGGCGGCGCTGCTGGCGGAGGAGGGGGTCAACGGTCCGCTGGACGTGATCGAGGATCGACGGGGCCTGCTCACGCACTTCGCATTCGTGCGCCGGCCGGCCATGCTCGAGGAGCTGGGCCGGGTGTGGCTGACGGACACGCTGGCGTACAAGCCCGTGCCGGGGTGTGCCTATCTGCAGCCCGCCGTAGACGCGGTGCTGGGCACCGGGGTGGCTGCCGCGGACATCGCCAGCGTGGAGGTCGATGCCGGCTATCTGACCCTCGCGATGGAGGCGCTCGGCAGACGAGCCGGATTCGGCGCGGTGGGGGTGACGTTCTCGACGGCGCGCAGCGTGGCCGTGGCCAGCATCGCTGGCCGACTCACCCATGAGGAGCTCAGTCCGAGTTGGCTGGCGGAGCACCGCACCGCGGTCGAGGAGCTTGCCGGGCGAACCGAGCTTCGCCACGACTGGGAGCTCACGCTCCAGACCATCCAGGGCACCGTGGCCGGCGGCGCATCGCTCCGCGACGTCCCGTTGAGCGCCTGGCCCGGCATCATCCGGCGAGCGCGCGAGGCGGGATTGATCGAGACGGCCGTGGATCGTAAAGAGCTGCGCCGGCTGCTGGCTGAGTCGGGCTCGCTGCGCGAGCTGGTGGGGGTGTTGAGACGTGATACCCGGCGCAGCGACGGATCCAGCGGGATGGCTTCGATCAACACCTCGGCCCTGCGCATGACGTTCCCCTGCCGCGTACGCATACGTCTGCGCTCCGGGCGGGTGATCGAGGCCGATGGTCGCGAACCGGGCTCGTGCGGACGGCCCCTGGACGAGCAGCGCGCGGTCGTCGAGAACAAGTGCCGGACCGTAGGCGCCGAGCCGGCCGAGCTGCTCGCGGCCGGGTCCGGCGTCGCTTCGCGCTAGAGCCGCACAGGGCGTAGGCATAGGATCCCGGCATGTCAGATGACCGCCTGGTCACGGTGATCACGGGAGCATCGACCGGAATCGGGGCCGCGGCTGCCCGTCGGCTGGCGAAGGAGCCGGGTGCGCGTCTGGTTCTGGTGGCTCGCCGAGAGGATCGTCTGCGAGCGCTCGCCGATGAACTCGGAAATGGCACCACTTGGGTGGCCCTCGACCTGGTGTCCGACGACGCTCCCGAGCGGGTGCGCGCGCATCTGGAGGAGCACCACGGGGGTGCGCTTGATCTGCTCGTCAACAACGCCGGTTCATCGTGGCGCGCTCCGTTCGCGGAGGGCGGCTGGGCCAATGTGCAGCGCCACATGGCTCTCAACTTCGATGCGGTCGTGCGGCTCACGGAGGCGCTCCTGCCGCTGCTGCGCGCATCGGCTCCCAGCTCGATCGTCAACGTCTCGAGCGTCGCGGGACGTGTCGGCCGCGGCGGGGCGGGCGCGTATTCGGCGAGCAAGTTTGCTCTGGCTGGGTGGAGCGACGCCCTGCACGCCGAGGAAGGCGGTCACGGGATCCATGTCGGGCTGGTGCTACCCGGGTTCGTGAAGACCGAGGGATTCCCGGCCGCCGAGCTTACGGCCCGGCGCGCCACGCGCTGGCTGGTCTCCACTCCGGACAAGGTCGCCGAAGCGATCGTCGACGCCGGGCCGGGCGGGAAGGCCGAACGCTACGTGCCGCGCGGTTGGGCCGTGGTCCCCGCCGCTCGAGTCTTGATGCCCGGGCTCCTACGCCGCGTGGGAGCGGGGGGCGCCGGGCGGATGATGGTGACCAAGACCGGCGCCGAGACGCGGGCTGCGGCCGAGCCAGACAAGCACGGGTGAACCGCCGGGGCGCTTGATCATCGCGGGAGGCTTGAGGGACCCATGGTGGACATAGCCGCGGCGACGCGCGAGGCCGGAACGGTGCGCAAGGCAACCCGTGAGGAGCTGCCGAGGTTGGCCACGGTCCTGGCCCGGGCCTTCTACACGGACCCCCAATTCGGCTGGGTTGTGCCCGATGACTCGCGGCGCATGTCCATCCTGGAGCGCAGCTTCGGGCTGTTCCTGCGCAAGCTGTGGTTCGCCCAGGACGAGTGCTACACGACCCACAGCGTCGTCGGGGCAGCCGTCTGGGAGCTCCCCGGCCAGTGGAAGCTCGGCGTCCCCGCGCAGCTCCGCCTGCTGCCGGCGATGGCGCTGATCTATGGCCGATTCCTGCCCCGGGTCGGGCGAGCGATCACTGCCCTGGAGTCAAATCACCCACACGAGCGCCATTACTACCTGGCCTTCGTCGGGGTCGACCCCGACTGGCAGGGCCGAGGGCTGGGCGCCGCGCTGATGCGGCCGATTCTCGATCGCTGCGATCGGGAGGCCACGCCCGCCTACCTCGAAGCGTCTACTGCCCGCAATCGGGCGCTTTATGAACGGCACGGCTTCGAGGTCACCGAGGAGTTCAGGCTGGCGAAGAGCTCACCGCCGATCTGGCGGATGTGGCGGCCATCGGCCGGCTGACTCGGTCCGGCTCAATTCGGGGAGTGGAGGCCGAGGCACTCAACGCAACGGGGATCTATCGGTTTCCCCGCCCCCGCCTTTCGCAGAAGTATCGACGGCGGCGATGGGGCGCCCCGACCGGCGCCCCGACCACCATCGGGTCTCAGCCGTTTAGCCCCGACCCCTGCCGTGGTTGTGAGGGTGGTGATTGCCCTTGCCGTGGCCGTGGCCCACGCCGTGGTTGGGATGGCCACCCTTGTTGGCCATAGCCGTCGCGGGCAGCGCGACCGCCAGCGCGACTGTAGCCATCAGGGCTCCCACTCGTAGTCTCCGAGTCATCATGAAAAACCCCCTTTCGACTCATTGGACAGAGCAATGGTTCCCGCTCGCGCCTGAACGGACGTTTGTGTCGTGTTGTGATTCCGTGTACTCAGTCGACTCTGGCGCGTTCCGTTCGTAAGTGGGAAGCTTGCCTGCGTGAGCAGCGAGGCGAGTAGCGACGGAGCGGGCCACGACTACGAGGGCCCGACGAGCCGGCCGGCGCGAGTCGCAGTGATCGGCGCGGGCTCGTGGGGGACGACCGTGGCCTCTATGACGGCGACCAACGCGCCCACGGTGGTCTGGGCCCGTCACGTCGAGCTCGCCGACGAGATTCGCACGCGCCACACCAACGGGAAGTACCTGCCGGGCGCCGAGCTCCATCGCGAGCTCGCCGCGACCCACTCGCTGGAGGAATCGATCGCCACCGCCGACGTGCTGGTGATGGCGGTCCCCTCGCATGGGTTCCGGGCCGTGCTCGAGCAGGCGGCCCCTCACGTGCGACCGTGGATTCCCATCGTCAGCCTGACCAAGGGCCTCGAGCAGGGGACCCGCCTGCGGATGACGCAGGTCGTCGACGAGGTGATCCCCGGCCATCCGACGGGAGTGCTCACGGGGCCGAACGTCGCCGCGGAGGTGATCGGGGGCCTCGCCGCCGCTGCCGTCGTGGCGATGCGCGACGAACACGTCGCCCTGGCACTCCAGGCGATTTTCAAGACCCGGCTGTTCCGCGTCTACACGAGCACCGACGTCGCCGGGGCCGAGATCGCGGGCGCGCTCAAGAACGTGGTCGCGATTGCGGCGGGCATGGCGCAGGGCCTCGGCGCCGGCGATAACACTCGCGCGATGGTGATCGCCCGCAGCCTTGCCGAGCTGACGCGGCTCGGCGTGACGATGGGCGGTGAGCCGGCGACGTTCGCCGGGCTGGCGGGGATGGGCGATCTGGTCGCGACCTGCATCAGCCCGCACGGTCGCAACCGCTACGTGGGCGAGCAGCTCGCGCTCGGCAGGACGGTCGAGGAGATCACGGATGAGATGAACATGGTCGCCGAGGGGATCAAGAGCTCGCGCGTCGTGATGGAGCTCGCCGAGGAGTACGGAGTGGAAATGCCGATTGCCCAAGAGGTCTACGGCGTGTGCCACGAGGGGCGCACACCCCGTCAGGCGTTCCGTGGGCTGCTTCGGACGTCGCCCACGACCGAGCTGGCGGCCGGCTGAGATGACGGCGCCGACGCTCCCGCAGACGAACGAGGAGGCTTGGGCGATCGCCCAGGGCTGGGGCGCAACGCGCGAGATGAGTGAGTTCGAGGCTCTGATGTGGCGGGCCGAGAGTGACCCGCGCCTGCGCTCGACGATCATGGGCGTCTATGTCCTGGACCGCGAGCCCGACTGGGAGCGCCTGACCGCGGCCCACGATTGGGCGTCGCGGATCATCCCGCGCTTCCGCCAGCGGGTGGTGGACCCGCCGCTCCACCTGGGCCTCCCGGCGTGGACGACCGACCCCGACTTCGACCTGGGCTATCACCTGCGCCGCGTCCGGGTGCCCGACCCCGGTGGCTTCGACCAGGTGCTCGAGCTCGCCGAGCAGATCGCCATGACGCCGTTTGATCGCGCTCGCTCGCCGTGGGAGGCCGTGCTGGTCGAGGGGCTGACTGGGGGTCGGTCCGCCTACTTCCTCAAGCTTCACCACTCGCTCACCGACGGGCAGGGAGGAATCCAGTTGCTCGGCCTGCTGCACAGCCGGAAGCGGGCGCCCTCGCCGGACAAGCCGATGCCCGAACCTCCGGCGCCTGAGCGCTCGACGCCGTTGTCCGTACTCGCCGAGCAGGCGGTCCAGCGGGCGAGCTCGCTCCCCCGGGACGCTGGTGCCGCCGCGCGCCGGGCGGCACGGCTCGCGACCGGCGCGCTGCTGCGCCCGGGCGCGCTGGCGGGCGACGGCCTGCGCTTTGGGCGCTCACTCGCGCGGGTGCTGGCGCCGCCCCCTGCCGAGCAGTCATCGCTGCTGCGAGGGCGCAGCCTGACGTGGCGCTTCGGAACACTCGAGGCGGGCCTCCAGGAGCTGAAGGCGGCTGCGAAGGCTGCCGACGGGTCGGTAAACGACGCGTTCGTCGCCGCCCTGCTCGGCGGCTTCCGCCGGTACCACGAGCGCAATCACGCCGAATTGCGCGAGCTGCCAATGGCGATGCCGATCAGCCTGCGCAAGGGCGACCACCCGATGGGCGGTAACCGCTTCGCGGGCGCCCGGTTCGCCGCGCCCGCTGGCGAGCGCGATCCGGCCGAGCGGATCCACCTGATCCACGACTTCGTGCTCACGGCGCGCGCCGAGCCGGCGCTCGATGCCCTCGGGCTGGTCGCCCCGGCGCTGAACCGCATGCCGACACCCCTCGTCGCGCGCTGGTATCTCGCGCAGACGAGCAAGCTCGACCTGCAGGCGAGCAACGTAGCCGGGATCCCCTACACGGTCTACATCGCGGGCGCGAAGATCGAGCGTCTGTTTCCGTTCGGACCGCTGCCGGGCTGCGCGGTAATGGCGACGCTCGTATCGCACGACGGAACCTGCTGCATCGGGGTCAACTGCGACCCGGCCGCGGTCACAGACCCGGAGCTGTTCTTCGAGTGTCTACAGGTCGGGCTCGATGAGGTGCTCGCGCTGGGCAAGCCCAAGCGCGCGTCCCCCCGGGAGAAAGCACCGGCCTGAGCGCGGCTAGCCGTCCAACCGCGGCCACTGTTCGAGCGTTTCGAGGTACAGCTGGCGCACCTCGGTCACCCGCTCGTCGAGCTCGCCCGCCTTCCAGCCCTTCGTCGTGATCGGCTCGAGCACGGAAACGTCGACCGTGCCCTTACGGATCAGCGGCGAGCCCTTCCACATCACGTCGCCGGCGTTGTGGATCACGATCGGGACGATCGGCACGCCCGCCTGCATCGCGATGTGGAAGGCGCCTTTCTTGAACCGACCGAGCCGGGGCGTGGCGCTGCGAGTCCCTTCGGGGGCGATGCCGATCGAGACGCCCTGGTGGAGCTTCTCCACCACCGGCGCGAGCGCGGCCCGGGCCTGGTTCGTGTTGCCCCGGTCGACGTAGGCCACGTCGACGAGGAACCCGATTGGTGCGAAGCGCGGATCGCGTGCGGCCTCCTTCTTGGCGACCCCGGTGAGGTCGCGCCGGACCAGGCTGCCTACGATGGGCATGTCGATCGAGCTCTGGTGGTTAAAGATGAAGACGGCGGGGCGCTGCGACCAGAGGTGCTCCTCGCCGATGATTCGCAGGCGCACGCCGGCAAGTGCCAGGGCGGCGTCGGCGCCCACGGAGGTGGCGAAGTTGGCGCCGTCGCGGCGGCTGCGGTTCACGACGCCGATCATGACTCCGAGGGCCGCGGCCGTACCGAGGCCCGCGATGGCCGCCCCTGTGCGCACGACCTCTTCGAGGCCGGGCCGGCCGCGGCCGGCGAGCCGGTACGCGGGCCAGCCGCGGTCGGCGGCGACGCCTGCGAGCCCGGCCTGCGGGTTGAGTGCGCGCGGCGCACCGACCGCGTCGAGGAAGTACATGTCCTCGTCGCCGTTGCCGTAGCCGTAGCTGCGCCGGAGGTCGACACGGCGCGTGCGGGCGAAGTCGCGGACGGCCCGAGCCTTCTCGGGACCCCAGAGCACCTTGCCGCCCAGCGCTCCGGTGAACACTCCATCGACGACCTCGAGCGCGGTTGTCAGCACGTGGTCGATGTCCAGGTCCGCCGCCAGCGGGGCAACCTGGTAGCGGGTGGCAGACGACGCGAGCGCGATCGTATGTCCTTTGCGCTGGTGCGCGCGTACGATCTGGCGCGCATCCGGGTAGACCATTCCCGCGATTCGCTGCACGAACAGGCGCTCGCCGAGCTGGACGAGCTCGTCCTCGGGATGCCCGCGAAACGAGCCCGCGACTATCTCGACCAGGCGGCTCACATCCGCGCCGCGCACGCCCATGTCGATCCCGGCCGCGACCGAACGGGCGATCGCCCCCGGCGACATCTGCCGGCGGCGGATGAACTCCTGGTAGAAGACGTTCGCGGAGTAGCCCGCTATCAGCGTCCCGTCCAGGTCAAAGAAGGCGCCGACCTCCGGCCCCTCGGGACCGCTCTCGATCTCCTCGATCAGCTCGCGGACGTCGCTCAAGCGGGTACCCCGGCCGTTTCCAGGTCCCGCAGCGCGAGGTCCCGTACCGTCGCGATTCTCCTTACCTCCGCCCTGATCTCGGCCGCGAACGCCAGCCGTCGATCGCGCAGCTCGTCCTGGCGCGGCGCGATCAGGTCGCGGTTAGCAGCGAGGCGCAACGCGGTGCTGAACAACTCCTTCGAGATGGACTCTGGGCTGTGCAGCCGACGCTGGAGGCGGTACTGGTGGGCGAGGCCGATGCACTCGGCGAGGACCTTCTTCTCGTCCACCGGTTCGCCTGGGTCGTAGGCCGCCAACCGGTCGGCGACGACCTGGTAAGCCTCCAGGAAGGGGCGAAGCACGCGATGGGCGAGATGCAAGCGCATGCCCGAGAGAACCGTCCGGGCGGCCTCGGCCTCGTTGGGGCGCTGCTCCCAGTCCGGATCGATGAGGCCGAGCTCCTCGCGGATCTCCTCCGAGAACGTCCGCTTGCGGGCAAAGAAGAAGTCGAACTTGAGCAGGTCGCGCAGGCGCAGAGCCTCCTGCCACGCCTCGTCGAAGACGCGCTCTGACGGCTCCTCGGCCGCCCGGACGAGGACCAGTTCGGTGATCGCCCGGTTGACGAAGAAATGGACGGAGCCGTTGCGGTAGAAGGCGGCCTCGAGGTGACGTTCGGGGCCGATCCCGTACACCGGCTCGAGACCGTCCGCGAAGCGATTCGCAACGCTGCCCTTCGCGAGCGCGTCGAGCGTCCCGCGCAGGGCGCTCTCGGAGTGCAGGTCGACGTCGGCCGTCGTCGGGAGTCCGCGCCGTTCCACGTACTCGAGCAGCGGCTCGAGGATCTCTTGGACCCCGGCGAGGGTGAGCGCGCGATCCTCGACGCCGAGCAGGGCGAGCGTGACGAGCGACGTTGGGGTTATGGGCGTCGCGCGCCCGATCCGGTGGCAGATCTCAAACGCCACCTTCTCGACCTCGTTGGCGCGCCGGACGCCGCTCGCGGAGTCCTCGGCGAGCGCGGCCCGCAGCGACAGCGGCTCCCCGACGCTCACGCGCACCTTCCCAAGCCGGCGGCCCTGGGCGCGCGCGTAGCCCAAGAGCCAGCTCAGACCCTCGGCCCCCTTCTGCGCGCCCCGCTCCTCGGCGGCCATCGCCCCGACCTCGTGGAGCTGGTCGTAGACGATCGATACCGGCACGAGCGACACGTCGTCAACCCCACCGCCCCGGAAGGCCTCGACCAGGTAGGCGAGCAGCCCGTAACGGGGCGGCCTGAGCTTGCCCGTCCGCGAGCGGCCTCCCTCGATGTACCACTCGAGGTTGAACCGCTTGCGCATCAGGTACGCCATGTACTCGCGCAGCGCCAGCTTGTAGACCTCGTCGTCCTTGAAGCTGCGGCGGATGAAGACGTACCCGGAGCGTCGAGCGACGGGCCCGATCGGCCAGAAGGCGACGTTTATGCCGCCGAGCACGTGGCTAGGGGGAAAGTCCTGCTGATGCAATGCGCTGCGGAGCACGAGCGGGTCGAGGTATGACCGGTGGCTGGGGAGAAACACCAGTGGCTGAGTGCGGTTGAGCTCCCGTAGTCGGTCGAAACCGGTGCGGTCGACCTCGACCGTGTACGCCCGCGAAAGCCAGCTGCCGAACTGGCTCCAGATATCGATCGCCAGCCGACTCTGACTCGCCACCATCTCGTCGATGCAGGCCGCCGCCTCGCTGCCGACCTCGGTCGCCGGACGCTCGAGCCGCTCGGCCAGGTCCGAGACCGCTGTGCGAAAGCGGGCGCTCGAGCTGATCTCCTCCGAGACGAACCGCGGGACCTTGTACTGCGTCCCGATCAGGCCTCGCTCCGCGCGCTCGAGCGCAAGCGCTCCCTGACGGCTGACGAAGGCGGGAAGCTCGCCGTTTCCGCCGCCGGCTGCGAACCGCGCAGCGAGGTCGCTCACCGTTGCGGGTTCGCCCACGACGACCCGGCACCGGTCGGGCTGTGTGCGCAGGATCCGCCGCTGCTCGGCTTCGCGCGGGCGGCGGGGGTTCCTCAACGCGAGGAGGTCGCTGAGGCGTGCGACACGAGCTCCCGCGCGCTCGCGAGGAAGCCACGCGACGCGGACGGGCGTCACCGCTGGATCGCCGCCCGATTCGCTCAGCGCCTTGGCGAGCTTGGGCTGATCGCCGGCGACGACGTCCTGGTAGTAACCGTCCGGGTGGGTGCGACGGAGCCACTGCTCGAGCACCTCGCGCTCGGTCGCGGTCGAGGCGAACTCGAGCACGATTGCCCGATCGCCGAACGGTTCCATGATCGGATCACGATATCGGCTGAGCGTCAGCGGAGTGGGCCCCCCTGAGCGGCTACGCGGCCCGTGATCGCGGGATTACCTGGCGTCCCGGAAGGGCACCGGTCCGCGGTATCGGGTGGCGGTCAGGCCGTCTTGTTCCCGCTGCCGTCGAAGCGCGTGTCGTTGATGTCCTGTGGTCGGTCGGCGATCACCTTGGCGGGCAGCGACCGGCTCGATCCGTCGGCCTCGATAGCGGTGATCCAGCGATCGATCGCCACGAGCGCCGCCTGGTTGAGCTCCGTGGGTCGCCGATGACGCCGCGCGGTCAGCGATGCCCTCGCCGCGCTCAGCGATGCCCGCGCGGCTTGACCCGCCCGCGCGTGTGTGGGGCGCCCTTGACCGAGCAGCCGCTGAGCACGCGCACCGAGCGGCGCACGCGACGCGCGTGGCTGAGTGTGTCGATGCGCAGCACGTGCCGGCCCGAGCTGGGCAGGCCGCGAACCGTGAGGCGGCGGATCGCGTGGCCGCGGACGGCATTGAACACGGCGATCAGGTGATTGTCGAGGTAGACGAGCGCGCGATCGATGCGCACGCCGCGTGGAGCCGACACGCCGAAGGTCAGCCCACGTCGGCTGCAGCCGGGGCCGAACGGCACGGATACCGGCGCCGGGCCGAGCGGCGTGCCGCCGTAGATCACGTGGCCGGCGGCATCGGAGTAGGTGAGCCAGGGCACGGTCTTCTGCTGGTCGACGCCAAGCTTCGAGAAGTCGCACACGCCGGCGGGGAATGTCGCCTGCATCGTCGCCCACTGCGCGTCGGTGAATGGCAACTGGTAGGAGCTGCGATCGAGCGGCTTGAGCTGGCACTTATTGTCGTCGGTGGTGATCGCGTCGCCGGCGACCGTGCGCGGGGTGCCGTAGACGGGCACCACGCCCGGCGGGCAGAGACCGTCCGCCACCTTCGTGCCATTGCCGTTCCAGCATTCGTCGCCGAGACCCGACGGGCGGTCGGCCGCCAGCTTCTGCGCGAAGGAGCGAGTGCTCGGGTCCTGCTCGGCGGCCGCGATCCAGCGGTCGATCGCGATCAGGCTCGTCTGGCTGCACTGCGTGTCGCCGATGATCGCCGTGGGACCCTCCCAGATCAGCTGGTTGTCGTGGTTGCCGTGCTCGCGGTCCAGCCGCGCGCGGATCGCGAACGCGCGGTAGGAGTCGTGGGCGGCGCCTGGGTCGGGGCCGCGGCAGTCGATCACCGCTGTCTGGTCGAGGTTGTTGGTCTCGTTGATCATGCCGCTGCGGTAGGCACGGCCGAGGGCCGGTTGGGTCGCGGCGATGCGGCTCTTCATCGGGTTGATGTCGACGTCGAGGCCGCCGATCTTGGCGTTGAGGTCGACGAACTGCGCGGGCGTGATCTGCAGGCCCTTGAGCGCCGCCAGGCCGTACTGCACGCCTACGTTGTCGGCGGGGACCCCCGCGAACCCGTGGCCCAGCTTCTTCTCGTTCGCGGACCAGTCGCTCGGCGGGCGGGGGCCGAAGACGTTGATCGCCCAGTCGGAGATCGAGCAGCGCACCCCGGACGGATTGTTGGCCGGGTCGTAGCGCTGGGCGGCGGTGATGTCGCCGCACGCGTGAGTCGGGATGATCGCCGAGAAGAAGCCGATGTCCGAGACGATCGCGTCGACGGGGAGCGCGTTGCCCTCGACCGCGCCAAACTGCGAGGGAGACCACGCGGCGTCGGGACTCCACGTGTTCGGGTTCTCGAAGTAGTTGCGCAGAAGGTGGTAATCCATCACCTGCGTCGCGCTCGACCACGCGTCCGGGAACGAGCAGGTCGGCAGGATGCCCTGGTAGATCCCGGGGTAGGCATTGGCGATCCACTGCTCGGCCAGGGAGCCGCCCGAGCAGCCCTCCCCGATTGTCCAGCGGAGCGTGCCGTAGGCCTCGATCACATGCTCCTTTGCCATCACGAGCGACTCGGCCTGGGTGACGACATTGCAGTTGTGGCCGCTGTTGTCGAGCGCGGTGGACATCACGACATATCCCGCGCCGAGCGCGTACTCGGCGCTGTCGGCAGTCGAGACGGGCAGCCCCATCACGTCGGCCGGGTTAAACGACGTTGTGCTCGGCGCGCCGCCGCTCCCGTAGGCGATGTCGCAGCTGAAGCCATGGGTGATCACGAACTTGTGGTTGAACTGGGGCTGGGGGGCAACCGCCGTCCAGGGCTTGCCCGGCTGGAACAGCGCTGCGACCGAGTACTGGTCGCGGTCCTGATACCCCGTTTCGAGGCGCACGACGAACGGGACGGTCGTGCCGTTCTGCGTCGTGGTCGTCGCGACGTCGGCGGGCGGGTTGCTCGGGTCGTATGGCTGGAGACCCATCTTGGACGAGTCGGTCGACTTGTAGACGTAGCTGAACGTGGCGGGCTTGTTGCACTGCCCGTCGACCGCGCCCGTCTCGCACTTCCATGGCTGGATCTGCGGCCCGGAGAAAATCGGTCCGCCCTGGGGATGGTTGGTGATCGTGATGCGCGCGCCGTAGCCGTCGGGCAGCGTCGCAGTCACGACGTTGGGCCCGTTCGCCATGCCGGTGACGAGGCCCATCAGCCTGTCGTTCGGCTGTGCGGCGAAGGCCGACGTCTGGTCGTGGCCGTTGACGTCGATGCGTGCGCTCGAGGGGGCGGTGCCCGGCGGGAGCAGCACCTGCACGAGGGCGTCCCCGTTCGAGATCAGGTCCGCCCTGTTGGAGAGAACGAGAATCTGGACGAGGTGGTTTGACGGGATCGCGGGCGAGGCGGCGCCACCGGCGGCCGATGCGGCGCCGCCCAGCGACCCGACCGCCCACGCGGTCAGCACGGCGGCGACGGC
>DASZHF010000143.1:0-19663 GCA_035938095.1 Solirubrobacteraceae bacterium
GGCCATGAGTCCGGCGGTGGGTTCTCGCTGGTCGAGCACCCGATGTCGGCGCGCGCGCTGGCGGCGCCGCTCCACCGGCACTCGCGCGAGGACGAGTACAGCTACGTCCTGGAGGGACGTCTGGGCGCGCTGCTGGGCGACGAGGTGGTGATCGGCAGCCCCGGCGACCTAGTCTTCAAGCCACGCAACCAATGGCACACGTTCTGGAACGCCGGCGACGAGCCGGCCCGGATACTGGAAATCATCTCCCCTGCCGGCTTCGAGCGGTTCTTCGCGGAGCTCGTCGAGCTCGGCGGCGTGACCCAAGTCCCGCCGGAGGTGTTCGGCGACCTCTGCGCGCGCTACGCGCTAGAGATTGACCCCGACAGCGTCCCGACCCTCGTCGAACGCTTCGACCTGCGGTTTCCCGGCGAGCCCCTCTAGACGCGGGGGCTAGGACCGCGATGAGATGACGGCGCCCAGAGCGTGGCGTTCGCGCTCCAGTAGATGGGGATCGGTGTTCATGCGACGTTTCGCGACGGTCCCCAAGCGCTCGCGAGCGGCGTCGGCGTCGACGCCGCTGAGGAACGCGTCTACGAGGAGGCTGCGGCCCGCGCGGGCGAGGGCTCGGAACGGCAGTGGCCCGGGTATCGCCGACGTCGTCAGGATCACCCACGTCAGGGCGACGTCATCGGCGGCCTCGCCGCGCGACGCGTTGGCCCAGTCGATCACGACGGGCCCACGCCGGGTGAGAATGACGTTGTCGGGGTGCAGGTCGAAGTGCGCGAGGTGCTCGCCGCGCCCGAACGGCGCTCGCAGTCCATCAGGCGCCGGGATTTTGTGCAGCCTCCGGTGGAGGTCGGCCAGGGTCTGGCCGTGGGTGCGAACGAGCCACGGTCGGCGGGCGAGATCGGCGAGCATGGTGGGCCCTTCGAGGCGTTCGAGAATCAGGTCCCGTCCGCTTGCGTCGTGCACGGCGGGCACGGGGAATCCGTGGAGCCGTGCGTATTCCATGACGGCCGCCTCAGCCACGGGATCTCCACCCTCTCCCTCTCGGTAGCGGCGCAGCACGCGGTCGGGACCGGCCGCGAAGATGTCGGCGGCTCGTCCCCGAGCGATCGGCGTGGCGGCCACCTATCGCCGCTGCCCGCGCAAGCTGTCCATCAGCGCCCGTGCCTTTCGCGGATTGCGGCGTCGCGGATTGATCGCGAGGGCCTGTTTGGGCAGGCGGCCGTTGACCTCGTCGATCCAGCTGACGATCGCCTCGCATACACGCACTCCGAATTGCGCCGTAGCCCACGCATAGACGGCGTCCGGGTTGGCGTCCAACGCCGCCGTGAGGTGCTCGAGCTCCACCAATCGCTCGCTGACACGGCCGCGGAATTCAGCGAGCTGCGCCCGCGCTTGGTCGGGCGCGCCGCGATGGCCGAGCAGCAGCTTGAGCACCGCCGGCGCGCGCAGCCGCAGCCCAGGGCTGGAGTCGGCGGCCAACCAGGTGTCGAGCTCCCGCTCCCCCGCGGGGGTCAACTCGAACAGCGTCTTCGCGGGCCCCCCAGAGCGCTCGGCGTCGCGACCTTCGATCAGCGCGAGCGCGCTCAAGCGCCGGAGCTCAGCGTAGACCTGCGTCTTGGAGATCGGCCAAACCTGCACGACGGAGCGCTGCGCGACGGCGGCCAGGTCGTAGCCGGACATGCGCGCGAACGAAAGCAGGCCGAGCACCGCATAGCTGCTCGTTGACAGGCGCGCCATCGCCACACATAGTAGTACGGAGTTGACTAGTTGGCCGCGACCATAACGATCGGACTCAGCCCGGCCCTGCTCGCGTCGCGCCAGGCTCAACCGGCCCGCTCGCGTCCGCGCCGCTGAGTGGCGACCGTCACCGATCGGTTGATCGATAGCCCCCAGATATCAAGGGAATCGACGACCATCGAGCTTTGCAGGTGGTACCGCACGACCCCGGCTGGATAACCGCTGCAGTTGCTGGGGCCGGCCGGTGGGTGCTGGCTCGCTGGGTAGCTTTCCCGACTGGCAGGCACAGGGACGCGGGGGACCCAGCTCACGGAAGCGGTAACCGATGGCTAGCAAGCGGTAACCGATGGCTAGCAAGGGAGGTCGAGCGACCGCCACCATGAGCGAACCGCTCGACCGGGTCATGATCGAAGACGCGCCGGGGCCGGCTCCCGACTCGGGGACGGACCGCGGCGCCACGGCAGCCGTCATCCGCCAGTCCGATGTCGCTGGAGGGGCCAGGTCGATGACTGCTCGTTGGTCGGCGTCGCTCGGTGTGCTCCCTGCGATCGTCGTAGCCGTGTCGCTTGGTGCGGCGATCGGCGGCTCGGTGATCGTCGACCGCGTTGTGCGTGATCAGGAAACGCGGCTGCTGCACGAGCGCGGCGCTGAGGTTGCGACGCTACTGACAAACGGCATCCGGAGCACGCAATCTTCGCTGCCAGTCCTAGCGCAGGTCGCCCGCCTGGACCGAGGGTCACCCGGGGTGTTCACCCAGGCGGCGCGGCCCCTGCTCGTGAGCGGCGTCAAGGACATCGGGGTTCTGCAGGAACGCGGGGGGACCTTCAGGGTTGCGAGCGCGGTCGGCAGCGGGCCGAGTCCGGGCCAGGAAATCGGGGGCGGGCTGGCCGCCCTCGCGCACCGTGCCCTACTTGGTAGGCGCCTCGTGACCGCTGTCGTGCCCGACGGGGCCCGGACCCTTGTGAGGCTGGCCGTCGGCGGTCCCGGTAGCTCCGTGGCCTACCAGGAGTCCGTGGTCCACCCGACCAAACCCATCCCGAGTCCCCCAGGGTCGCCCTTCGGCGACGTCCTGCTCGCGCTCTATGCCTCCCCTCGCGCTGAGCCATCCAAGCTGGTCATCACCAGCACCGGGCACGCGCCGAGCGGTAGCCTCGTCGACCACCGGGTGATCCCGGTCGGCTCTGACCCGTGGCTGCTCCTCACCGCCAGCCGCCGGCCGCTGGTCGGATCCTTCGCCCACGGCCTGCACTGGTGGGTGTTGGGTTTCGGTCTGCTCGCGGCGCTGCTGACGGCGTCGCTCGTCAGAGTCCTGACTCGCCGTCGCCGCTACGCGTTGGAAGCGGTAAACGCGGCCACGGTCCAGTTACGCGATGCGCTACGGGAGCAGAGTCGCCTCGAGCGCGAAGCAGCGCATGCGCGAGAGGTAGCCGAGAGCGCCAACCTGGCCAAGAGCGAGTTTCTATCGCGGATGAGTCATGAGTTGCGCACGCCCCTGAACGCCATCCTGGGCTTTGGTCAGTTGCTTGAAATGGACGCCCTCGAGGCCGAGCAGGGCGAGAATGTCGATCAGATTCTCAAGGCCGGCCGTCACCTGCTGTCCCTGATCGAAGAGGTTCTCGATATCTCGCGCATCGAGGCGGGGACCATGCGGTTCTCGCTTGAACCGGTCGACATATACAGCGCATTGGGTGATGTCGCCGCCCTGATCGCGCCCGTCGCCGAGAGCGCAAGTATCAAGCTGTTGGCAAATCTCCAGGCTGGCTCCGAGGTGTTCGCTCTGGCCGACCGTCAACGACTGCGCCAGGTGATTCTCAACCTGCTCTCCAACGCCGTGAAGTACAACGTGCCCGGGGGCACGGTGACGCTGTCCGTCGACCGCGAAGGAGAACGGGTGCGGATCAACGTGGCAGACACCGGGCCGGGGATCGCACCCGGCAAGCTCAAGCGGTTGTTCGTCGCCTTTGACCGCCTCGACGCCGAGCAGGGCACGGTCCAGGGTACCGGGCTCGGACTGGCGCTGTCCAAGAGTCTGGTCGAGGGGATGGGCGGAACGATCGTCGCTGACAGCTCACCCGGAGAGGGATCGGTGTTCACCGTCGAGCTGATCGCCGCTCCCAACCCAATTACACCGGACAGCCTCTCCAGCGCCCGCGAAGCGGGGCGTCATGCGAAGGCCGTAGGGGCGCAGACGATCCTCTACATCGAGGACAACCCCTCGAACGCCAGACTCGTCGAGCAGGCGTTCAACAGCCAACCTGAAGTGCAACTGGTTCAGGCCATGCTGGGCGGTACGGGTGTAGAGCTGGCCCAAGCACATCGGCCGGATCTCATCCTGCTCGACCTGAATCTGCCCGACATGCACGGTTCAGTGGTGCTCGAGCGCCTGCAGGCAGATCCGGACACAGCCGAGATTCCGGTGATCGTGCTCAGCGCGGACGCGACCCAGGGTCAGATCCGCGCATTGCTGGAGGCTGGTGCTCGGGCCTACCTGACCAAGCCCCTCGATATTCCAGAGTTCCTCACCGAGATCGGCAAGCACCTCCCGGAACGGGTCGGCTCCCCGTGAACAGTCTCAATGACGCGCACATCCTGATCGTTGACGACCAGGAGTCAAACATCCTACTCATCGAGACGCTGCTCAAGAAAGACGGGTACACGCACGTCACCTCGACGACCCGCTCAGCGGAGGTGGCGGGGTTGTTTGCGACCAGCGCACCGGATCTCCTACTGCTGGATCTGCAGATGCCCGAGCCGGACGGCTTCGCCGTAATGAAGCTTGTCGAGCGCTGGACAACCGCCGAGACCTACGTCCCGATCCTCGTACTAACAGCAGACGCCAACCGAGAGACCCGCCGGCGTGCGCTCGAGGCAGGCGCGCGCGATTTCCTCACGAAGCCCTTCGACGCGGACGAGGTCTTTCTTCGCATCCGGAACCTGCTGCGGACGAGGCAGCTACAGCTGGAGCTGCAGTCTCACAATGAGGCGCTCGAGGGCGAGGTCCAGCATCGAACCCGCGAGCTCGAACGCTCCCGCATGGAAGCCTTCGAGAAGCTTGCTCTGGCCGCTGAATATCGCGACGACGACACCCGACAGCACACCCGGCGCGTCGGGCGCCTGGCATCGGTGCTGGCGGGCGCCGTTGGATTTGAGGCGGCACCGCTCGCCGCGTTCGCACAGACCGCAGCTCTGCATGACCTCGGCAAGATCGGCATCCCCGACGCGATCCTGCTCAAGCCAGGAAAGCTCACCCAGGAGGAATTCACGGCGATCACGGAGCACCCTCGGATCGGCGCGGACATCCTCTCAGGCAGCTCTTCCCCCCTGTTCACGCTGGCCGCCGAGATCGCGCTCACCCACCACGAGCGCTGGGATGGAACCGGCTATCCGCTTGGTCTTGCCGGAGAGTCGATCCCGCTTCCGGGCCGCATCGTCGCTGTCGCCGACGCCTTTGACGCGATGAGACACGATCGACCCTACAAAAAGGCGATGCCGCTGCACGAAGCCCAGGCTGAGATGGACCGCGGCGCCGGGACCCACTTCGACCCAACCGTCATCGGAGCGTTTCGCCTCCTCGACCTGCAGGCGGTCCTGGAGTCCCCACCGACGGTCCCGGACCCGCCCCCCCTTCCAAGCAGCCGTTTCACGCGCACGGGTCGCTTCGGAGCGCAGGCTGGGTTGTTGAGCTAGCCCTCCGGCTCAACGCCTCCGCTGTCTCGGGCATCTGCGCGGTTTGGTACAACAACGGGCAGTTCGCGCTGTTGGACGAGGCGCAAACGGCCATGTCTTGACGCGTCGCAGCTCCCGGGCGGCCGCTGAGGATCGTGCAGATTCCGTCAGGAAGGTTCGAGCTACGCGACTGTCTGGCAGAAGTCGAGGTGTTCTCGCAGCGGTGGCGGTCAGCGTGGCGGCGTGGATGCTGGGCTCAACCGGGGCGGCGAGCGCGTCCTATCCGCGCTGCTTTGGCGCGGCATCCCGCGACCCCAATCACCGGTGCCAGAACCCCAAGCTGAGGTTCGCGGTGGTGCCAAGGCCGAGGCAAGCCCAAATCACGCCCAACGCTCCGTGCGCGCCGATCAAAGCAACGGTCGGCGTGTGCAGGTTCGGTTTCTCGGGCGTCAACGCCGGTGGCGCGATCGCTCTGGTTGGCGATAGCCACGCCGAGCACTGGCGGGCCGCCCTCGAGGTCGTGACTCAGGCGCTCCACTGGTCTGGCCTATCGATCACGCAACCCAGCTGCCCGTTCACGCACGCAACCGCGGTCGCTCCTGAGCCCAAACGCGTGCAGTGCACCCAGTGGAATCAGGGGGTCGTTCAGTGGTTCGACCAGCACCCCGAAATCAACACCGTGTTCACTTCGGATCATCCCGGTCCGGTGCTGACTTCGCCGGGCCAGAACCAGCAGGACGCCAAGGTTGCGGGCATCACGTCGGCCTGGAACGCACTGCCCGCCACCGTCAAGCACATCATCGTGATTCGGGACGTTCCCTTCATCAATCAGGACACGCTCCCATGTGTCGAACGGGCGATCGCGAAGCGCGAGGATGCCGGCCTTGCCTGCGCTCTGCCGCGGGGCCGAGCCGTGCACCGAGATCCCGATGTGGTGGCAGCGCAGCAGCTGCGTTCGCCGCGGGTCCAGGTCGTCGACCTGACTCAGTTCCTCTGCGGTAGTCGGCTGTGTTATCCGGTCGTGGGCGGCGCTTTGGTGTACCGCGATTTCTTCGACCACTTGACGAGGGTCTTTGCCACCACACTTGGACCGTTCCTGCTCGATCAGGTCGCTCGGTTGATGGCCACCTGGCACTAGAGAGCCGACCAGTTGCTGTTCCCAACGGTCCAGTTTGCGATCTTCTTCAGCGTCGTACTGTGCCTCTCGTGGGCGTTGATGCCCCGGCCGGGATTGTGGAAGCCCTTCATCCTGATCGCCAGCTACGCCTTCTATGCCTCGGCGGGCTGGCGCTTCTGCCTATTGCTGGCCGCTGTGACGCTCGGCAACCAGACCGCCGCGGTGCTGCTGCATCGCACCGAGGACGAGCGGCGACGACGCTTGATCGTCGCGGTCGCGGTCGCGCTCGATCTCGGGGCGCTGGGGGTCTTCAAGTACTACTCGTTCTTCGTCCAGCAGTGGGCGAACGCGCTGGGCAGCGTCGGCCTGGGCCTGCCGTTGCCGCTACTCACGATCGCCCTCCCGGTCGGCGTCAGCTTCTTCACCTTCCAGGCCATCTCCTACGTCGTCGACGTCAAGCACCGCCAGGTCGAGCCGGCCGGCATGCTCGACTTCGCGGTCTACCTGAGCTTCTTCCCGCATCTCGTGGCCGGTCCGATCGTCCGGGCGCGAGAGTTCCTGCCGCAGCTGGCCAAGCCCCGCGATCCGAACCACGTCGCGGTCGGCTCGGGCCTGTCGCTGATCGCGCTTGGCCTGGTGAAAAAGGTGGTGATCGCCGACTTCCTCGCCCGCACGCTGGTTGAACCGGTGTTCGCGGTACCCCAGGCCTACAGCGCCCCAGATGTGCTGCTCGCGGGCTACGGCTTCACGGCGCAGATCTACTGCGACTTCTCCGGCTATACCGACATGGCAATCGGGCTGGCCTTGCTGCTGGGCTACGTCTTTCCGCAAAACTTCCGAAGCCCGTATCGGGCGACGGGCTTTCGGGATTTCTGGCGGCGTTGGCACATGACGCTGTCGCGCTTCCTGCGCGACGACCTCTACATCCCTCTGGGGGGCAGCCGCCGCGGACGGCTGCTCACCTACCGCAACCTGATGATCACGATGGTGCTGGGCGGCCTCTGGCACGGCGCCGCCTGGACCTTCGTCCTCTGGGGCGCGTTCCAGGGCCTCGGCCTGGTGGCCGAGCACGCCCTCGGAGGACGGTTCAGGTTCCCCGCATGGCTGCGCTGGCTGGTCACCTTTCACCTCATCGTCTTCGGATGGGTGCTGTTTCGCTCGCCGAGCCTCGACGGCTTTGGGACCTTCCTGTCACGGCTCACCGTGCCAGGGCCGGCCACGCTTTGGACGGCGCCGGTGCTCGCAGCAATTATCATCGTCATCGGCGGGCAGCTTCTTCCCCCCCAGCCGCTCGAGCGCGTGCAAGTCTGGATCGAGAGGCGCAGGCCCGTGCTCCTCGGCGCAGGCCTGGCTATCGTCATCGCGCTCGCCGGCGCGACGGTGCCCAGCCAGGGCGTGCCCCCCTTTATCTACTTCCGCTTCTGACCGTGACCGAACCGCGCGATGACAGCCTGATGAGCCGCTTCGACCGCTCTGGCTTGCGGCGCTTCCGAGCCCGCGATGCAGTGCTGTCGGTGTTGCTCGCCGCCCTGCTGCTCGTGTTGTTCGAGGGACACTCCGTACTCAAGGCCGGCGAGGAGATGACCCCGGGGGTGAATCGCAACATCGTGTTGGGGGTCGGCCATCCGACCGACTGGATCGCGGGGCGCCTGCCGCTCGCGCGCGTCGCCCGGTCAGCGACCGCTTGGCTGAACCCACAAGCGGGTTTGAACGGCCCGGGTGGCTTCAGCACCCGGAATCCGGTAGGTGCGGGTAGTCAGGTCCCGCCGGTCGCGCCGGCCGCCTTCGCCCCGGCAACGCTCGGCGAAAAGCCGCCGGCCCGCCGACCACTTCATACCCTGCTGGTCACCGGCGATTCGATGTCGATGCCGCTCGACTCCGATCTCGCTCAGCGGCTCGTCGGAAGGGGGGTGCGTGTCGTTCGCGACCCTCACATCGGCACGGGGATCTCGACCACATTCGTCGTCGACTGGGGCAAGCTCTCGACGGCCCAAGTCAAGGCCGACCGCCCGGACGCCGTCGTCGTCTTCATCGGCGCCAACGACGGCTTCCCGATGACGGGCCCGAACGGCCGACAAGTCAGTTGTTGTGGCGCCGAGTGGGCGGCCATCTACGCCAGCCGGGTCCGGCAGATGGCCAACACCTACCGTCAGGCTGGGCGCGCCCGCGTCTATTGGGTGGCCCTGCCGACGCCGCGCGAACGGGCCCGCCAGACGATCGCCCACGTCGTCAACGCCGCGATCGCGGTCGGCGTTGCACCCTGGGCGGCCCAGGTGCGGGTGATCAACACCGTCCCGATCTTCACGCCCGGCGAGATCTACCGGGACGCCATGAGCATCGGCGGCACTCAGACAATCGTGCGCCAGGCTGACGGCATCCACCTCAACGACGCGGGCTCGAGCTTGCTTGCGACGGTCGTCCTCGGAGCCATCAAGCAGGACTTCACCTACTAGCCCGACGCGTCTGGAAGGGAGTAAAGCCCCAACATGAATGAGAGCGCATGAGACAGATTCGCCCAACTTCTGATCGCAATCGGAGCATCCGGTCGGGCGCTCTGCTCGCCGCCGTGGCCGCAACGGCCGCCGTCTCCGCGAGCACGCTTGCCAGTGCAAGCCCGGTGGCTCGTCCCGCGCGCACGTGCTCGGTGCCGAAGTACCCCGGCTCTGGCTACTTCACGTCGCTCAGCGTCACGAACACCGACTGTGCGACGGGAAGAAAGCTCGTGGTCGCCTACTACCACTGCCGTACGCACTCCGGTCCCCGCGGACGCTGCACTCATACAGTCATGGGCTTTAGCTGCCATGAAAAGCGCAACTCCATCCCCACCGAGATCGACGGCCGGGTTACGTGTAAGCGTCGTACCGCGACCGTGGTGCACACCTACCAGCAGAACACGTGATGCGGCGGGCAGGACTGGACAGGTAGGGCGCCCGGGCGTAGGCTCGTTTATCTAGCTAGCTCGATTCGGTTGGGAGCCACCGGTGAGATGCCGCACCATCCGCAGGCCGAGTTCGCGCCCCGTCCCTAGGCGTGGGCGGTTTGCGGGTTGGCTGCTCGTTATCTGCGTGGGGCCCTTGTGGTTTGCGCCCGCAGCCTCTCCGCGGGCACCTGGTTACGGAATACGGGCCGGGCTGCGTACGCGGGTTGTCACGGAGCACCGCCCCCCAACGGGCGGCCCCGTCCGTCCAATTCCCTGCCACCGCCACCACTGCAAAAAGCCGACTGTGCACGTCAGGGGCCACCCGTGACCCCGGCGGCTGCCGTACGTGAGAGCCAGCCGATTCTCGGCGATCTCGTCCAGGAGTTCACCCTCAACCAACCGCCACCGCCGCCCCTCCCGCTGCCATTCCGGCCGTGAGTGAGCCGGCGAGTGAGACCCGACTGAGCGCTGGGCGGGTCGCAATCGTTGTCCCGTGTTACGAGTCCGCGCGCTATCTCAGGAACACGGTCCTGAGCGTCCTCGCCCAGACCCGGCCTTCCTGGACGCTGGTCGTAGTAGACGACGGCAGCACCGACAACCCGGAAGCGGAGGTCGCGGACCTACTAGCGGACTCGCGCATCCGCCTCATAAGCCAGAGCAACCTTGGAGTTGCGGCGGCGCGCAACCGCGGTGTTCGCGAGCGTCCGCCCTCGGATTACTTGCTCTTCCTCGATGCCGACGACCTCTTGGAGCCGGCGATGCTCGAGACCCTGTGTTCGTGGCTCGATCGCCATCAGGGAGCGGCTGCAGCCTATTGCCAGGCGTCGCTGATCGATGAAGGCGGGAACCCGCTCACGTCGTCGCCTTGGGCGCCCACGCGGTTGCGTCCCTCTCGTCTGGGAATCGAAGCCATCCCTGATGACGACCCCATGACGCCGTTCGTCTCGATCTTCTGTCGCGCGGGAATAGTGCCGTCCACCGTGGTGATGCGGCGGAGCGTCTACGAGCAGACTCCCGGGTGGGACGAAGCCTTCGGCCAGCACTACGAAGATACCCTGCTGTTCCTGCATCTGGCCCTACGGGGCCAGATCCACTTTGTGGCAAAGGCGCTCGTGCGACGTCGCCGCCATGAGGGGCAGTCCACATCGCAACCAGAGAAGTTCAAGCGCCAGGAACGCAAACTTTATGACGCCTGGCGCAGCGTGTCAGGCCTAACCCCCGACCAGGCTGAGGTGGTGCGGAAGGCGTGGCAGTTTCGCGAGCGACGAAGACGCGGCGGGCAGCCGGGAGCACGTGGATTCTCGAGACCCTCCCGTGGGGCACGTCCGCCAGAGCGGCCCCAGGCCTAAGATGGATGACGCGCGAAACCGCTACGTGAGAGGAGGCCTTGGACGATGACCGAGCGCCAGCAAGACGCCGAGTGGAACGTCGCCGAGTGGCACGGCAAGATGCTGATCGACCGCGACGGCGAGAGGATCGGCAAGCTGCAAGACGTCTACGTCGACGTGGAGACCGACGAGCCGCAGTTCGCCACCGTCAAGGAGGGCTTTATCGGCCGCCACTTGACCTTTGTGCCGCTGGGCGGGATCAAGGTCGGTCCCGATGACCTACAGGTGGCGGTCTCCAAGGACCAAATCAAAGACGCGCCCAACATCGAGCAGCACGGCGAGGAGCTCTCCCAGGCAGACGAGTCGGCCCTCTACCACCACTACGAGCTCAACTACACCCCGCCCGACACGCAGAGCGGACGCCGACTTGCCCGCCGCTGACGCGTCATCACCAAACCAATAGGACCCCATCCCGCGGCGCGCGGGACGTGCTCCGGCACAGGACCCGGGCCCGCCGGGTTCAAATAGCGGCGCGGTTGCTTGCTTCAGTTCAGCGGAGGGGGAGGGATTCGAACCCTCGATGGACGTAAACCGCCCATAACGGTTTTCGAGACCGCCGCATTCAACCGCTCTGCCACCCCTCCATATGACCCGCCTTAGGCTAGCCCACGGACTGGCGCCCAGCTCACCTCCGCGCCGAGAGCCCCGCCCGGCGCAGGAAGCCCGGCGACGCATAGAGCGCGAAGCGCAGGCTGGCCAGAACGCGAACGTAGCCCGTGCTGGCCGCCCATCTCTGGGTGGGCGTCTCGGGCCTGGGCGGCACTCCTCGGCCCACGTCGAGCAGGTCGTAGCGGCCGCGCCGCACGGCCGCAAGAAAACTCGGCGCCGAGCTGTACTCCCGCAACAGTCCCCTGTCGAAGCGACCGACGTAGCTGACGTGGTTGAACAGCCGCGGCCCGAACAGGGGGTATAGGAAACCGACGTCGCCCGTGAACTCGCCCGCCACCCCGATGCGCCTGAAGTTGGGCGCGTTGGCCAGGACCCAGTCGACGGACGGGTCGAGTCCGAGGTACCGACGATGGTTGTAGCTGCGCTGAAGGCCCCATCCGGCAAATGCGAGCGCGACCGCGAGCACCGACGCCTCCGTGGCGGCCACCACCACGAGCTGCTTCCCGCTGCGCAGAGCCCGGCGGCCCAAGGTCCAGCCCCCGAAGATCACCGCCGCCGCTCCGGCCAGGGCAGCCACGACGATCGCCGCATCTGCGATGCGAACGCTGAAGCTCTGAATGGCCCCATCGAGGACCGTCGCAGCGGCGATCAACTCAGCGATCCCCCGGCCCCGGCCCAGGCGCGCGATCGCCCACGCGGTGACCGCCCCACCCATCACCGCCGCGGGCATCGCCCAGCGCGCGGCCTCGCGGATGATTCCGGCCCATG
This sequence comes from Solirubrobacteraceae bacterium, assembly GCA_035938095.1. Lineage (GTDB taxonomy): Bacteria > Actinomycetota > Thermoleophilia > Solirubrobacterales > Solirubrobacteraceae > AC-64. The sequence continues at coordinate 12,197 of DASZHF010000143.1, forward strand.
GATGGCCGTATGAGCCTTGGGCGCTGGCGGGCGTCGCGATGTAGATCGCCACGATCAGGATCGCGGCGATCGACAGACCAAGAGCGGCCACCGGCTCGCGCCTCCAGCCCGCCTCTGCGCGTCGTCCGACCAGCGCCAGGACGACGGCCAGCCCCACCCCGACCGCCAGCAGCGCTCCCGGAGCTCCGAGCGCCACGCGGTAGTCCGGGAGGATCGAGTGGCGCAGCACGCTCCCGTTGCCCAGGTATTGGAGGATGGTGTGGCCATAGAGGATCCGGATCTCGTCGCGAGGAGCGTTAAACACCGTCACCCCCAGCGCCGACACCTTCTCCGGAAACAGAGGGTTGCCCGTCTCGACCCAGTTGCGAATCAGCCAGAACCCGCCCGCGGCCGCCACAAGGCCGACCAGGCGCATGGCGTCGTGGGCAACGGAGCGAGCGTCCGAGCGGACCCTCCAGCTCACCACCGCCCACACGGCCACCGTGGCCACCACCGCCGAGACCCCATTCCAACGCGTCCCGAAGGCGAGCCCGAGCCCCAGGCCGGCCAGCACCAGGTCAGCGGTTCGCCTCGTGCGCGCGTGGCGCACGAGGAACAGCGCCCCCGCGCCGAAGGTGACGAGCATGAGTGTCTCGGGCTTGACCCGGTCCAGCGCCGTGACCCAGACTGCGTAGATCGACGTCACCACCGCGCCGAGCAGAACGCCGGTCGCGCGCGGGGAGCGCAGCTCGCGAGCCAGGGCATACACCGCCACCCCGACCAGGCCCAGCAGGGGCACGTTGACCAGCCGGGTGAAGACCTCCTCGCGCCACGGCAGGACGGTGGACAGGAACAGCACGTCCCCGTTGTTTGGGTAGGTGCCGACTGAGAACCCGGGCAGGAGCTCGATGTTCTGCCACACGGTTCCGGCCTGAATCCAGCGCGCCACACCCGGCATGTGAAAGAAGGTGAAGTCGGCCGCGGTGACCGGCTGGACGGCTGCCCGCTTCAGCCAGGCCAGTGTCGCCAGGGCGAGGCCTCCCGCGGCGGCGCCGGCGATGACCCATGAGAGCGTGCCCGATCGCGGGGCGGCGGGCGCGGGCTCCGCGGTGGCCTCGCTCGCCCGAACGGCGCGCACGACGACCAGCGCGGCCACCACAGCCATGGCCAGCACGGTCCACCGGCTCAGGATCCCCAGGATCAGGGGGACCAGCTCGACGGCGACGACGCCGCTCACGAAGATGAGGGTGGCCGCCAGCGCCAGGCTCGCGCCATCCACGCCCCGGAGCCGGCGGCGGACGATCACCGTGGTCGCGACGGCAACCGCGCCCCAGGTGCCGCCGAAGCAGATCAGTCCGAGTACGTACTCGCGCAGGGTCAGCATCAACAGCGGGGACCGGCTCTAGGGCGTGCCCGCGGGAGGCCCCGACTCGCCCCTGCCCCGCCCCGACTCGCCCCGCTCCAACCCCGACTCTCCGCGCGCAGGCCTCGGGTCCCGACACTCGAGGATGGCGTGGGTGTATGGCACCCGGGCCAGGTCCTCCCGCACCGAGACCGCCACCGAGCCGAAGTGCGCGAGCGCGAGCTGGCGATAGGCGTCGGGAGTGCGAACGCCGGCGCCCCGGTCGCGCGCGATCAGCCAGCGGGCGACGCGATGCTGGCCGGCCAACCGGGCAGGGTCCAGCGTCACCAGTCGACCGTCCGGCGTCAAGGCCCCCGCGGCCAGCGCGAACACCCTTCCCGCCTGCACATCGTCGAGATGGTGCAGCAAGCCGACCGCCAGGGCACCGTCGAAGCGACGGTCGTCTACTGCGGGGCCCCTCTCCGGCCCGCCCGTGCCGGCCGGGCCGGCAACGTCGGCGCACCTGAACTCGGCTCGCCCGCGATGACGCCGGCCGGCGGCGGCCACGTACTCGGGGCTGACGTCCAAACCGAGGTAGTCGACGGCGGGCAAGGCGGCGAGTATGTCGCCCGGCCCGCATCCGAGGTCGAGGACCCGTTCTCCCGGCCGTGCGACCAGGTACTCCGCCACGAGCACCCTGTGGGCGCGCCGCGCCCCAAGTCCCCGCTGGAGCAGGGAGTACGCGGCCGGGCGAGCCAGGAGCGACTCGCGCACGCGCCGCTTCCGTCCCCGCGCCTCCACGAAGACCTCCGTCTCAGCGGCGGGAGGCAAAGAACTCGCCAAGCAGGGCGGCGGACTCGGCGGCCAGCAGTCCCCCCGCGACCTCGGGCCGGTGGTTGAGCCTCGGCTCGCCCAGGACGTCGAGCACGCTGCCCGCCGCCCCTGCCTTGGGATCGACCGCCCCGTAGACGACGCGGGCCACTCGGGCCAGAACGGCGGCCCCTGCGCACATCGCGCACGGCTCCAGCGTGACGTAGAGCACAGCGTCCAGCAACCGCCAGCTCCCGAGCGCCCGGGCCGCCTCGCGCACAGCAAGCAACTCGGCATGGGCCACGGGATCCTGGCGCAGCTCGCGCTCGTTGTGGGCGCTCCCGATCACCTCGCCATCGCCGACCACGATGGCCCCGATCGGGACGTCGTCGTGCTCGAGCGCGCGCTCGGCCTCGCGCAGGGCCAGGCGCATGAAGTATTCGTCTCGGGGGAAGAAGCGGTCGCTCATGAGTTTTGGGGGCGGCCCGGCGGGACCGGGGCAGAGGATCGGGGCCAGAGGACCGGGACCAGAGGACCGGGGCCAGAGGACCGGGGCCAGGCTCGGGTTTGGCGCCCCGGCTGCCGATTACCTCCTCATCATGGTCCACGCCGGCGCCCTCCAGGGCATCTGTTGCCCTTCAGGGCCCCGTGGCCTGCCCACAAGGCCCCGTGGCCTGGCCAGCTTGGGCGAACCCTCGTGCGGGTCGGCTTCGTTGTTCATCATTAACCGAACTGTCCCACCCTGCCGGTCCCGGCCTGCCCGCGCGGCGGGGCCGAACTCTCTCTGATGCCCTCCCGCCCCCACCGCCCCCTTCGCGCGATCGCCCAGGCCCGGTCCCGCACGATCGCCACGGTGCTGGCGCTGGCCGCCGTCGCCTCCGCGGCGGCCGCCGGCCCGGTTCCCATCGCCGGAGCGGCTCCCTACGTGCCCGGCGTGGTGGTGGTCAAGTTCGCGGCCCACAGCACGCGCGAGGCCCGCGCTGCCGCCAAGCGCACCAGCGGGACGGCCGACGTCCAGGAGGTCGGGGCCTTTCGCCTCCTGCGCCTCACAACCCACGCCAGCGTCACGACCACCGTCGACCGCCTGCGCCGGCGCCCGGGGGTCGAATACGCGCTGCCCGACTACATCGCCCACACCGATGCCCGGAACCCCGCCGCCGCGCCGGTCCTCGGGTCGCCGGGCGCCGATCAGGCGGTCACGCCCCCATCGACGCCACCGAGCGCCCGCGCCGCCCAGGCCCCCCCGCCGTCCAACCCCCCCGCGGGCAGCCAACCGCCCCCGGCCAGCCAACCGCCCCCGGCCAACCAACCGCCCCCCTTCATCCCCAACGACCCCGGGCGCGGGACCCAGCCGGGCGGCTGGCAGGAGCTGCAGTGGAACTTCCTGTCGCCCTGGGGCGTGAACGCGCCGCTGGCCTGGGCGCACGTCGCCGCCGCGGGAGCGCCCGGGGGCAAGGGCGTCACCATCGCGGTGCTGGACACGGGCGTCGCCTACGAGAACCGCGGCCCCTTCCGGCTCTCGCCCGACTTCACCCGCGATCAGTTCGTCCCCGGCTATGACTTCGTCGGCCGCACCAGCCACCCCGACGACCACAACGGCCACGGCACGCACGTGGCCGGGACGATCGCCGAGGCCACGAACAACGGCTACGGCCTCACCGGGCTCGCCTACGGCGCCAAGATCATGCCCGTGCGGGTGCTCGACTCCCGGGGCGAGGGCGACGCGACGAACATCGCCCGCGGCGTCCTCTACGCGGTCCGCCACGGGGCCAAGGTCATCAACATGAGCCTCGAGTTCTCCAGTGACGTCACCGCCCACATGATCCCCCAGCTGATCAACGCGCTCGCCTACGCCCATCACAAAGGCGTGTTCGTCGCCGGTGCCTCGGGCAACGAGGGTCACGCATCGGTGGCCTACCCCGCCCGCGCCCGCGGCGTCACCGCCGTCGGGGCCACGACCGAGCACGGCTGCCTGTCGGACTTCTCCAACGACGGGCGCGGACTGGACATGGTCGCCCCTGGGGGCGGGTCCGACGCCAGCCTGCAGGCCGACCCCGATTGCCACCCGGTCGGGCCGACCGGACGCGACATCTTCCAGATCACCTTCGCGGGCACCAACCCGCGCCACTTCGGGATTCCCGCGGGCTACGAGGGCACATCGATGGCGGCCCCCCACGTGTCCGCGACCGCCGCCTTGATCGTCGCCAGCCGCGTGCTGGGACCCAATCCCAGCGCCGACGCGATTGCCGCCCGCCTGAAGGCCACCGCGCACCACCTCGGCCGGCCCGGCTACAACGAGGACTACGGGTACGGGCTGATCGACGCGGCCGCGGCCACCGACCCCTCCATCCCGGTGGGGAGCGGGTCGCTCCCCACTCCGTCGCACTGACGGGCCGCGGCCTTTCGCCGCCGCCCGCCGTCAGGTGGTCCGGATGATCAGGACCGAGCTCGGGGCGTGGTGGGAGACCTTGTTGGGAACCGACCCGAGCAGGAAGCGCTTGGCCCCGGTCATGCCCTTGTTCCCGACAATGATCAGATCGGCGTTGCGTTCCTCGGCCACGTCGAGGATGGCGTCGGCGGGATCGCCCTGGCGCGCGTAGGTCTCGACCTTGACTCCCGCGGCCTCCACCTCGGCGGCCGCATCCTTGAGCGTGGCGTCTACGTCCTCGCGCGGGTTGATCATCCACTGCAGGTCCTCGGGCGCCTCCACGGCCTCCTCGCGCAGGCGGGTCGAGGGCACGGGCTCATAGGCGCTCACGATGTGAACCTCGGCGCCGATCGACTTGGCCAGGTCGGCCGCCTGGCTGACGGCCTTCTTGGCCGTGTCTGAGCCGTCAGTCCCAACCACGATCGATTTGAACATGCCTCCCCTCCCTCGGGGCTCGTGCGCGAACGCGCCGGTGAGCGGGCGCGGCGCCGTCGCTGCCGGCGCTGCCGGATCATATCCGCGCGGTCGATTTCTATTTTTTATGCGCGCGCTTTCGCGCGCGGCAGCCACCGGCCGCTGCTGCCCGTGGGCACCGCCGTCAGGCCAGGCGGACGATGGCGATCACCGCCCCCACGACCACGAAGACCACGATCGCCACCTGTAGCCAGATCCAGGTCGGGGACAGGTCGTCTCCCGGCTAGGCCGCGTCGCCCGCCGGCGTCGGCTCGGCTCGGCGCCGGGAGACCAACTCCCTCTCCGCCACCGGCTCCCCCACCCCCGCGCTCCCCGCCGCGTCCGCGCGTGCGTAGTCGGAGCTCGCGTAGCGCGCGAGGCGCTCGAAGTAGGTGCGGTAAACCTGGTAGGTCCACCGCCGATCGATCGCGTCGAACGCGGCGTGGCCACCCCCGGGCAGGATCCAGACCCGGACCAGCTCGCTGTCTCCGGCCGCGCGTTCGAGCATGCGCGCGTGCTCGACGGGCACCACCTCGTCGTCCTCGGCGTGCAGGACGAGCACGGGGACCTGGGCGGAGGCGATGTGGTTGCGCGGCGAGGAGCGCTCGTAGAGCTCCGCGACCGTGATCCCGTAGTGGGGCGCCACGACCAGCTCGGTGAGCCGCTGAAAGCTGGCCACCTCGGCTGGCCATCCCAGATTGCGCACCTTGGCGATGAGCGCGGTGTGGAAGAACCTCGAAACCGGATAGAAGGGATGGCCCCGCGGCACGGGGCGGTCGATGTATTCGGTGGCCACGCGCGTGTCCGCGGGACCGCTGATCGCCAGAATGCCGCCGTCGAGCTGCTCCGGCGCCTCGGCCAGGTGGCAGGCGTTCATGACCGAGCAGGCTCCGAGCGAGATCCCAATCGCCCCCACGCTGGTGGACCCGAGCTCCTTCAGGTAGCGCGCGGCGCACACGATGTCCTCGCCCTCCTTCCATCCCGCCGAGCTGGGGGCGCGAGTCAGCATCTCGGTCAGGCCGAAGCTGCGCAGATCGATGGCCGCGACGTTGAACCCCCACTCGTAGTAGGCGCGTACCGCGATCTCGCGTACGTAGTCGAACAGCCGCGTCGTCAGCAGCCCGTGCACCACCACGAGGCCCGGACGGGGAGTGGAATGCGTCGCCACGGTGGCGGCGATGCGCTCGCCGTCGGCGCCTTCGAAGTAGTGGTACTCGAATTGTCGGGGGTACGCGTAGCCGAAGTTGACCGTTTGGCGCTTCTGGGCCAGCGTGAACATGGACAGGTCGGCGATTCCCTTGCGCGCCGTGGCCGACGGCGAGCGGTGGATGCGGCGAGGGAGAGACTTGAGCTCGGCCACCACTCCGTCGAGGTCGCGGGGACCGGCGGGCGGCACGGGCAGCTCCGGAGGCCGGGCCCGGCGGGCCAGCGTGCGGTCGAGCCAGCCGGTGGCGCGCTGGCCTCCCACCCAGAGCGGGATCATTGCGGCCCCGGCGACCACGTTCAGGGCCTTGGCGGCGCCGTGCAGGACGCGGTCCTGTCGGCGACTGTGGGCGAGCGCTTCCCACATGGATAACGCAGGCTATCGTTGCGCGCGCCGGCTTCCATGCCACCCGGCGATCCAGTCCCAACGCCTAGCCAATTGTCCTGGGCCACCTCTTCCCCATCTGACAGGGAGCCGAGTGTCCTCTCTGCCCGCCTGCACGCGATCCTCGATGAGGTTGAACGTCTCGCCGCGCGCGGCCGCGAGCGGCTGAGAGCTCAACCCGCGCCAGCCGTGCACGCGACCGAACCCGTGGCCGCCGGCGCGGCTGCGACCCCGACGCGATGGGCGAATGCGACCCCGGCGGGATGGCGGGAGCCCGATAGGAGCACCGAGCCGGCACGGAGTCCCCAGCACGCACCCGGCCCCGACCGCGCACCCGCCCCCGACCACGCACCCGGCCCCGACCGCGCACCCGCCCCCGAGGAAATCGTGTCCGCCGAGCGGCGCCTGGAAGCGCTGATCGATGGCATGGGCAAGCGATCGGAGTCGATGCGCGCCACCCTGGAGGAGCTGAGCGCGATCCTCGATGGCCTCGAGCAGCGGTTCACCGCGGTCGCTCGCGGTTCGATCGACTCCCGGCCCGAGCGCGGTTCCCAAGCTCCAAGTCCCCGCCCGAGGCCTACCGACCCTGTTGGCCGACCAAGGCCCGCCGATCCCGGTGGCCGACCGAGACCCGCCGATCCCGGTGGCCGACCGAAACCCGCCGAGCCCGGGGGCCGACCGAGACCCGCCGATCCCGGGGGCCGACCGAGACCCGCCGATCCCGGTGGCCGACCGAGACCCGCCGCCCGCGGGGGCCCGGTGACCCCGCGGCGATTTCCCCGGAAGGCAGTCGCGGCCACCGACAGCGCCCGGCTGGTGGCGATCGAGATGGCGGTGGGGGGCAGCACGCGTCAGGAGGTCGCGAAT
>DASZHF010000144.1:0-10462 GCA_035938095.1 Solirubrobacteraceae bacterium
GCTGCAGGGCGAATACCAGCGCGCCGTTCGTGGTCAGCTTGTGGTTGGCGAGGTTGTTGATGAAGGTGGCGAGCTGCGCGCCGAGCAGGTGATACTGCCCGGTCACCTGGACGTAGGCGGAGTTAAAGCTCGAGGTCGAGCCGCCGGAGGTCGAGCCACTGGACGTCGACCCACCGCCACCGCACCCGGCCAGTGCGACGGCAGCCGCCGCCACGGACAGGCCGAACCGGATCGTCGCTCCCAGCCGCACGCGGGGCATCTTGTCATGCCCGCTCCCCGGAACCGGGCTCGGGCTGCTCACCGGGCCCGGGCAGCTCACCGGGCCCGGGCAGCTCATCGGGCTGAGCCTGTTCGCCGGACCCGGGCCCGGACCCGGGCTCGGGCTCGGGCGGGACCGGCAGCCCCACCGCCTCGAACGCCTCCGCGCCCGAGTGAAACCACTGGAAGCGGACCGCCCTCCCGTCGCGGATCGTCCACACGTAACCGTGCTCGCGGCTGATCGGCACGCCGGCCCCGTGGCTGGTTCCGGTGATCGTGGCGACCACGACGACGTCGTCGCCCACATCCACAAACTGCTGAGGCGCAATCGCGACATCGTCGTAAGCGTCGCGTATGGCCGCGAAGACGCGCCGCCCCCGGCGCACGCCGGGCTCGACGGCGTAGGACGGGTTGACGTACTCGACGTCGGCGTCGATGAACTCGCGCGCCGAGACGCCCCTCTCCCAGGCGCTGTAGATGCTGCGCACGACCTCGACGTTCTCGCGCGACATACGGGCCGGCGCGATCGAAGGCGACTGGCCGCCCAGCTTGGGCGCCTAGTCCTTGCCCGTGCCGGCCGGAGAAGCGGCCTGGGTGTCGCGCGCCTTGCCGTCCGCGCCGGCCTCGGCCAGCTCTCGCTTGAGCACCTTGCCGGTCGCGTTGCGGGGCAGCTGGACCAGGAAGACGACCTCGCGTGGGACCTTGAACCGGGCGAGATTCGACTTGACGTAGGTCTTGACTTCGTCCTCGGTGAGCGTGGTCCCCGCAGCGCAGACCACGAAGGCCTTCAGCCGCTGGCCAAACTCATCGTCCTCGACGCCGATCACGGCGGCCTCGTCTATCGCGTCGTGGCGCGAGAGCAGGTCCTCCACCTCACGGGGGAACACGTTCTCGCCGCCGGACACGATCATCTCGTCGTCGCGGCCGTCGACGAACAACCGGCCGTCCTCGTCGAAGTGCCCCACGTCACCGGTGCTCATCAGCCCCGCGATCACGTCCTTGCCGCCGCCTCCGGTGTAGCCCTCGAACAGCATCTCGTTGCCCACGAAGATGCGCCCCGTGTCGCCGGGGTCGACCTCGTGACCCTCCTGGTCGAAGAGCTTGACGATCGTGCCCCGGGGCGGCCGGCCGGCGGTGCCCGGCGCCGCGCGCAGGTCCTCCGGGGTGGCGATCGTCGCCCACGCCACTTCCGTGGACCCGTAGAGGTTGTAGAGGACGTCGCCGAAGCGGTCCATCACCTTCGTAGCGAGCTCGCCCGGCAGCGCCGAGCCGCTGGCCGCGATCACCCTCAGCGCGTGCAGGTCGTAGCGCTCGATGGTCTCCGCCGGCAGCTCGAGAATCCGCTGCAGCATCACCGGAACGACGGCCAGCGCCGTGGCGCGGTGCTCGGCGGTCGCGCTCAGCGTGCCCTCCGGGTCGAACTTGCGTCGCAGGACCAGCGTCGAGGACAGCCCCATGCCGAGCGTGAAGTGGGCGAATCCCCAGGAGTGGAACATGGGCGCGGCGATCATCGTCGTCTCCCGGGCCCGGAGCGGGATCCTCGACAAGAGGGCCGCGGCCGGGTCCAGCGTCTCGGGCTGGCTGCGCGCGGCGCCCTTGGGCGTGCCCGTGGTGCCGGAGGTGAGAATCACGACCCGGCCGGGCTCGGCGGGGGGCACGACGTCGCCCGGGTCGCCGCCCGCGATCAGGTCCTCGAGCACGGGGTCGCCGGGCTTGGACTCGCCATCGCGCCAGGCGATGAAGCGCTTGTGACCCTTGGCCGCCTCGCTGACCATGCCGGTGAACTCCTCGTCGTAGATCAGCGCGATCGGCTTCTCGCGCGCGACCACGTCGGTGATCTGGGGGGCGGCAAAAGCAGTATTTAGGTAAAGGGCGTGGGCCCCCAGCTTGGACAGGGCGACGGTGGCGTCGATGAAGCCGCGGTGGTTGCGGCACAGGATCGCGACGCTGTCGCCCTCGGAGATCCCGTGGTCGGAGAGGCCGTGGGCCAGGCCGTTGGTGCGGCGGTGAACCTCGGCGAAGGTCAGGGTCCCGAGCTCGTCGATGACCGCCGGCTCGTCGGGGTAGCGGATGGCGGCGCCGGTATAGCCCGCGGCCGGGGTGGGGCCCCAGCGGTTGAGGGTGATCAGGGTGGCCACCAGCCGGTCCGGCCGCGTGGGCCTGATGACGCCCGCGCGGACCAGGGTCGCCCCGACGTGGAGTTTGTTGGTGATTCGCTCGAGCAGCGGAAGCTCCCTCGCTGATATCCAAGCACTTACCCGATCCGTCGGCACCGATCCCTAGCTTTCTTGTGTTCGACCATGGAGGCGGCAACTCAACTTCCCCTCACCCACGTCCGCACCCGCGGTGGGCGGCTGCTGGTCGACGGCCTGGTTCTCGACGACGAGTGCGCCGTGCGCCTGGCGGCCGAGCGCGAGCGGGCCGGCGAGGACCCCGCCCTGCTGGTGGCCGACGCGATCGAGATCGGCGCCCGTGTGCTGGACCGCGAGCAGGCGGCCGCCAACACCGAGTTCGTCAAGACCGAGTTCGAGCGCGCCGCCCGCGAGCTCGACGCCGAGTTCGTCGACCGGGCCCGGGCCGTGGCCGAGCGCCTGGACGCCAAGATCGACGAGGTCTTCGGCCCCCAGGACGGTCACCTGAGCAAGGCGCTGGCGCGTCACTTCGGAGACGACTCCTCGGTCGCCGTCCAGAACCGCGTGCGGGCCGCCGTCACCGAGGTCGCGGCCAAGATGCGCGAGGACCTGACTCGCCAGTTCTCCTCCGACTCCGAGAACAACCCCCTGGCCGGCTTCCAGAAGGCCTCGCTCGCGGTGATCAGGCAGACCTCCGATCAGCAGGCGCAGCACCTGCGGGCCATGACCGAGAAGCTCGAGGCGCTCAAGCTCGAGCTGGCCGGGCTGCGCGCCGAACGCGACAAGCAGGTCGAGCTCGCGGCCGCCGAGGAGCGGGGGACGGCCAAGGGGCGCACGTACGAGGAGGGCGTCGCGGCCGTGCTCGACTCGCTCGCCGCGAGCCGGGGCGATGACTGCGAAGCGGTCGGAGACGCTCCGGGAGCCGCCGGCAAGAAGGGCGACATCCTGGTGTCGATCGACGCCTGCAGCGGACCCCCCCGCGGGCGCATCGTCTTCGAGGCCAAGGACGACCGGTCCCTGTCCAAGAACCGCGCGCTCGCCTACCTCGACGAGTCGCTGGCCGGCCGGGACGCCGACTACGCCGTGCTCGTCGTCCCCAGCGACCGTCTGCCCGCGCGCACCCAGTCGTTGCGCGAGTTCAACGGAGACAAGTTGTTCGTGGCCTTCGACCCGGAAGAGGGTTCGACCCTCGCGCTCGAGGTCGCCTACGGACTGGCCCGGGCCCGGGTCCTCATGCGCCGGGGCGAGGCCGCGGGCCTCGACACCGACGCCGTGCGCTCGGAGCTCGAGCGCGCCCAGCAGGCCATGGAGGACGTGCGCCGGATCAAATCGCAGCTGACCGGCGCCACCAACGGGATCGAGGAGGCGCGCAAGCTGCTCGACGCCATGGCCGCCTCCGTGCGCGCGCGGTTGGAGCAGATCGACGCTCTGCTCGGCGCCGCCGAACCGGCGGCGTAATCAGCGCCCGGCGGTCCCCCGGCCGCCCGTCGGCACCCTCCCGGACGCTCCTCGGCGCTGCCTAGCATGGCCGGCGCCATGAGCGACACGATGGCCCGGCGGGTGGTCGTCCACGGCTACGTCCAGGGCGTGTTCTTCCGCGACACGACGCGCCGGATGGCGCAAAGCCGCGGCGTCGCCGGCTGGGTGCGCAACCGCCCCGACGGGGCGGTCGAGGCCCTGTTCGAGGGCGCCCCGGAGGCGGTCGAGGCGATGGTCGAGTTCAGCCGGCACGGACCGCGCGGGGCGCGGGTGGAGCGGGTCGAGGTCTTCGAGGAGCGGGTCCAGGGGCTCGAGGGGTTTCGGATCGTCTAGAGAAGGTCCCGGGGGTCTCGCGCGCGACGGTCTAGAGTGGTCGGTGGGCCGCCGCTGAGCAGCCGACGAGCCGTAGGCCAGACTGGCCGACCGAGCGGCGGCGGGCCAACGGAGGGCTGCGCCCGGGACCAGACAGCGAGCTCGGCCCTGACTCCTAGCGAGGACCGGAGCGCCACGAGATGGGGCGCTCGGGACCGGGGATGGTGGGCATGCTCAAGTTTTCAGGTTTCGCCGCCGCGAGGGAGTCCAGGGACAGGTCGGCGACCGCGGCGGAGCGTTCTCCGGCCTGGGGGCGCCGTTTCGCGAGGACCGCGCTGTTGGGCGCGTCAACGGCGATGGCCGCTCTCCTGCTCGCTCCGGCCGGTGTGCTTGCCAACTGGAATCAGCCGTTCGGGGCATCGCCCAACGTCGATCCGACCCAGAGCGGCGGCCAGGCCAGCCTCACGAGCATCGGTGGGGTCCCCTACGTGGCGTGGTTCGAGTTCAACGGTACGCGCAACCAGATCCACGTTGCCCAGTTGACGCCCGGCGGGTGGAGCGCCGTCGGCGGGTCGCTGAACATCAGTCAGCTCCAGGATGCCGGCGAGCCCAGCATCACGAGTATCGCCGGGGTGCCCTACGTGGCCTGGGCGGAGGGCAACAACCCGCCGCGTACCAAGGTCTACGTTGCGCAGTTCACCGGCGGCGCTTGGAGCCAGGTCGGGACTATGGCGCTCAACGTCGACACCACCCACAACGCCGGGCAGCCAAGCATCACGAATGTCGCCGGCGTGCCCTACGTGGCCTGGTCTGAGAACAACGGGGCCAGCACCGATCAGGTCTTCGTCAAGTCCTTCGACGGCAGCAACTGGAACCTGGTGGGCAGTAACCCGCTCAACATCGACCCGAGCAAGAGCGCCGAAAACCCCAGCCTCACCACCGTCGCCGGAGTGCCGTACGTCGCCTGGTGGGAAGCAAGCGCCACGGTCCACAAGATCAACGTCGCTCAGTTCAACGGCAGCATGTGGAGCCCGGCCGGCGGCGCTCTCAACACCCTCGACGCCCATAACCCCAGCATCGCTGGCATCGGCGGCGTCCCCTACGCCGCCTGGTATGAGGCCAACGGCAGCAACAAGAGCCAGATCCGCGTGGCGCAGTTCAACGGCAGCATGTGGAGCGCGGTCGGCGGCTCGCTCAACATCGACCAGACTCAGAACGCGGCCAACCCCAGCCTGGCCGGCATCGGCGGGATGCCCTACGTCGCCTGGCACGAGCTCAGCGCGACCGCGAACAACCAGGTCCACGTCGCTCATTTCACCGCCGGCAGTTGGAGCCCGATCGGCGGCTCACCGAACGTCGACCCGACCAAGGCGGCGCGCGACGCCAGCCTGATCGGCATCGGCGGCGTGCCCTACGTCGCCTGGGCGGAGTCAAATGGCACCAACAACGAGATCCGGGTCAAGCGCCTGGAGCCCGACATCGGCGCCGAGAGTGCAACGCCCTCGCTGATGGGGGCCACGCTGTCCGCTCAGATCAACGATTTCGGCGTGCCGCTCCCGTTGGGCTTCGACTACGGCGCGACTAGCTCGTTCGGCACCCAGACGCCGCTTCAGACCTCGTCGGGGGGAGGAAGCACGACCGTCACGCAATCGGTGACCGGCCTCGCTTCGGCGACCACCTTCTTCTTCCGGGCCTTCGGCAGCGACAGGTTCCGCGAGACCTCGCAGGGAGCGACGCAAACCTTCAGGACGCTCACGCCCCAGCCCATGACGCCGGGTCCAGTCGTCATCTCCAATGCCTTCACCTTCACGCTGGGCACCGACAACAAGGGCGACGTCATCGCCACGATCCACGACCCGGGTGCCGGCACGCTCACCGGGAGCGCGACCAGCAAGGTCAAGGGCAAGCTCCGCATCGCCAGCGCCGCCCGCAAGCACCACAAGAAGAAGCAGGCGCGCACGCTCACCTACGGGACGGCCTCGACCACCTCAACCGGGGCGGGCACCGTCACGCTGACCATCCGCCCCACCCAGAAGGCCAAGAAGGCGCTCAAGAAGGCCAAGCGCCTGAACGTCGCCGTCTCGGTCACCTACTCCCCGACCGGCGGAACGCCCCGCACCCAGACCGCCTCGATCACGGTCAAGCAGGCCAAGAAGAAGCACCACCACCGCTAGCTCGCTGCGGCTGAGCGCGTCGGCGCGCGCTAGGCGACTTCGGCGGGCTCGTCCTTGCCCTGGAGCCTCTCGCGGCCCCGCTGCACCGCGGCGATGAACTTCGAGAGGTTGACCTCGAGCGTGTTCAGGATCTCGTCGGCGTAGTCCTCGGCGCCGAGGCGAATCTCGCGCTCACGTGCCCGCGCGTCCTCGATGATGTCGTCCGCGGCGCGCTCGGCCGCCTTGGTGACCTCTTCCTCGCCCACCAGGCGGTCCTGCTTCTCGCGCGCCTCCTTGACGATCCGCTCGGCCTCGCGCTTGGCCTCGGCCAGCATCTCCTGGCGCTCCTTGACGATCCAGCGGGCCTGCTTGATCTCCTCGGGAATCGTGGCCCGCATCTGATCGAGGAGGTCATAGATCTCCTCCTTGTCGACCCGCACCTCGTCCGTGAGAGGGACGCGCTTGGCGTTGTGGACGAGGTCGTCCAGCTTGTCGATCAATACGAGGACATCCATGGTTTTCCCTGCTTCGGTCTCCCTACTTCGTCAGCGTTCGAGCTCTTCCTTCAGGCGGCGGGCCACGCCGTCGGGAACCAGATCGTCGATCCTTCCCCCGAACGTGGCGAGCTCCTTAACGCCGCTGGAGCTCAGGAAACTGTACTGATCCCCGGCCATCAGGTAGATGGACTCGATATCGGGAGCCTGTCGCCGGTTGAGCTGATTCATCTCGAATTCGTACTCGAAGTCCGAGATGGCGCGCAGGCCCTTGACGATCGCCTTGGCCCCCACCAGCTTGGCGAAATCGACGACCAGGGTGCTGAAGGCCTCGGTCCTGACGTTCTCCAGGTCGGCGGTGGCCGCCGCCACGAAGGCCACGCGCTCCTCGGCGCTGAACAGGGTCTTGACCTTGCGGACCGGGATGTTGACGACGGCCACCACCACCTCGTCGTACAAGGAGGCGGTCCGGCGGATGATGTCCAGGTGGCCGTTGGTTACCGGGTCGTAGGAGCCCGGCACCACCGCGATGCGGTTGTCGGGAGTCATGCCTTGAGGTCGGCGTCGGGGGTGGTTCGAGGGCTCTGGGGGGTCATGTTCGGGGGTCGTTATCGGGGGCGGGCGTTGGGGGTCGGGCTTGGTGGATGCTGATCACGGTGTCTCCGTAGCGCCGCTCGTCCCGGAGCTCGAGCGCGAGGCGCAGGGGTGCTCGCCGGTCGCTCTCGGCGATCACCCGCGCCCCGGGTGCCAGGACGCCGGGCAGGGCATCGGAAAGCTCGGGCGCGAGCCGCGCCGCCTGCCGGTATGGGGGGTCCAGAAAGACGAGATCGTATGTTTCACGGCGCCCGAGTGCGCTCCGCAGCGCCCCAACGGCCCCCAGCCGGCGCACGACGGCGACTTCGGGACCCAGTCCCAGCGCGTCCAGATTCGCCCGTAGGGCGGCGACGGCCGGGGCCGAGCGCTCCACGAACACGGCCCGCTCGGCGCCCCGCGAGAGGGCCTCGATCCCCAGCGCTCCGGACCCCGCGAACAGGTCGAGGACCGCGAGACCCTCCACCGAGCCCAGCACCGAGAACAGCGCCTCGCGCACCCGGTCGCTGGTGGGGCGGGTGGCCCGCCCGGCGGGAGCGGCCAGACGGCGCCCCCCCAGGCGACCTGCGATTACACGCACCCGATCGCGCCTCCGGCGCGCGGGTCAGGCCGGAATCGGCTCGAGTTGATCGGCGCCATACCGGCGCTCGAGCTGGTCGGCCAGCAGCGCGTGCTCGGGGGCCTCGAGCTCTGGATCCGACGCGGTGATGGCCTCGGCCTGAGCCCGCGCTCGCTCCAGTAGATCCTGGTCGTCGGGCAGGCGGGCGACGCCGAAGGCGCTCAGGCCGGACTGACGGGTGCCGATGAGCTCCCCTTCCTTGCGCAGCTCGAGGTCGAGTTGGGCGAGCACAAAGCCATCCTGGTGCTCGGCCAGCGCCCGCAGGCGGGGAGCATCGCGGGGCCCGAACATGACGCACACGGAGGCGTCCGGCCCGCGCCCGACGCGTCCGCGCAGCTGGTGCAGCTGTGAGATGCCGTAGCGCTCGGCGTTCTCGACGAGCATCACGGTCGCGTTGGGGACATCGATCCCGACCTCGATCACCGACGTGGCCACCAGCACGTCGGCGCCCCCGGCCGCGAACGACGCCATGGCCTCCTGCTTTGAGCGCGGACGCATCTGCCCGTGCAGCAGCACGACGCTGAAGTCCCGGAACTCGGTCTGGGCGAGGCGCTCGTACTCGACGGTGGCGGCGCGGGCCTGAAGCTGCTCGGACTCCTCCACCAGCGGGCAGACCACGAAGGCCTGGCGCCCCTGACGCAGCTCCTCGCGGATGCGCTCGTACGCCCGCGCGCGCTCCCTCGCCCCCGAGGCGATGTGGGTTGCCACCGGCTGGCGACCGCTCGGCAGCTCGCGCAGGATCGTCTGGTCGAGGTCCCCGTAGTTGAGCAGGGCGAGCGTGCGCGGAATCGGAGTCGCCGTCATGTGCAGCACGTGGGGGGCCAGCCCGGGGGGCGCCTTGGCATCGAGCGCCGCGCGCTGACGGACCCCGAACCGGTGCTGCTCGTCGACCACCCCCACGGCCAGGCGGTCAAAGCGCACGTCGCGCTCGATGAGCGCGTGGGTGCCCACCACCAGCGCGAGCTCGCCGCTGGCCAGCTTGCCCAGGATGTCCGAGCGCCGGCGGGCGGGCGTGGCGCCGGTGAGCAGGCCAGCGGTGACACTTTCGTCCCCGAGCAGCCGCTGAAGGGTGGCGAAGTGCTGTTCGGCGAGCGTCTCAGTGGGCGCCATCAGGGCGGCCTGCATCCCGTGCTCGACCGCGCGGAGCATGGCGAAGACAGCACATACCGTCTTGCCGGCGCCCACCTCCCCCAGCAGCAGCCGCTGCATGGGCCGCTCTTCGGCGAGGTCGCGCTCGATCTCGGCGACGGCGACCTGCTGGTCACCGGTGAGCTCAAACGGAAGGCCGCGCTCCAGCCAGCGGGCCGTGAGCGTGCGGGGACCGTCGAGCGTCTGGGCGAGGGCGCCGGCCGCTCGCAGCCGCCGGCGGCGCAGGAACAGGAGCTGGGTGAGCAGGAGCTCGTCGAACGCGAGGCGCCGGCGGCCGGCCTCGGCATCGGACGGGCGCTCGCCGTAGTGGACCGCGGCCACCGCGGCCCGGCGGTCGGGCAGCCACTCGGCCAGTCGCATCCCCGCCGGCAGAGGTTCGAGCAGGTGCTCCAGCGAGGGGCGGGCCGCCCTGACCAGGGCCAGGATCTCGGTCGAGCTGATGCCCTCGGTGGCCGCGTAGTGCCCGACCTCCCCGTCGGCGCCGCTGGCGGCCTGGTCGGTGGGCGCGTGATGAGAGACGACGAAGCGGTTGCGCCCCTCGTAGCGACCATGGAGCACCAGGCGCGTGCCCGGTCGGTAGCGCGACTCGAGCCAGGGCTGGTTGA
Organism: Solirubrobacteraceae bacterium; assembly: GCA_035938095.1. Classification (GTDB taxonomy): domain Bacteria; phylum Actinomycetota; class Thermoleophilia; order Solirubrobacterales; family Solirubrobacteraceae; genus AC-64. The sequence continues at coordinate 9,793 of DASZHF010000144.1, forward strand.
AGAACGTCACCTTCATCGGGCCGCTGTCGTCGGCGACGGTCGCCTCCACCAGCGGCCGCATCCCCCGGCGCCGGACCGGACGCGACCGGATCGAACGCACCCGGACCACGACGGTCGCCGCCTCCCCCGCAGACAGCGCGGCCACCGTTCGCGCCTCCCGGCGGTCACGCGGAAGATGCTCGAGAAGATCGCCCACCGTCCGCAAGCCCAGTGACTCGAGCGCCTTGGCGGCGCCCGGTCGGGACGTCCGTAGCGGCTCGTCCAGGCGCGACGGACGAGGCCAGCGCAGCGGCGCCGCCAGCAGCCGGCCGTGCCGGAAGGCCTCCGGCGAGGCGAACTCCGAAGGCTCGCAGTCGTTCATGGTCGCGGCTGGATGATGAAGCGGCGGGCGGTCAGCTCGGGAGGCCGAGCGCGAAGGCGATCGCCTCCAGCGCCGGCGCCTCGGCCGTGCTGCGGACCGAGATCGCGAGCTCCCGGCTCGCCGGGTCCCAGCCCAGCTCGAAGAACGGACAGCACTCGCTCTCGACCGAGATCAGCTCTGCGATCAGGCCATCGTCGACTTCCGTCCCCACCGCCACCGCGATGCGTTGGGGGGCACGGTCCACCACCCTTGCCCCGGCGCCGACGAGGCGGTAACGGTCCCGCTGCGCCCGGCCGCCCGCCGCGTCCA
>DASZHF010000145.1:0-33131 GCA_035938095.1 Solirubrobacteraceae bacterium
ATAGGCCCCGGGGTTGGCTCGCGGCCCGGGCGCTACCCCGCGACGGAGAGCGGCCTGGCGCTGGAGGAAGCGCTCGGCGTCCAGGCGTTGGTCGGAGGACGCTCGGGCCAGCGTTGGCGTGCCCCGGCCGGCGCGGCCCGGAACGTCAAGCCGCTGGGCCCTGGTCGCGAGCAGGGCGGCCCGGCGGACATCGCCGTGCCGGCGCGCCCGAGCCTCCTGGTCGCGCAGGCGGGCCAGCCGGGCGCGCCGCGCATCGGCGGCGGTGGTGTTCGTCGCGGACGCTCGGGCGTGTGCCTCCTGTCGGTCTCCCGTCAGGAGGCGTTGCAACTGCTGAGCGCGTGCAGACCCGGAGACACCGGGCTCGAGCCACTGCGCGCGTTCGTCCCCCCCTCCCGGTGGGCGCAGCCAGGCCAGTGCTCGGCCGGGGTCGGCGCCGGGGCCCGAGGTGCGGGGACCGGCCGGCCCCGGATAGCGCGGCTGATCCGGCCCGGTCCGCGGGTCGGGAGGCCGCGGCGAGGGGATGGTCGGAGGGGGAAGCTTGGGCCAGGGCTGGGGAGGGGTCTCCGGCGGGCCCGGGATGCGGGGCCAGCGCCACGGCCGCCCACCCGATCGGCGCGCGATGGGGCGGACCAGACCGCCGGCCAACGGATGACGGACGAAGCGCACCCCGCGATCGGCCATGTCGCGGTGGCCCAGGGTGGCGACCTCATAAACCCGGTGACGGTGATTGAACACGGTCCACCAGAATGCGGCGATCAACAGCCACTGGGTCCACCATCCGAGCGAGCCCATGCCCTGCAACAGTCCCACCATGAGCAGCACAACTCCGAGGAACACGGAGTAGATGAGCTTGGCGAACAGGGCGCCGAGCAGCCGGGTCAACCAGGACCGGAATACGGCCCGGCCGCTGTCCCCCAAGGCCGGGGTGAGCACCGCGACGGGCGCCAGCAGTAGGAAGAAGACACTCAACAGTGCAGCCCCGATGAGGCGCAAGCAAATGAACGCAAGCAGGGCCAGCATGCCCACCACTCCCACCCCGATGAACAGGAGCCCTCCCGCCCTCGGCCAGGTACCGCTCGCCGTGCGAAACTCGGCCTGCGCCGCGGTGGGTGCCGAACACGCGGTGGCGTCATAGGTGCCGCAGAGCGTGTGCAACAGCGACCCCGAGTCGTTAATCGCGTTGCGTGCCGGTCCGTTGGCTGGGAAGGCGAGGAACATTGCACCGTTGGTGCGTGCGCTCGAGACGAGAGATGCTTCGCGAGCGAGGTCGGCCTGCTTGGGACTCTGACCACGGCACGGAGTGAGCGACGACGGCTGACAGGACAGGCCCTGGCGGTCGGCCGCCGCCAGCTTCTGGGCCGCCGCGAGCAGGCGCCGGTCGAGGCGTCCCGGGCTCCGGCACCAGGTCACATTGCCGAACTCCAGGTAGCACCACGGCCCCTGAACGGAGCTGTCGAACACGGCCTGCAGCCCGTCAGCAAGCGACTGATCGGGTTGACGGGGATCTCCTGAAGTTACGGCGGCGAGCGTCCCCAGGCTCGCTTCGTTGACCAGCGCGCTCAGGCGGCCGACGCTCTCGCGCGGGCTCGCGATGAGCGCGAGGCCGGCGAGCATCATCGCGGCCATCATCGCGACATCGCCCAAGCTGTCGGCAACGCGACGCCGCACCAACCCCCGGTAGGCGACCGCGACAGCGGCGATTGCGAGCACGACGACCATCCACGGCCCGGTGAACAGGCGCTCGGCCTGTCCCAATGAACGTGATACTCCGCCGATCGTCCTGGAGTCGAGCAGGTCGATCGCGTAGCACCACTCGAGCGCAACGATCAGCGCGTGGATCAGCCACACCAGCGCGGTCCAGATCGGCGTGAGGAGCACGTCCTGGATGACGATGGCGACCGTGTCTCCCCCGATTCCTGGGAACGGTGTGTCTATGTGAATGTCGAACCAGTAATGGTCGATCGGGACGGGCGAGACTGAGAGACCGGAGGTCGCGCAGTTGGCTCTCGTGCGGGTGGAGAGATCGGGCGGCCCGGACCGGCATAGGGCGCTGGAGAAGCCATTGGCGCTGAGCGGGTCGGAGGCGCTGGCTATGCCTCCCCCGTCCCCGCTGGCATTCCCGCCGAGACCCCCTGTGCCGAATGGGCCAGATGGGGTGGTAACCGCGGACGGGGTTCCGGCTCTGCGCGGGGAGGCGGCGTTGGTCGGAGTGGACGCGTTGGTTGGGCTGGCCGCGTTGGTTCGGGTGGCCGCGTTAGCCACGGGGATGCAGCCAAGGGCCCAGGCGGCGCAGACAGTGAGTAAGACAATCGCGATCCCGGAGGCGCAGCATCGAGCTCCGAGTTGGCATCGGCGTCGGGCGCTCACCCGCTCCTGTGCGCGGGGGCTAGAGGGCGGCGGCGTGCTGGACGTCGTGACCTCGGTTCGGCGGCGTGGTGGACAGGCGCCTGAGCAGGCCCGGTGAGACATCCACCTGAATGGCCTCTACGCGGCCACGGTGGTCACGGAACAGGCATCTCCCGGCCTCGAACTCGAGCAGGCGGGAGCGCATGTGGGCGTCATCAGGATCGAGGCCGAGCAGAACGAGCGCGCGAGCAGCCTCGGCCTCCGAGCGCATCCCGAAGACGAACGTCGCGCCCACGAGGTTATCCAGGGATTCGCGATCGCCCCCAAGCGTGTCGGTGACGAGCTGTGTGCTGATGATCGGCACGGCGAGCTCAGAGCGCCCCATGCGCTGGAGCGAGGCAAGCAGCATGCGACCGACCGGATCCCCGAGCAGGCGCCAGCCTTCGTCAAACGAGAACAGCTTGAGGCGGCCCCGCTCACGCCCCATGAGGTCCATCGCGAACATGGCGATCAGGCGCACGAGCTGCTCTCCCACCTGCTCGGCCTTCGAGTACTCGCCGCGAGCGACACCGGCCATGGGCGCAGGCAGGTCGCGGATCCTCAGGTAGGTGACCTGCTTGTTGCCCAGTGGAGGCAACTCGCGCTCGCAATCGGCGAAACCGAGTTGCGTGAGTCCGGACTGCGCGTAGACCGCCAGGGCCTTGGCGACCTGAACGTCTACGGCATCTCCCTCGCGCAGCGCACGGATGGCCTCGAGACATGTGGGTTGGCGCGCGCGGCGCATGACCGAATCCACCGCCCTGACCACCGCGGTCTCCCATGTCGCTTCGCACCGAGCCGGCAGCAGCTCGGTCAGGAACGAGACAGCTGCGTCCTGGCGCAGGTGCTCCGGCGCAACCCGGAGAGGGTCCAACACGCCGCGCAGGGAGGGGTCCGGTGCGAGCGTAATGGTCTCTGCGTGGGGAGCGACCGCTTCGAGCTCGTGAAAGCGGTGATCGCCCTTGGGGTCGCAGTCGACTACCCGCGCGCCGAGAAGAAAGCCCTCGTACTTGAGCTTCTGGTCGAGGGTGGTCTTGCCTGACCCGAGTGCGCCCACGCTGAGGATCGCAGTGTTGCGGTCACTATCCGAGCCTTCGCGCAGGTGAAACCGGACGGGCTGGCGCGAGCCCGAGAGCGTGTAGCCGAGCCAGAATCCGCGCTTCGAGCCGGCCCGATGGGTGGCGATCGGCATCAGGGCCGCGACCTGTTCGGGAGTCAACGTGTCGTCGTACCCGCGTACGCGCGTCGCCTGGCCGGGGAGGTGCTGGCAGAAGAGCTCGAGCTGATCGCCGATGGGCCGATGGAGGCGGACCTCTCCGTATGAGCGCCGGCAGAACTCGACCCGGCGCTCGAGCTCGTCCGGATCGCCGGCGGCCACTGCGATGGAGAGCGTGCAGCGAAACAGCGGGGGACGGCTGGCGGACTGCAAATAGCTCAGCAGGTCACGAGCGTGCTGGGTTCGCTCGTAACCGCGGTCCGACACGCCCTGATCGCCCTCGGCCTCCGCCCTGACTATCTGGTCGGCATCCTGAATCTTGCGGCGGGTGAGCCGGACGGCGAGCCCATTGGGGAGGAAGCGCGCGTTGAGGGTCAGGTCGATGCCAAAGGGCAATGACTCGGGCGGGGAGAACATCAGCTCGAGCCGGCTGCTCGGGAAGTGGGCGCGCTCGGGCAACGCCCCTGCTACCAAGAGCGCCTGCCAGCTCGTCCCGAGCTCGGACTCGACTCGCAACGCGCGTCGCCGGTGCTCGACGTAGCTCTCCATCCAACGAACGACGTCGGCCTCCAAGGGGGCGAGGACGCCCTCTCCGTTGCACTCGAAGACCAGGGCCCGCGGCTCGTGCAGGCCGTCCACTTCGGGCTCCCCCAGCCCGCGGCAGAACGCGCGACGAACGAGCCACTGAAGTTCAAGCGTGCGAACCGGGCGGACGTCGAGAAAGTCGGCTAGGCGCGCATGAACCGTGTCGGCACGGACCCGCACAGCCTCGAGTTGGGCGACCGCGAGGTTACGACCCTCGTGCCAAGCGAGTCCCCTGCGTAGAGCCGACAGCCACTCGCGAGGTCGACTGTCGAACACCTGAGATACGTAGGTGGCCACGTCGGCCTCGGGCTCGGCCAGACGCACGGCAAAGTAAACGCGGGCCTGAGCCTCGCCGGCTCCGTGCAAACGCCTTCGGTGTTCCTCGACATAACCTCGATGCAGCTCGGGGTGGGGACCGCGATATGCACGCAGCAGTTCGTCGGCGTAGCCATCAACGTTCCAGGCAGTGGCGACCCGAAGTACCTGCACGTCCGCCTCGAGCGCCTCGAGACCCGCCATCAGCCGTCCGAACAATTCGCGCTTGGCGGCCGTCGAGAGCCCGGCATACGAGCTTGCGGCAACGGCGAACAGCGCCCAGCGCTCACCCGGGGCGCTTCCGAAGACGCAGTTTCCGTATACGAAGGTGATCGGCGGCGTCGGAGACGTCACCGGAGTGCTGTCCCCCGACTGACCTTCGGCTCGACGACCAGAGTCGCTCCCGAGCGCAGCGACACGATGCGAGCACTCGAGGGACGTGGCCCTGCGGTCGCGCGGAGAGTGATTTCGCGGGTTCGCCGGCGCCAGACGCCGGCCCGCCGCGGCGCAGGCCCCTCGTGCGCAACACTGACGAGCACCGCGCCCGGACCTCGGAAGCGACACCGGCGCAAGACGGGATCCGAACCGTCGGGGATGACGAGCAGGGGCGGCGGTTTCCACACTGCGTCTGCCGGCGGGCAGCGACGCAGAGCATTCAGGTGCGGCGTGGCTCTGGGCCCGTTCCAAAGCGCGCGCACCGCAAGGTGAAACGGTCGCCCGTCGACGCGCACGATCGTGAGCAGCGCGGCCACCCCGATGGGCATGCCGAGATAGCGCACGTACCACGGAAGCTCGTCGAGCGCCCAAGCAAGTGGCTGAATTGCTCGTGCGAGCGCGACCGCGACCAGGACCAGGGCGAAGTACGCGACTCCCCGCAGCGGCACTCCGGCCGGGTTGAGCCGGAACCGATCAATTCGGTACAGACGACGTTCCAACTCGAAGACGGTCCGGTACGAGCGCACCTCGACACGCTCGTTCCCACCCTCGCCGCTACTTCCAGCGTCCACGGACACGTCGCTTCCCCCAATCGGCTAGCCGGCTCGCGATGCGCAGCGACGTGGCGATCGTCACCGGCCGAACAACGAGCCGACGGTGTCACGCAGGAGGTTCAAGCCGGCTGGAGTCGCGAGCAGGACGGCGACGATGCCGACAGCGAAGACGCCGGCTGCTTCCCGGAAGTCGCGCTTGAATGCAAGGACGATGGCGGCGATGGCCAATCCGAGCGCGAGGAGACTCATCGCCACCTTACGTCCAGTGTCGCCGGCCTTGCTAGCCGCCGATTCGAGTGACCCGCCGCCAGAGCCGGACGCGGTGCTGGCGCCGCCGGACTGCTGCGTTAGAACGGCCGCACTCGCCGGCACGGCGACCGATCCTGCCAGCAGGGCGAACGCAACCACAACGGTCAGCGTCAGCATCCCGAGGCGGATCACCGTCCTGAGGCGGCTCGGCGTTCGGAGAGGTGTCAGCGCTCGGAGAGGCGAGCGCCAGGTTGTACGAGCGTGCAACACGGTTACCTCCTCATAGGTCAGGCGGTGGGGTCCATCTCGATCGCGGCGACCTCCCACCGAGCCTCGAGCTGCGCCATATCGAGCTCATACCGGAGCGTGTACTCGGCGCCGTCCGGGCCACCGGCGTGCACTGTGGCCAGCACCGAGCGCTGGCCTGGCGACCACTTGAGCAGGGCGAGGTCGTGCATCTGAAGCGGCTGGGCGGGCAGGCTCATGCGCGCTGATGCAGTCAGGTCGGCGGTTAGGTTGTTCGCGGACCCGGCGAGGTAGTTGCGCACCGCGCGCCTTACGACGGTGATCAGCGCGCCGTCGGTCACATCGGCCAGCCCCGAGTCGGGATCCGCGGACGCCGCAGCTACGAGCGGTGGTCCGACCACCGCCGGGTATCCGAGCAGTCGAAGACGCCCATCGGGTCCACGGGCCACGTCCACAGCGAGGTAGACCAGGCCGTTACGATCGGTCTGAGCCGCGACCGTGTAGACGCGGTCCCCCTGCGGACCGTCGCGCGCCTGCGCTACGTCCGCCCATTGGACGGTCTGAGTGCCGCTGGGCGGCGCCTGAAAGCCGAAGTCAGCGTCGACTGCCGTACCCAGGAGGGACACCATTGCTCGTTGATGCTCATCGGGCCGGGCTGCGTCCCAGGTGAGGTAGCTACGGGCAAAGAGCGTGGCGAACGCTTCGGCCGCCCGATCCGGTGGGCGGGCCGCCGGCAGCACCGCGCGCACGGGGCGCGGGGGCACGAGCATGTAGCGAAGAGTGGCGAGGATCCCCACGCACGCAACGGCGTAGAAGACCCAGCGCGTCATGCCGGCGGAAAGTCGCAACCGTCGCATCGAGCGGCGCCGCACCACGACCGCGGCTCTGGCCGAACCGCTCACCGCTCGAATCCGAACTCGCTCATCGCAGCGCCCGCCGACGCCGGCGGGCGCGTCGGTCGAACGCTGGGGCCATCGGCGTGGCGTGGCGTGTCGCGCGAGATCCGCTGGGCAGACCCGCTTTGGACACGATCAGCTGGGAGGAGTCCACGAGCCGGATGCCGGCGCGACGGCGAGTGGCTCGGCGGTCGGATGCCGCCCGGTGCGCGGCGATGAGGATTGCTCCGACCGTTCGCCCCAGAACGCGCACGAGGCGGGGCCTCGCGCATGGTGACCGATCGCGTTCCGCTCGACTGATGGCTGAACCAGCGTGGATTCGTCCGCGGCTCGATCGAGCGAGGGACCCGAGTCGCGCGGCCGCCACGCGGATGCGCGCGCTCGACCGGAGTGCGGGCCGTGGCAAGACGGTCGGCGGGACCTGGGCCGGCCCACGGCTGGAGGATCCCGACCACGATCGCAGCAGCGAGAACGCTGCCCAGGAGCGCCACCCCGATGACCGGTGAGGGCGTGCGCGCCCGGCCTCCCGCGACACGCGGCGGTGACTGGTCGTGGGAAGGTCCGCCGGCAGCCGGCGGAAACTCGACGGCGGTCGGCTCGACTGAACTTGGGTCGACGGCGACCGGCTCGACCCCGCGTTGCGACTGGGCGCGTCCTCCCTCTTCGTCACCGGCTCGGGCCGTAGGAGGTGCCTCTCCGAGGTGATCGGGGATCGCGTCGTAGCCGAGAAACTGCTCCTCGTCGTAGACGTCGAACAGCGGGACTTGGTCACGCTGTCGCCTCACGCATGGTCACGAGAGTGAATGGACAAGACTTGCCTGCCGTCCGACCCGCCGACGGAGGTGGTTCCGTCGACGGATCGGTGGCAGCGCTCGGTCGAGTGGAACGGCTGCTCGCGGACGGGAGGGTCGTACCGCCCCCCAATGCTGCGGGGAGCAACCGTCGCTCGACGCCGGCGCCGGGGCATGTGTCCTCGACGAGGTTCGGCCGCCGGCGCTTCGGGGCGGACGCACCGGTGATCGGAGAGAGGAGCGGTCATCGGCATGTCGCCCGCCCTCGTCCGACGGGCCGTGCAGGCCGGGACGCTTAGAAGCCGAACTCGTGGCGGGCGGCGGTCCTGGAACCGCGACCCCCGCCGAGAAAGTCCCCCGCCGATCGTCGCCCGCCTCCGCCACCGCCGGAGGCTCGAGTGGCTGCGGTGCTGGCCCTGCCCGGGCCGGCGGTGCGGGGACCGGCCCCACGAGCGCGGCGCGCAGCGCGGGCGGCTCGACCGGCTCGCCGCCTCGCCCGCGAGATGGCCCGGCGCCGCGTTCTGCGCCCGGCCCCCGGTAGACCGAACTCGCTTCGAACGTTGCCCACCGCGCCAGCGCCGGGCCGGGCTCGCCCGAGCTCCACAGTTGTCCCGGCGTTCGGCACCGGGTATTCCAGAGATATGCCGCCAGCCCGCAGCGACGCGCCCCCGCGTTTGGAAGCTTTGCCACGATTGCTGGAGCGGGAGAATCCGGCGTGACGGTGCCGGAACCGCGGCAGGGAGTGATGGTCGACCCGCGGTGCCCATGGAAGCCATCCCTCCCGCTGGCAGACGGCATATCCCCCCGCCGCTCCAGCCACACACAGCGCGGTGACGCCAAGCTTGGTGGCAGCCACGCCGAGCACGGAGCCACTCGCGCCCGCCATTGCCCCTCCCCCGCCCGCCGCGCCGCCGGCGGCTCGAGCGCCGGCACCGATCGTCTGAGAACGCGGGGAGGGTGATTGGTGCCGAGCTACGAGGTGCAACCGGTCGCGGAGCGGATGGAAACGGAGGAGAGCCCGCGGGAGCCGGTGGGGAAACGAAGCGAGGTGCTGCGGGATCGCGGCTGCGGAGGCAAGCAGCTTGAGCATCACCCCGCCGGTGGCGAGAGCCGGGGCCGGCAAAACGGCCGCGACTTGCCGGGCCGAGCGATCGAGCACGCGCAACCGCGCAGCGCAAGCGGGGCAATTCTCGAGGTGAAGGCTGACACGGCGCTCCTGTTCTTGGCTGGCTACGCGTGCCGAATACGCGATCACGTCCTGCGACAGCTGACGGCACCGTTGCCCGGTTTCGTACTCGGTCAGCAGCGAACGAAGCTTTGCGCGGGCCCGTTGAGCCACCTTGCGGAACTTCTCACTTGACCACCCCCACTTCGCGCAGAACTCGGCCGAGTCCATGCCGAGCGTGACCTGACTGACGAGCACCAGACGCTGGTCTGGGGTCAGCTCGTCGGCTATTTCCCGCAGCCGACGGAGCTCGTGGCGCAGCTGGACGCGCTCGGCCACGCCCGGAGCGTGATCTGAGAAATCAAGCGTCCCGTTCTGCTCGTCGCTGAGGGACACTGCGTGGGCGAGCGCCGTCTCGGTCGCGCTGCGACCGCCGACCGCGCGGTGGCGATCGTTGACACGCGAGGCGAACTTTTGCTCAAGCGCATTGGCGACGTGCTGAGGACTCTCGAACGCGGTCCCCCGACGCGCACGCGCGAGTAGCTCGAGCGTCGCCTGGCTGTAACAGTCCTCTAAATCCTCGCGGCGCAGGCGACGCCGGTAGACGCGAAGCAACACCTCGCGCTTGGCGACCGCGACGCGCGCGACAGTGTCGGCTGGGTCGTCGGCCACCAGCGCGCCCGGCCGGCCCGCGCGCACCGACGCCCGGCCACGATCGGCCGGGAGCGGGGTTCGCGCCGGGTCGGCAGGCAGCGGCGTCCGCGCCTCAGCGCCCACGGCCCCGATCCAGGCCCCGATCCACCATCGCCTTCCTCTACCCCCTTGGGACGTCCTATCCCGCCCTCCCCATCTGGCTCCGACCGCGCCTGACCGAACGGGACACCCCTGCCCGGGGTTCCAGCCCGATCGCGACTAGGGCTTCAAGCCAGCCCGCCGCGACCGTAGCCTGTTCGGGGCCAACGGTCCAAGGACGAACTGACCGATTCCTCGCAATTTGGGCAAATCACCATCAGGGTCAGGGCCACGATCTCCTGAGCATTTGCGCCGGAGCGCGCCCGGGGCGAGGGGGCGGGCGCCGCGAAGTCAAGCGATCACGTCGATGACTGCGCGAACCCCCGATGCCGTGGCGAGGCGAGAGTCGAGCGTTATGAGCGGCATGTCCAGTTGTTCGGCCAGCGCGACGTACAGGGCGTCATAGAACGTCAGGTTCGAGTGCAGAGCCCAAGCCAACTGGAGCAGTCCCACGTGACCTGCGCGTCGGAGCGGGAAGTCGGCGAGATCCACGAGCGCTGCGCGGGCGGTCGCGGGGCGGAGCTCGCCGGCGAGGACGGCCCGCCGCAGCACGTGCCCGACCTCCGCATCAACGAGGTGTGGAGCCCACATCGCCTCGTCTCGGCTCAGCACGCGGGCTCGCGCCTGCTCAGCGTGCTCCCCGCCTGCCAGGTACTCCACGAGCACGGAGGCATCGAGGACCGGCATGGATCAGCGGTCTCGCACCTCGTGCAATGCCGACAAGACCGTACGCGTGCGCAGTCCGGAGCGCCGGCGGACGGTGGCACGCGCGTCGATCTCCTCCAATGACGGTCGGGCCGCGGCCTCTTCGAGATCGCGCTTTATGTAGTCCGAGAGCGAGAGCCCCGCGGCCGCCGCGCGCGCCTTCAGCGTGCGATGTACGTCGTCCGGGACGTTGCGGACCTGGATCATCTTGGACATGTGCACCACCATAACACATGTGCTTCACATGTGTGTGGGCTGGACGGAGCAGCTCGAGGGCCCGGTACAGGCGACGCTCGCCCGAACAGCGCTCGCGCGGGCTACGCCGAGCGGACCGGCTGCGCGCTAGGGCGCTCTGAGCAGCCGCAGGATGAAGGCGCGCGCGGTGCTCGTGCCGTTGGCGTTGAATGCCGTCAGGTTCAGGACAACCACCTCGTGCGCGCCGCGCTTAAGCGCGTGCAGGGCGCCCCTGGGGAGGGCGAGGTTGAACGTCCTGGGGACGTTCGCGTGCACCGAGTCGGTCACTAAGGGGAGCTCGAAGGTCTTCGTCTTCAGCTTGCGACCGTGCCGGCGCTTGCGCGCCGTAAGGGTGGCCGACAGGAACAGGCTGGCGTCCTGGTTGCAGGAGACCGATACCGACGGGCTCTGCGTGGCTTGGGACCGACGCGCCCCTAGCCCGCTGCGCACTGTAGCCGTGCGCGACAACACGCTCAGCTGACACGAAAGGGGTGCAGGGATCACTGGCGGCGCCATGAAAGTGAACCGATCACCGGCGACCACGGCGCTCTCGCCTCCCGGGGTGATCACGCGTACGTCGACCGCGCCGGTGCCCGTGGGCGCGGTAGCTGTGATCTGCTGGTCCCCGTTGATCGTGAACGTGGCCGGAGTGGAGCCGAACAGGACCTGCGTCGCCCCGCTGAAGAAGCGCCCGGAGAGGACGACCGGCGTGCCCGCCGGCCCGGAGGTCGGGGATAGCGATGACACAGCGGGCGGGAAGTCGGTCAGCTGGAGCTCGACCGCACCCATGTCCGATCCGTCGGCGCCGGTCGCCGCCGAGTTGGGGATCCCCTGTATATCCACTGGACGCGTCAACCCGCGCTGGTCGGTGGTCAGCATGAACTTCGCGCCCTGGTCGATGACCGGGCTGCTGGGCGACGGCGCCATCGTGTTCGTGGGACCACCGTTGTTCTGTAGCGGCCCGAGCAGGGGGTCCTTGCCGAAGATGTCCGACCCGCCCACTGGATCGTTGATCGGCACCTTGGCGTTGTTCTGGATCAGACTGAACTGTGCCGACACATCGGAGCCGTAGCTCGAGGAGCCGGTGATGTAGATGTAGTTGTAGATGTCCGGGTTGCTCTTGGCGGCCGTGTTCCCCGAGATGATCGAGTTCTTCACCGCCACGTTGCCTTCATGCGCGGCGACCCCACCGCCCCTCCCGCTGGACGTGTTCGAGGCGGTGTTTCCGGAGATCGTGGAATCCACGATCGACACGCTGGGCTGACCGGAAGTGCTACCAACAGCTTCGATCCCGCCACCCCTGTTGGTCGTCGCGTGGTTGCCGGCGATGGTCGAGTCGGTGATGGTCAGCGACGCGTACTCGTACGCATAGGCTCCCCCACCGTGGGGAGCGGTGTTGCCGCTGATTGTCGAGTGGTCGATCGTCAGGGAGGTGCCAGATTTGTAGGCGCCATCCACTCCGCCGCCCTTGGTGGTCGCCGTGTTGCCGGAGATGGTGTCCTGGCTGAGGGTGACCTTCGAGCCGTATGAGTAGACGGCTCCGCCAGTGCCGGCCTTGCCTCCGGTCAAGGTGAGCCCCGAGATCGTGTCGGGGCCGGCGTACTTGAAATCGAAGATTCTGGAGTTGTTGTTCCCGCTGATGGTGAGGTTCCGGGCGCCAGGCCCGGTGATGTTCACCGGGTTGTTCGTGACGTAGAGCTCTCCTGAGGTCAGGGTGATCGTGCCGGAGAGGCCGGAGCTGAATACGATCGTGTTGGCGCCGGCATGGTTTTCGGAGTCGTAGATGGCCTTGCGCAGGCTGCCCACGGGCCCAGGCGAAGCGCCGTCTGAGGTGTTGGTAACCGTGTAGGTGTTGGCCTCGGCGGCACTGCCCGAGATCAGGCTGGCGGCCAGCGCGACGCCGCCACCCACGGCCAGCCGCTTACCCGACCGCGCGTGGCGCAGTTCCTTCTGCCGTGTCCTCTGCTGGCGCTTGCTCACCGCACCCTTCCGTTCCGGCATCCGCCGCGGTCGATGTGCCGATCCTACGGACGCCCAGGACCGGCAGTCAAGCCAAACGTGTGTTCGTGAGCGGCCGGCCGTGGGCGCCCCACGCACGTAGGCTTGCGGGCTCCGATGGCCCACCGCCTCGTGTCCCCCATCTTCGTCGTCGCCGCCCCGCGATCCGGCGAGGAGGCCCTGTTCGACGCCCTGGCGCAGGCCAGCGGCATCTGGCACTCGCCGCTCGATCGGCCTCCCTTCCTCGACAGCCTGCCGGCGCTCGACCCCGCGCAGCGGGGCTATGACAGCCATCGGTTGTCAGCTGCGGACGCGGAAGGGGTCAGCGACGAGGTAGCCGAGCGGCTGGCGGTAGGGCTACTGGACCGGGAGGGACGCGAGCTAGATCGGGCGGCTCCCGACGTGCGCGCGCTCGCGTCCGGGGCCCGGCTGGCGCTCCGGATCCCCTTCCTCGACGCCGCGTTCCCCGACGCGCGCTTCGTGTGCGTGTTCCGCGACCCAGCGCAAGCCACGTCGGAGATGCTGGAAGCCTGGCGCTCGGAGCGGTTCGTCAGCTGTCCGGACCTCCCCGGCTGGGATGGGCCTCCGTGGTCGCTGCCCCTCATTCCCGGGTGGCGCGAGCTGCGCGGACTGCCTGTCGAGCAGATCGTTGTTGAGCAGTGGCGAACCATCAGCGAACTCATGCTCGACGACCTCTCCCAGCTTGGACCCGAACGCTGGGCCGTTGCTGACCACGCCCGTCTGCTCGAGGACCCGCGTCACGAGCTGCGCCGGCTGTGTGCCTTCCTGGACCTAGCCTACGACCAGGCCCTCCTCAGCCCGCTGGAGGCCGCCGCTCGAAGGGATGCCGGCCAGACCGCGTCGCCTACCCCCCAACTCGGCTCCGCGCTGCCGAGCGCCGCGGCGGTCGCCGCGCGGGGCCGCGAGCTGCTCGCGGCGCCCCCTCCGCCGCCGCCCTCCACGACCGCACCGACCCAAACGCCCGAGACGACGTCGCCGTTTCGCAGCGTCTCCACCGGCTCATTCGCCCAGCTCCTGCGTCGGCTCGGCAGCTCGCTGCTGATCTCCACCTACCAGACCGGCAAGCTGATCTGCGCCCGCGATCAGAACCGCCTGCTCAACACGCACTTCCGCGAGTTCGAGAAGCCGATGGGGCTCGCAGTCGCCGACGGCCGCTTTGCGCTCGCGACCCGCACGGAGATCTGGGACTTTCGCAATATGCCCGACGTGGCGCCAAAGCTCGAGCCACCCGGAACCCACGATGCCTGCTTCCTTCCGCGCAACCGACATACGACCGGAGACATCCTCGCTCACGAGCTCGCGTTCGCGGATGGCGAGTTGTGGGTGGTGGCGACCGCGTTCTCGTGCCTGGCCCGGCTGGACAGCGACCACAGCTTCATCCCCGAGTGGACCCCGCCGTTCATAAGCGGGCTCGCGCCCGGTGATCGCTGTCACCTCAACGGGGTCGCCGTGGTCGACGACAAGGTCAGGTATGTCACCGCGCTCGGTCAAACGGACGAGCCAGCCGGTTGGCGCGCGAGCAAGGCCACCGGGGGCTGCATCATCGACGTCCCCTCCTCCGAGATCGTGTGCGCGGGACTGTCGATGCCCCATTCGCCGCGCTGGCACGACGGCCGGCTCTGGGTCCTCGAGTCCGGCCGGGGCGCACTAGGAACGGTCGATCTCGACCACGGGGCCACCGAGCCGGTGATCGAGCTTCCCGGCTTCACGCGGGGGCTGGCGTTCGCCGGTGATCTCGCCTTCGTCGGCCTCTCTCAGATCCGCGAGTCCTCGACCTTCGGCGACCTGCCCCTTACCGAGCGCCTGCAGGAACGAATCTGCGGCGTTTGGGTGGTCGATGTGAGGCGCGCGAGCGTGGCCGGGTTCCTGCGCTTCGAGGATCTCGTGCAGGAGATCTTCGATGTCGCCCTGTTACCCGGTGTGCGCTTCCCGGAGATCGCCGAGCCGGGTAGCACCGCCGTCTCCACCTCATTCGTCTTGCCCTGAAGATCCGCGGCCGGGCCGAGGAAGGTCTTGGCGCCAGCCCCAGCTGTGTCGCCCCGCACGATCTGACGCTCACCCGCGCGAGCCATGCCCCGTCACCGGTGCGATCTATGCCTGCGCTTGCGCACGCACGTGTGGTAGGTCCGATGCCGAACGATCCGGCGGCCGGAGCTGGTCCGTTCGACGATTTTCACGTGCACGGTCCCCCGGGGCAGGCCGCGAAGGTCGATCCGGGCCCGCTGGCCGCCGCGCCGCAGACCGCGGCCCCGCAGCACCTTCACCCGGCGGCCGTTGACGTAGACCCGGGCCGAGACCAGCGTCTGGCCGCGCGGGGCCCTCAGGCGGATCGCGACCCGGCGCCGGCTCACACACCGGCTGCGCGCGGGCGCGGCCGACGGTGCGGCGCCGCCGCGGTAGCGGCCGTAGGCCTGGAGCGAGACCGTTCCCAGTCCGCCGCCCGATCCGTCGCTGCCGTGCGATAAGACCGCGATGGCGAGATCGTTGCGCCCGTGGGCGTCGAGAATCCCCTCTGGTAGGTAGAAGAGGTGCTGGGGCCCGACGTCGTTGGCGTACTGACCCACCATCCAGCCGTTGAGGAAGATCAGCGCGCCGTAGGAGAACTTGGGGTCGTCGCTGATCCGCAGGCCGATCGGGACGTCGGTGCCGGGGGGCAGGTTCAGCGAGAAGCTGGTCCGGTACCAGCCCACGCCGGGGGGGACGGCCCGCGCGGCCCACCGATCGGGAAGCCGGACCGCCGTCCAGGACGAGTCGTCGAAGCCGGGCAGATGCCATCCGCTGCGCTCACCGAACAGGCCGCCGGTGTTGAGCGGTCCCCGCACAAGGTCGGGCGGGTGCTCGCCGCCCAGGGCACCCTGGATCAGCCAGCTCAGGGGCGCCGGCGATCCCTGCAGGCTGGCTCCGCGCAGACCCCGCGGGGCCTTGTGGAGGTCGCCGCTGACGAAGTCTTCGGGATGCCCGATGTTCTCCACCAGCACGGAGACGACGTTGTCCTTACCGGCCATCACCGAGCCCGCGGGGAAGCTGTGGGTCTGCATCCCCGAGGCCGAGGTGGCGGCCAGGAACCGTCCGTTGAACCAGATCAGGCACTCGGCGGGCGCCCCGCCGCTGGCGCAGTCCAGCGAGATGCCCGTCTCGCTGCCGGTGGCGGTGAAGTGCCCGCGGAACCACACGTTGCCGTAGTGGAAGCCGTAGTCGTCCATGTAGAGCACGGGCAGGTTGTCGGGCGGATTGGCGACGTTGTTGGTCGTCGTGTGGTCCGCCTTGGTCCAACTCGAGTCCTGGAAGCTGGGCTGGGCCTCGGGGGCCTCGGCGGAAAAGCGCCAGCTCCCGAGCGCCGGCAGCGACACGGCCGGCGGGCCGGGGAGAGAGCCGGCCAGAGCGGCCCCCGACTCGACGCGCGTCGCCACCGGGGACCCGTTCCAGGTCACGCCGGTGATGGCTGGTCCGGCGAGTACGCGCAGTGGCGACGGCGCGGCGGGGCGGTCGAGCGGCGCCGACCAGGCCGAGGTGTTCGTGGCCCCGCCGAGCTGCCCGGTGGTAGGGAACGACGCCGACGTGTCGCCACGTAGGGCCAGCACGCCGCCGCTGATCTCGGCCCCGCGCACCAGGTAGGGGCCATAGCTGAGCACCGGGCCGGCGCTGGTGTCGCTCAGCCAGATCCGGCCCGAGTCCTGCTCGTCGTCGAAGATCAGCAGGAGGTCGCGCTTGCCGCCGTGGATCAGAACCCGGGCCAAGCCGCCGTGGACGTAGTTGAGGCGCAGATCTCCGCGCGTGTGATCCCAGGTCGAGTCGACCTTCCCTTCCAGCACGGTGACCTGGGGCTGATTTGCGTAGCGCAACACGGTCTCGCCCGGATCGCCCCTGGCTCCGTAGAAGACGGCGACGTCGCGCCCGAAGATCGAAGCGTTGGTCATGAGCTCCGACGTCGAGTACACGAGATGCGCGTCGCCCAGTGCGTAGTCGGCGATCAGCATCTTCGTGTCGCGGCCGTGCACCGCGATCGCGCTGCCCGGCTGCTGGGGCACCGTCGGGTAGGAACCGTCGGGCGTGCTCAGCGACAGCGTCGTCGAGGCGTCGGCGGTCGACGCCGGATCGGCGTGGCGCAGGAAGATGAACTGGGTGTGGGTGTCGGGGTTCTGGCGGGCCGCGTAGAGCAGGTCCGAGTTGCTTCCGGTCGGCTTGCTGGCGGAGTCCGTCTTGGACAGGGGCGCGACCGCCGCCGACGCGTACGCCATGCGCTTGAGGTCGTAGTACTTCGGCGTCAGCTCGCGCGCCTCGTCGATCGGCGCGCCGTAGTCATAGGAGGTGTAGTCGGAGGGGACCGCCTGCCAGCCCCAGCTGGTCCCGCCGTAGACCATGTACAGGTTGCGCATGGTCACGCCCTGGGCGGTGGCGGTCTGATTGAGCACCTTCTGGAAGGCGCCGTTGGTGAGCTGGTAGCACGCGGTGTACCCGAAACCGCCCCAGGGATCGAACGAGCCGCCCTGGAACTCGGGTATGAAGCCCGGGGTCGCCGGTCCGTCGGCGCGGGTGTTCATCTCCATGTGGTCGATCTGGAGGCTCAGCCCGGAACTCCACGACTGCGGTGATCCGCACGCGAACCCGTTGGGGTAGATGTCGGGGCCGGCGAGGTCGAGCACAGGCTCCCAGGTGGGCGCGACGACCAGGTTCGCGGTCGTCGGGACATCGATCCCGTCCTGGCGCACCTTGGTGGCGAGCGCCTGCATGTAGGGCTCCTTGTCGGGCGAGTTGACCAGCTCGTTCTCGACCTGGTATGCGATCACGCTCCCGCCCCGGGTGATCTGGTGACGCGCGATGATCGGATCCAGATGCGACAGGTAGTCCATCCAAGCCTGCGTGTAGTCGGGGGCCGAGGTGCGCGCCGCGCCCAGCTGGGTCGAGAGCCAGCCGGGGAAGCCGCCCCCGTCGAGCTCGGCGTTGATGTACGGCCCGGGGCGAGCGATCACGTACACCCCGGCCTGCTCGGCCATCGTCAGGAGGCGATCGACGTCGCGAATCCCGGAAAAGTCATAGGAGCCGGGCGCCGAGGAGTGATAAGCCCAGCTGAAGTACAACGACACCGTGTTGAAGCCGCCCGCCTTGATCTTCTCGAGCACGTCGCGCCACAGGTTCGGGCTCGGGAGCCGGAAGTAGTGAAACTCCCCGGACCATATGGCCAGGCCCTGGCCGTCGATCATCAGCGAGTAGCGGTCCCAGCTGACCTTGTGCGGCTGCCCGAATCGAGGGTTGGCGGCGTCGAAGCCCCGCGCCGAAGCGGGCGTAGCGAAGCCGAGCACCAGGCCGGCCAGCGCCAGGGCGGCGACCGCGCTCTCCCGGCGCCCGCGCGAAAGCCGCCCGATCAACGCGAGCCGATCCCGCTCTCGGCCCGCCCGGATACCGCGACCACCTCGGGCACGGGCAGGTACTCGTATTCCGGCTCGGGGTCGGGGATGAGCCCGGCCAACTCCCCGGCCGAGCGCTCGGGCTCGACGTCGTTGATGAACAACCCGGTCGCGGTCTCGACCGACGCGCGGATTTTCAGCTTCACCGCGCTGCGGTGCACGGGCATGAACTCGAGGGCGAGATGCCAGTCATCGGCGCCCTCGGGGGCTTCCATGATCGTCATCATGTAGGGGAGGTCGAAGCCGAACAGCACGTCGTAGCGCCTTACGAGCTCGCGCGCGCACCGCGACAGGGCCACGGCCTCGGGCCCGCTGAGATCGCCCAGGCGCCGCAGTCCGTGGCGCCACGCGCGCACGTGTACCTCATAGGGCCAGCGGGCCGCGTAGGGCACCGACACCGAGAAGTGCTCGTCCTCGAGGATGCGCCGCTGGGGCTCGGCCGCGTCCTCGGCCAGCGTCTCGCAGGTCAGGCACGCTCGCCGGTCCCGGCGATACGTGGCTAGGGCGTCGACCCTGCGCTCGATGATGGGCGGCAGATGATCGAACGCGTAGAGCTGCCCGTGGGGATGGGAGAGCGTGGCGCCCACCTCGGCGCCGCGGTTCTCGAAGACCATCACGAAGCGATACGCGCTGTCGGCCCACAGCTCGGTCGAGCGGTCCGTCCACATGGCCACCAGCCTCGCCAACTCCGCCGGCGCGAGCGTGCGCAGCGAGCCGACGTGCGACGAGGTGTAGAGGAGCACCTCGCACCGCCCGCGGGCGGGCAGGGCGTGCGGGTGCTGCGGGGGGGGCGGAGGGTGCTCCATGAACGTCGGCCAGCGGTTCTCGAAGGCGGCCAACTCGTAGGGGAAGGGGATCTCGGGACCGCCCGGACACAGCGGACACGGCACATCGCTGTCGACGTCCTCGTCCTCACGCACCGGCGCATAGGGCCGCGTGTTGCGCGCCGGGGCAATCGCGGTGCGCTGAGCGAGCAGCGGATCAAAGCGTTGATGAAGCTGCGGAGGCGGGGCGTCGGGCGCGATCTCACCGTCCAGATCGCCGCGCAGTTCGCCGTATATGAACAGGCGGCGGCCGTCGGCGTGGCGCAACTCATGGCGGGCGAGGACGCTCACGCCGCCCGGTCGGGGGGTGTCGCCTCGGGCTCGCCGGCGATGCGAACCTCCGTCCCCCGTTCCCGGAGTTGGCCGACGGCCTCCGGGTCGGCCGATGCGCCAGTCATCACGAGATCGACATCCGTAACGTCGCACAGGCGGGCCAGCGTCACCTCGCCGATCTTCGACCCGTCCGCGACCACCACCCGGCGCTCCGCGCGCGCGAGCATGCGCCGCTTGACCTCGGCCTCGGGCAAGTTGTGATTGGTGACCCCGGCGTCGGCGTGAACCCCGTTGCAGCCGACGAAGGCCACGCTCGCGTGCACGCGCTCGAACATCAGATCTGCGAGCGGGTCCACCAGCGAGTGCTGCAGCGGGCGCAGGGTGCCGCCGGTCACCACCACGCTGAACCGGGGAATCCCGGCCTCCAGGAGCACCGCTATGTTGAGCGCGTTGGTGAAGACGACGACGTCGTGAAGCTCTTCTCGGCGGTCGAGCAGGGCACGTGCCAGCGCCGTGACGGTTGTCCCCACATCGAGGAACAGGGATTCGCCGCTGCATACCAGCGCCGCCGCTTCGCGCGCGATCAGCTGCTTCTCCTCGGCGTGCGACCCCTCGGTCTCCTCGAAGGCCCGTTCCAGCCGCGGAGCCCCCTTCACCGCTCCGCCGTGCACGCGGCGCAGCACACCGCGCCGGGCCAGATGGGTGAGGTCGTTGCGGATGGTGACCTCGGACGTCCCGAAGTGGCTGCTCAGGTCGGCCACCCGGACGAAGTCGCGCTCGTCGACGACCGCTGCAATCCGGCGCCGCCGGACCTCCGCGGCTAGGCTTTCGGAGCCGAAAGCATCGGGCCCATCCGGGGGGCCGGGCGCCGGAGGCGGAGCCATGGTAGTCGCGCGTTATATCGCCGTCTCGCTCGGTGGTCAAGCCGATCGCAACGACTCGAAGGGCACTGTCCTTTCGAATCTGAACGGCTGTCGTCGCGGCGACGCCCGGCGGGGGAACCGGTGGTGACGACCGCCTTCGCCCCGGGCCGGGTCAACGTGATCGGCGAGCACACCGACTACACGGACGGCCTCGTGCTGCCGTGCGCGATCGCCCCCGGAATCACGCTGAGCGTCACCGCCAAAGCGACCGACGTGGAGCTCGACTCCGCGGGCTTCGGACCCGCCCGCGCCGACGCCCGGGGAGCGAACCCGAGCGAGGGCTGGGGTCGCTTCGTGGGCGCGGTCGCGGCCGAGCTCGACGACCTGGGCCGCTCCCCGGTGGGATTGCGGGGCGAGATCAGCTCCACGCTGCCCGCCGGATCGGGGCTGGCGTCCTCGGCCGCTCTCGAAGTCGCCGTCGCGCTGGCCCTGTGCGCGGTGGCCGACTTCGAGCTCCCCCCGCGCGAACTGGCGCTCGCCTGCCAGCGGGCCGAGCACCGCGCCGTCGGCGTGCCGGTTGGAGTCATGGACCAGATGGCGTGCGTGTTCGGTCGGGCGGACCACCTGCTGCTGCTCGACTGCGCCACCCTTGACATTGAGCTCGTGCGCTTCCCCGCTTCCCTGGCGCTGGTGGTGCTCGAGTCCGGCGTGCATCGCCAGCTCGAGGCTTCCGCGTACCAGCAGCGGCGCGACGAGCTAATCGCCGCGGTCAGACGGGTAGGTCGCCGCCCCGCGGATCTCAAGACCGATGAGCTGCACGCGCTCGTGGTGGAGGCCGATCTCGACGACGTCCAGGCGCGGCGGCTGATGCACGCGGTGGCCGAGAACCAGCGCGTGCGAGCGGCCGCGGGGCTGCTGCGCCGCCAGCCCTGGGATTCAGACAGTGCGGCGGCGCTCGGCGCGCTGTTGACCGAGAGCCACGGCAGCCTGCGGGAGCTGTTCGAGGTCAGTACGGTCGAGCTCGACGCGCTGGTGGCGATCGCGATCGAGCACGGCGCGCTCGGCGCCCGGCTTACGGGAGCCGGGTTCGGCGGGTCGGTGCTCGCCCTGGCCGAGGCTGACCGCGCCGGGCATGTACTCGAACGCGCGCTCGAGAGCTACCAGCGGCGCTTCGAGCACCTCGCGCCCACGGGGCTCGTCGCCCGACCGGACGACGGCGCCCGCACGCGCTGAGAGCGACACGCTCTCAGGACGCGCTCGAGCGATGCGCCCTTACGACGCGCTCGGAGCGCCCCGCTCTCAGGGAGTCGGCGTGGGCGAAGCGGGCCGGTCGCCGCCGTTGCCGCTGGCCCCGGCTTTCATCAGCTCGAGGCGCGCGCGGCGGTACTCCTCGACCACGATGTTGTTGAGCTCCTCGACCGACGTCTCCGAGGTCGGCTTGTCGAGCGTGAGCACCCCGTCCTGGATCAGGTTGACCCGGTCGGCGGCGAGGAATACCTGCGTGTAGTTGTGGAGGATCATGATGATCGACACCCGGCCCTCGGCCTTCAGGCGGGCGACCAGGTCGAGGATCTGAGCTCCCTCCTTGGCCCCCATCGCCGCCAGCGGCTCGTCGAGCAGCAGGATCTCGGCGTTGGAGACGAGCGCGCGCGCCACCGCGATCGCCTGACGCTGGCCGCCGGATAGGCGAGCCACGGGCACGTCGAGGCGGGGCAGGTGGATGCCGATCTCGTCCAGGGCCCTGCGGGCCTCGAGCTTCATGGCCCGGTTGTCGAGCAGGGGCACCGGTTGGAGCACCTTCTCCCGGCGCAGGAACAGGTTATGGAACACGGACAGCTCGTCGATCAGGGCCAGGTCCTGATAGACGACGTCGATCCCGAGCGAGCGCGCCTGATCGACGCTCTTGGGGTCGTAGGGCTCGCCGCGCAGGAACATCCGCCCGGAGTCCTGCTTCTGGAAGCCGCAGATGATCTTGATCAGCGTGGACTTGCCCGCGCCGTTGTCGCCCAGGAGCCCGAGCACCTCGCCCTTGCGCAGGTGCAGGCTGACGTCGCGCAGCGCGGTCACGGGCCCGAAGCGCTTGGCGATGTGCTCTACCCGCAGGACGTCGTCGGGCGCCGACGCGGGCGCCACGGGCTCGCCGGCCTGGCGCGGATCAGCCAAGCCCAGACCCCCGACGCACGCGGCCCACATAGACGTTTACCACCATGGCCAGCAGGATGGCCAGGCCGAGATAGAAGTCCAGGTAGTTGGCGTTGACGCCCTGGATGACCAGGCCGTCGTGCAGGATGCCGAGGAACAGCGCGCCGATCAGAGCTCCCACCACGGTGCCCGATCCGCCGGCCAGCAGGGTCCCGCCGATCACCGCGGCCGAGATGCCGTCGAACAGGACCACGTTGGCGCCGGCGGGGTCCGGCTGGACCGAGGTGGCCCGGACCGCCTCGAGCACCCCGACCAGGCCGGCCAGGGTGCTGCACAGCACGAAGTTGCGAATCATCACGAGGCGGACCCGGACCCCGGCCTCCGCCGCGCCCAGCCTGTTGCTCCCCACCGCCACGGTGTACCGGCCCCAGCGCGTCCAGACCAGCACCACCTGAAGTAGGGCCACGATCACCACAGCCCAGATCAACTCGGAGTACGTTCCGCCCCCGAAGACCTCGGCGAACGTGCCGATGTGATTGACCGTCTGGGGCAGGAAGATCTGGTGTCCGTTGACGATGTGCGGGACGTTGACCGTGGTCGAGGTCACCTGGGCGCCCGGCGTTAGCACCGGAGCGGCATGGGAGATGATGAGCGTGAGCCCCTCGAGGCTGAACAGCATCCCCAGGGTGGTGACGAACGAGTTCACGCCGATCACCGCGGTGAACACGCCGTTGAGCAGCCCGACGAGCATGCACGCGACGATCGCGATGATCACGGCGGGGACGAGCGGGACGCCGCCGTTGTTGAGTTCGTAGAACAGAAACGGCGCGAACAGGTAGGCGCCCCCGATCGACAGGTCGATCTCACCGTTGATCATCAGGAACACCTCGCCCGCTCCGAGGATCG
Source organism: Solirubrobacteraceae bacterium (assembly GCA_035938095.1). Classification (GTDB taxonomy): domain Bacteria; phylum Actinomycetota; class Thermoleophilia; order Solirubrobacterales; family Solirubrobacteraceae; genus AC-64. The sequence continues at coordinate 23,001 of DASZHF010000145.1, forward strand.
CGAACGGGGCGAAGTAGGGCAGCAGCGTCTTGAAGTTCGCGCTGGTGAAGAAGGTGGCGTTGTTGACCGAGAAGTAGATCCCGAGCAGGATCGTGACCACGATGATGCTGCCCTCACGCAGGGTGAGGAAGCGCTTGACCAGATCAAGCGCGACGCGGCCGGGGGCCCGGCTCGTGCTGTCCGGGCCCCCGCCCGTGGCCGACGCGGCCGCTCCGCTCGCGGCGGCGCTCTCCACGACTAGTGAACGCCGGCGGCCGCCGAGGTGCCCTCGTACCGGCTCTTGGTGCTCACGTACGGCTTGACGGTGCTCGAGCTCAGGAACTTCAGGCCCGTGTCCACGTCGGCGATGCCGCTCAAGGTCTTGGAGACCTGGTAGAGGTAGAGCTCCAGGATGGGCAGGAACCCCTGCAGGTAGGGCTGCTGATCGATCGTGAAATCGATGTCCCCACTGGACAGTCGCTCCTGGGTGATCGGAGTCAGGTCAAATCCGCCGGCCTTGACGCCCTTCGCGTGCAACCCGTACTTCTGCATCACCTGGGCGACGCTCTGGGTGCTGCCCCCATCCACCGCGAACATCCCCTTGGTGCTCGGGTGGCCCACCCAGTAAGCGTCGATGGTCGAGAGCTCCCCGGGCACCGCAGCGCCGGTGGCGACCACATGGGGCGTGAGGTTACCCGCGGCCTTGATCGTTTGGAGCGCGCCGTTGATGCGGGGCTGGATGTTGGCCGACCCGGGCGTGGCGATGAACAGCGCCACGCTGCCCGACGACACCAGCGAATTGATGTGCTGTCCCATCTGCTGCCCGGCCTTGAGCAGGTCCTGACCGATGTAGGCCAGTCGCGCGTTGCCCGCGGCGTCGGCGTTGTAGCCCACCACCGGGATTCCCGCCGACAGCGCGGCGTTCACCGGCTGGTTGAAGGCCTTGAGGTCGATCAGGGAGACGGCGATGCCGTCGGCCCCGCCGGTGACCGCGGTGTTGAGCGCGTTGATCATCTCGTTGACGTTGCTGCTCTCCGAGCCGGTCCACTGATACGAGCACCCCAGCAGCTTGCAGGCGTCCGCGGCTCCGTACTGCGTGGGAACGAAGAACACGTTAGTCGTCACGTGGTTGACGAAAACGAACTTCAGCTTCTTGCTCGACCCGAAGATGCTCGACGCCGCGCCGCCACCCGACGCGGTTGCACCGCAGGCCTCGAGCGCCATGGCGGCTAGACCCGCCGCGCCGCCGGTCAGTGCGCTGCGCCGAGTGAACGACCACAGCCGCGAATGCTCGTTCTCCTCGCGTCTGCCGTCCTCCCACTCAAGCCTCTCGATGGCCTCATCAACTACGCCCGTATCCGGCGATACATCCGACATATCTTCTCCTCCTCCCAAGCTTGGTTCGCACATCAGACCCTACTTCTCCGAGGGCCCGCTGACCAGCCCAAAACTTCCCGGTGAGGTGATGAAGGAGCTGGGCACGGCGCGGTGCTCCCGTCTCAGGTGACACCCTCTCCGATCGGGTTGGTTTTGTCAATAGAAAGACAAAACATGCGCGAGCAGAGGCCAGCAGAGCGGCGGTCGGCCCTGTCGTTTTGCGTGATACTTGACAGATCAGCGCCGGGATCCTAAGTTTTCTGCGTGGGAGAGAGGGAGGCAGGCGGCGCCGACCCGCGCCGCGTTGGGAGCCGGGAGCGCGTGATCCGGGTGCTGCGGGAGCTGGGTCCGGCTCGGCGGGCGGACATCGCCCGCCGCACCGCGCTGTCGCGCACCACCGTCTCGGCCGTTCTCAGCGAGCTCCAGGCCGCTGGGCTCGTGGTCGAGGACCTCGAGCCCGGCGACGGCCCGCGCACCGGTCAGGCGGGGAGACCACCGGCGCTCGTGAGGCTGGACCGCTCTGCGGGCGCGGCGCTGGGCATCGACTTCGGCAAGCGCCATCTCCGGGTGGCCGTCGCGGACCTCGGCCACCGCGTCCTCGCCGAGCGACACGTGCCGATGAGCCCCGACCACCCCGCCGAACAGGGAATCGACGCCGCGGTGAAGCTGGTCGACGAGGTGCTGGCCGAGGCCGGAATCGAACGCGCCGGCATCGTGGGCGTGGCGATGGGGTTGCCCGGGCCGATCAATCAGGACTCAGGCGAGCTCGGGTCTTCCACCATCCTGCCCGGCTGGGTGGGCGTGCGAGCCCAGGAGGTGATGAGCGAGCGTCTGGGCGTCGAAGTGCACGTCGACAACGACGCTAACCTCGGCGCGCTCGCGGAGTGGACCTGGGGCGCCGCCCGGGACTACGAGAACGTCGCCTACCTGAAGGTCTCCACCGGGATCGGCGCGGGACTCATCGTGGCCGGACGACCGTTCCGCGGGGCCGGGGGCACCGCGGGGGAGATCGGCCACACGATCATCGACCCCGAGGGTCCGATCTGCCGATGCGGAAACCGCGGCTGCCTCGAGACGTTGGTGGGCGCCTCGGCGTTGCTGGAGCTGCTGCGTCCCGCCGTCGGGCCGGTCACTCTGCGCCAGGTTCTTCAGCGCGCCCGGGAGGGAGATGCGGCGTGCCGGCGCGCCATCGCCGACGCGGGCACGGCGATCGGGGTCGCGGTGGCGAGCCTATGCAATCTGATCAACCCCGAACGAATAGTCGTGGGCGGGGACTTGGGCGCGGCGGGTGAGCTCCTGCTGTCGCCCATGCGCGACGCGCTGACCCGCGCAGCGATACCGTCGGCCGCCGCAGACGTCGACGTTGTCGCCGGCACCCTGGGCGATCGGGCTGAGCTGCTCGGCGCGATCGCACTCGTGCTGCGCGATACGGGGGTGGTCACGGTGGGCGCTCAACCCGACGCCGAGGCGGCTGCGTGAGGGACGACTCAAAGCGAGAGGGAGATGACAAGGTGAGATCCATGGTGCGCCCGAGGGCGCTTTGCTCGGCCATCGCGACGCTCCGGCAGGGAGGTTGGGGGCGCGCCGCGGTCGTCCTGTTCTGCAGCCTGGTCGCCGCCACCGCGGCCGGCGCCGTGCGGCCCGCTCCGTCCGGCGCCCAGTCGCCGCGGTGCCCGTGGATGAACGCGGCCCAGTCTCCCGAGCAGCGCGCGCACGAGCTGCTGGCGGCCATGAGCCTCAGCGACAAGATCGCGATGGTCCATCAGCCCCAGCCCGACGGCACCCACTACGGCGCCGCCGGTTGGATCCCGGCCAACCCGAACCTGTGCATCCCCGATCTGGTCCTCAACGATGCGGGCCAGGGAGTGGCCGACTTTCAGTCGGGGACCACCGCGTTCCCGGCGCCCATCGCGCAGTCGGCCAGCTGGGACCCGGCCGCGCAACGCCAGTTCGGTCAGGCCCTGGGGCAGGAGGCGTTCAACAAGGGCATCAACGTGATGCTCGGTCCCGGCGTCGAGGTCGACCGGGTGCCGATGAACGGACGCAACTGGGAGTACATGAGCGAGGACCCCTTCCTCGCCGGGCGGGCGGCGAGCGCCGTGGTTCAGGGCATTCAGTCCACGCCCGTGCTCGCGACCCTCAAGCACTACATAGCCAACAGCCAGGAGACCAACCGCAACACCGACTCCTCCGATGTCGACGAGCGTACGCTCCAGGAGATCTACGCCGCACCGTATGAGGCGGCCGTCAAGCAGAGCAGCCCCGGCTCGGTGATGTGCTCGTACAACCGCATCAACTCCGTCTACGCGTGTGAGAACGCAACCACCCTGGGCATCCTCAAGAACCAGTTCGGCTTCGACGGATTCGTGATGTCGGACTGGGGCGCGACACACTCGACCGCACCCGCGGCCAAGGCCGGCCTGGACATGGAGATGAACATCTCGGCGGGGACCTACTTCGGGTCCGCGCTTCAGACCGCGGTGCAGAACGGGGAGGTTCCGCTGTCGCGGCTAAACGACATGGTGCTGCGCATCGTGAGGGTGATGTTCAGGGTGGGCATCTTCGACCACCCGGCCGCGGCGCAACCGGCCGCCTACTCGGCCAACGTCTCGACCCCCGAGCACGTCGTGGTGGCCCGCAAGATCTCCGAGGAGGGAACGGTCCTGCTCAAGAACGCCGGCGGCGTCCTGCCGCTGACCGGCCAAGGCCGGCGGATCGCGCTGATCGGGCCCGCCGCCGGCCAGCACGGAGCCGAGCTGTCCTACAACGGGCAGGGCAGCGGCCACGTCCCGCTCGGAGGTTTCAACCCGGTGGTCAGTCCCCTACAGGGCATGCAGCAGCGGGCGCAGGCCAACGGCGACACCGTCACCTACTCGGACGGCAGCTCGATGGCCGACGCGGTCGCCACCGCCAAGGCGGCCGACGTCGTGATCGTCTTCGCCAACGACGCGGAGAGTGAGGGCGTCGACCGGCCCGACCTGACGCTGGGCAACGGCTACTTTTGTGCGCTCGCGGCGTGCGCGGGCGGATCGGTCAACCAGGATCAGCTGATCGCGCAGGTGGTGGCGGCCAATCCGAACACCGTCGTGGTGCTCAATACGGGCGGTCCCGTGCTGATGCCGTGGCTGGATCAGGTCAAGGGCCTGCTCGAGGCGTGGTACCCGGGCATCGAGGACGGCAACGCCATCGCGGCCATCCTCTACGGCGACGTCAACCCGTCGGCCAAGCTGCCCGAGACGTTTCCCCGCGCGATGGCCGATCTGCCCACGCGGACCGCGGCGCAGTATCCGGGCGTGAACGACACCGCCGGCGTGCCCCACTCGCACTACTCGGAGGGGTTGCTGGTCGGTTATCGCTGGTATGACGCGCGGGGCATCGCGCCGCTGTTCCCGTTCGGCTTCGGCCTGTCCTACACCACCTTCGATTACCGCAACCTGAAGGTGGACGCCGCCTCGAACGGTTCGACCGTGGGCACGGCGGGCATCGACGTGACCAACACCGGCCAGCGGTCGGGCGCCGACGTCCCGCAGCTGTACGTCGCCGACCCCGCCTCGACCGGCGAGCCCCCGAAGCAGCTGGCGGGATACCAGAAGCTGAGCTTGAACCCCGGCGAGACCGGCCGGGCCAGCTTCGCCATCGACCAGCGGTCGCTGTCCTATTGGGACACGAACACGCACGCGTGGCGGGTGGCGCCGGGTTGCTACGGGCTGCTGGTCGGGCACTCGTCCCGGGACGTGTCCATGCAGGCGACCGTCTCCGTCGACGGCGCCTCGTGCCCGGGCGCGGCGGCCAGCTTCGTCACCCACGCACAGGGCGTGGGCACGACCGCCCCATGCCTGACCCGCCGGTCCGTGCGCATCCGGCTCCTGCGGGTCCGGCGGTCCAGCGTACGTCAGGTGACGGTCTACCTGAACGGCCGGCGGGCCCGCACGCTGCGCGGCCACCGCGTCGTCGTGCCTGTGAGCTTCAACGGGCGTCCGGCCGGGGTTGTCCGCGTGCGCCTGGTCGTTCGGACGGCGAAGGGACGGAGGGTGCTCAGGCGGGCCTACACCCTGTGCGCGGCCAAGCCAACTCATCACCGGCACCGGCACGCCCGCAAGCGGGCGCGGCGCCGGTGATCGGGGACGGGAAGGTCACTAGCGCCCCGAGGACGACCGCGCGCGGCGCCCCGACGACCACCACCCGCGACGCCCCGAGGACGACCGCGCGCGGCGCGCTCCGAGCGGTCGCTCTGGGTGTCCTCGCCGCCACCCTGTTGACCCTGTTCACCGGTGCACCGGCTCGAGCCGCCGGCGAGGACGTGGTGGGCTGTCACCCCGAGTGGCCCGTGGTCGCCCACCATGCCGGAGGCGCCGCCGCCCAGTTGCCGTCCGGGTCGGCATTGCCGGTCGCCTGCGCGACCCAGACGGGATACGCCACCTCAGAATCCACGTTGGGGGTCACCGGCTCCGGCGTGATCTTCTACTCGCCGGCGCACAGCGAGAACTCGGTCGGCCTGTCGCTGGACCACGCGGCGACCTGGCGGCTGGCCTATCCGCCCGACGAGCAGTACACCGCGCTGTGGAACACCGATGACCCCTACCTGATCGTCGACCGGCGGACGAGTCGCGTGTTCTGGTCTCACGCCACCGGAGACCTGCGCGACGCGCCGATCCTGGTGGCCAACTCTCCCCTGCCCAGCGGGCTGCCCACCGCTCTGGCCTACGCCCATGGGTTCCAGTTGTATTCGACCAGTGGAGACGGGCACAGCTGGAAGACGGCCGACTACTCGAGCGCGCCCATGGGCGACTGGGACAAGGTGTTCGCCGGTCCGCCTCCCGCGGCCAGCACGGGCGCCGCTCAGCCGTCGGGCTACCCCGACGTCGTGTACGTCTGCGCCAACTCGCCCTTCGAGGTCAGCGGGCCCGGTCGCCTCTGTTACCGGTCGCTGGACGGCGGCGCCACCTTCAGTCCGGCCGGCTACGTCTACCCCACGGCTTCCACCCCGGACACGTGCTCGCCCTTCGGGGCCAACAATGCCGTGGTGGGTAGCGACGGCACCATCTACCACCCGGTTAGTTGCCAGAACGGCTCCTACTTGGTCGTCAGCCACGACGAGGGCAGCAGCTACTCGTGGCTACCCGTCCGGGGCGCGCCCCCCAGTCCCAGTCTTCTCACGCTCGGGCCCATGCAGGTGGCCATCGACGATGCCGACAACCTGTACGTCGCCTGGCAGGCGAGCGATCACGTCTATCTGGCGATCTCTCGTGACCACGGGCAGTCGTGGACCGCGCCGCTCCAGGTCTCCGTGCCGGGAGTCCACAACATCGCGCTGCCGGCGCTGGCGGCGGGGCACCGGGGCGAGGTCGGAATCACCTACTACGCCACCCGGGACGCGTCGGCCCAGATGCTCAGCGCGTACGTAACGCAGACCTCCGATGCGCTCGACGCCCAGCCCGTGTTCTACAGCGGCGTGCTCAACGACCCCGCGCACCCCATCTTCAGGAACTACGGGCTGGGCGGACCCTCGCCCCGGGCCGACTACGTGGGCGCAACCTACGACGCGGCGGGGACGTTGTGGGCCGGCCTGGCAAGACAGCTGGGTCCCCCGGACTCCAACGGCAACATCGCGACCACCGGTTACGTCGGCCGGCTCGCGTTCACAGCGGGCACGGCGACTGCGCTTGTCCCAAGCTCTCCCACCGGCGCCCCGAGCGCGTGCCTGACCCAGAAACGGCTGACATTCCGCATCAACAGGGTCCCGCACGGGCGCGTGGTCCGCGCGGTCGTCTATGTCAACGGGCGGCGCATATTGGCGCGCAGAGGACGCAACCTGACCCGCCTGAGCTTCGCTCGCCCCCGCGGTCAGACCCTGAAGGTCAAGATCGTCACCATCAACAATCGGGGCGGGAGCGTCGTCACCCGCCGCACCTTCCGCGCCTGCACCCGGACTCGGGTCCGGGGCAAGGTGCATCGTCACCGCGGGGGGTAGCCCGGCGCCCACAGCCGATCTTGCTAGACGATCCGGGTGTGATCCGGGCTAGCGCCCGGTTCGAGCGAGGTACTGGTGCGGGGCGCGGACGAGCACGCGCCGACCGGTGTGGAGGTTGCGGACCGAGACCGCTCCGTCCGAGACCTGCGTGCGGGTGCCATCGCAGCGATCCTGGGTGAGCCACTCGGTTCCGCGCACGGTGGCGACGCTGTTGCGGCCGTGAGTGCGGAAGGCGGAATGGCGGTCGCGGCCCCAGAGTGAGCGGACCACGACGCTGCGTTGCGAGCGCGGGGACCGGGCCGCCCGGGCCGCGCGCGGTGATGCAGCCCGGCACGCAGCGAAGTTGCCACCCACGAGGGTGAGATCGGTCTCGGGCCGGCGCGAGGCGGTCTGGGTGACCTTGAATACCCCGCCCCAGAAGACGCCCGACTGGCGCTGGGAGGCAGCGGTCGGAGCGCCGGGGGCGGACCCGCCGCCGCCGGTCCCCGCCGCGCTGGTCAGCCGCAGCTTCCCGCGCCGAGCGTCGATGATCGAACCGACCGGTATGCGCCGGAACTGGGACAGCGGGCTGAATCCCCTACCACCGGGAACCTTGACCGAGACGCCGTCGACCAGGTGGGCGAGCACTACCGAGCGTCCCAGCACAGGTCGCGGCTCGTCGGCTGCGGGAGTGAGCTCGCCGGGCTGGACCCCGCCGGGCTCGACGCCATCGGCTCCGGCGCGGGCTGCATCGGCTTCCGGCCCGGGCGGCGTCAGGTCGGATAGCGGTTCGCCGGGAGTCGCTGGTCCGGCCGAGGTCGAGCCCGGGGAGCCGGAGGGGCTCCCACCGCTGGACGGAGGAGGCTGGGTGGTAAAGCTGCGATCCGGTCCACGAGTCGTGCCGGATGCGTTGCTGGCCACGATCCGGTAGTGGTAGGTGGTGCTCGCTGACAGGCCCGCGATGGACGCCGACTCCGACTGGGGTGATGCTCCGCTGCCCGCGCTGGCGGTGGGGGTCTGCGAGCCGTAGGCGCTGGAGGTCCCGTACTCGAAGTAGTAACTGGCGGCCTGGGAATTGGCGGTGAGCACCCCCACGAGCGTCGCCGATTGATCGGTGACGGCGATCGGAGCGCGGGTATCAGCGTCGGGGGGGAGTGTCATCCGGCCGAGAGCCCCGGGGCTCGCGTTTTCGGTAAACCAGATGTTTCCGTCCGCGCCCGGGGCGAGACCCGAGGGAGCGCTCGACGCTGTCAGGCCAGTCGTGTACTCCGTGATCGTTCCGTGCGTCGTGATCGAGCCGATCGCGCCGCTGCCGCCACTCTCGGTGAAGTAAAGCCGCCCGTTGTCGCCGGCCGCAATGCCCGCGGGCGCCTGGTTGGGAGTCAGGCCCGCGGAGAACATCGTGATGGTGCCGTCGGGGGTGACCCGGCCGATCGCGCCGGGACTCCCCCCGGACGTGAACCAGAGACTCTCGTCGGGACCGCGGGTGATGCTCTCCGGAGTCCCGGTCGCGCCGGCGAACTCGGTGATGACTCCGGCGGTCGTGATGCGCCCGATCGCCCCATTCAGGTTGTTCTCGGTGAACCACAGGTTGCCGTCGTCTCCGGCCGTGATGTCCTCGGGCATGGCCCCCGAGCTGAGTCCGGTCGAGTACTCGGTGACGACTCCCTGGGGCGTGATCCGCCCGATGGCCGGTGTGGTCCCCTTGTCGGTGAACCACAGGTTTCCGTCGGGACCCGCAGTGATCCCGGTGGGGCTGGTTCCAGCGCCGATGGTGTACTCGGTCAGGGTGGGGCTGGCCCATGTCCCGCCCTGCGGCGCCAGCCGGCCGATTATGCCGCCCCCCGGCTCGGTGAACCACACATTGCCGTCGGGACCCTTGGTGATCGAGCGAGGCGCACAGGTCAGCCCAGACGTGAACTCGGTGATCACGCCCAACGGAGTGATCCGGCCGATCCCGGAAATCGTGTTCTCGCTGAACCAGACATCCCCACCGGGACCCCTGGTCGCACCGATCGGCCCGCTGCCACTGGTCAGCCCGGAGGTGAACTCGGTGATGGTCGGCGCCGCCCAGGCGGAGCCCGGCGTGGAACACACTGCGGCCAGTGTGGTCAGGGCCACACACATCACCGGCGAGCGGACGGCTCGCCTGAGTAGCGATCGCACCGACGACCTTCTCAACCCGACCTAGTTGCCACGGTTGCGAGACGCACGTTGCGCGCCGCATCGGCCGCGAGGTGCGGACGCTCAAGCGCAAGGACACATAACTCGACGCACAGCCGCCCGACTCGCAGCCGGGGCGTTGCCAATCCGGCCATCGTTCCGCAGTAGCTTCTAAAGGCAGGCGACTTCCCTTCCGATTCCCCCGTTGCCGCCATGTTCCTGAACGGATGCAGGTACGTACTCGAGGTCGCGCGTCGATCCAGTGGGTCGCTGCGTGTAGGTGAATCAGCGGGCCGGCTCGCTCGGATCGCCCGGTTCCCCGCCGTCCTAGCCCTGATGGTCGCGGGTGTGGTGATGATGCCCGCCGCGTCCCAGGCCGCCACCTACCAGCTGCGTCCAAACAAGACGCTGTTCGGGTCCGGATGGACCAGCACGCCGGTCAGCAGCTCGCCGGATTCCCTCCTGGCGAAGCCTGTGACCCAGCCGAGCACGCCCGACACGAGCTCGTACATCACCGCCGCCAGCTCGCAGGACCCGGATGGAAACTCTGTCGGCCTCCAAGTCGCGGCGCCGCCCGCGCTGGCCTCCGGCGAGTCGGTAACCGGCGCTACCGCCTGGGTATATCTCGCCACCGGCGCGGCCCAGACGCTCAACCTGTACCT
>DASZHF010000146.1:0-2578 GCA_035938095.1 Solirubrobacteraceae bacterium
CCCGATTCCGCCGTGGACCTGAAGCGCCGCCGCCGCCACGCGCCAGCCGGCCTCGCTCGCATAGGACTTGGCCATCGCCGCCGCCAGGGCGCCGCTCTCCGGCTCGTGATCCAGAGCCCAGGCCGCGTACAGCGTGACCGAGCGCGCGCCCTCGGTCTCCAGCAGCATCTCGGCGCAGGCGTGCGACACCGCTTGGTAGGAGCCGATCGGACGCCCGAACTGCTTACGCTCCTTCGCGTAGTCGACCGCCATCTCCATGGTCCGCTGAGCGATCCCGACGGACTCGGCCGCGGTCGCGGTCGCAATGGCCTGGTAAGCGCGATCGAAGGACCCCGGCTCGCCCGCGAGCTCGCGCGCCGGCGTGGCGTCGAAGGTGACGGCGTAGACCCTGCGCGTGAGGTCGAGCCCCTCGCTGCGCTCGATCGTCAGGCCCGGCGCCCCGGCGTCCACCAGGAAATGCCGGCCCCCGGCCCCGGCCACGACGAGGAAGTCCGCCGCCGCGGCGTCGGTCACCGCCATCTTCGAACCGGTGAGCGAAGGCTGTCCGTTGCTTTCGCTGGGCTCCAGGTCGCTCTCGTCCGGCGCCCAGCCCGCGTCGGCGTCCCACAGCGCGACCGTTCCCCGGCGCTCGCCCGCGGCCAGGGGCGCCAGATACTCGCTGCGCAGGTCGGAGTCATCGCTGGCCATCAGGAGCAGCCCGGCGGCCACGTCGGACAGGAAGGGGGTGGGCGCCAGCGCGTAGCCGAGCTGCTCCTGGACCACGGTGAGCTCGACCACCCCCAGGCCCAGACCGCCGTCCTCCTCCGGGACCACCAGACCCGGCCAGCCGAGCCCGACGAGCTCGCGCCATTGCGCGTCCGTGAACCCGAGCTCCTCCTCGAGCGCCAGGCGGCGCACTTCCTCGAGCTTGTAGCGGGCGGCCAGGAAGTCGCGCGCCGTGCTCTGGATGGCCCGCTGGTCGTCTGTGAGGTCGAAGTTCATCGAGCTAGCGCATGCGGGGCAGGCCGAGCACCCGCTCGGCCACGATGTTCTTCAGGATCTCGGTCGTCCCGCCCTCGATCGAGTTCGCGCGGGCCCGCAGGAAGCGGTAGGTCCAATCGTCCGAGCGCACGAGCGCCTGCGGGCCGGCGATGTCCATGGCCAGCTCGGTGAGCGCCTGGTTGACGTCGGCCCACTGCCATTTGCCCAGCGAGCCCTCCGGTCCCGGTACGCCGTGCTTCATGATCGCCGTCAGGCCCCGGTAGGCGTTCAGGCGCAGGACCTCGGACTCGATGTAGAGCTGGGCCAGGCGGTCGCGCACCACCTCGTCCTCGGCGGCGGTGGTGCCGTTCACGCGCCGGCTTCGCGCCTTCTCCATGAGCTCGCCCAGGGCGATCTTGACCTGGATCTGGAGCCCGAACGCGAGCGTCGCCCGCTCGTGCATCAGCGTGGTGATCGCCACGGCCCACCCGTTGCCCTCGCCGCCCACGATGTTCGCGTTGGGGATGCGCGCCTCCTCGAGGAACAGCTCGTTGAACTCGGCCTCCCCGGTGATCTGGACCAGCGGGCGGACCTGGACGGCGTCCTGTTCCATGTCGAGCAGGAAGTAGGTGAGCCCCTGGTGCTTGGGCGCGTCCGGGTCGGTGCGCGCCACGAGCATGCACCACTTGGCGTGGTGGGCGAGCGTGGTCCAAACCTTCTGGCCGGTGACCAGCCAATCGTCGCCGTCGCGAACGGCGCGCGTCTTCAGCGACGCGAGGTCGCTCCCGCTGTCGGGCTCCGAGAATCCCTGGCACCAGATCTCCTCGGCCGACAGGATGGGCTCGAGGTAGCGGCGCTTCTGCTCCTCGGTCCCGTGGGCGATGACGGTGGGGCCGCCCATGGCCAGGCCGAGGACGTTGGCCGCCGACGGCGACTTGGCGCGGGCGACCTCCTCGTTGTAGATGGCCTGTTCCACCAGGGTCGCGCCCCGACCGCCGTACTCGCGGGGCCAGGACACGCCGGCCCAGCCGCCCTCGTGCAGGCGCTTCTGCCAGTTGCGGCGGAACTCGAAGCCCGCCTCGTCACCCTCGGGCTCGCGTCCCGGGTCGTTAGCCACCAGCCACTCCCGGAACTCGTCGCGGAAGGCCTCCTCCTGGGGTGACAGCGTCAGGTCCACGGGGCGGGCAATCCTACATGGACGCGTGAGGGCGCCGGCGGGGTCAGAGCCCGGGCCTGCGCCTGGGACGTCCGAGGCCGGGGTCGAGTGAGGTCCGAGGCCCGGGCTATGAGTGAGGTCCGAGGCCCGGGCCGGAGTGACGTCCGAGGCCGGGGATATGTTGGTGTGTCGTGCTCGAGGCCGAACACCAAGAGGTTGCGGGTGCCGCTGCCGAGTCGGGTGCCCCGGCCGACGCGGGCATCCCCGGGAGCTCGCTGCCCGGCCCGTTTGCGGTCGGCGAGTACGCCGCCGCCCTGCGCGGGCGCCTGCGCGAGTTCGCCCGGGTCCAGATCGTGGGAGAGGTCGTGAACCTGCGTCCGCCCACGCGCAGCCGCGTGTACTTCGAGCTGCGCGACGAGCGCGGAGCGATCCCGTGCGCGATGTGGAGGGCGGACCTCGAGC
>DASZHF010000147.1:0-6476 GCA_035938095.1 Solirubrobacteraceae bacterium
CTAGCGAGACCCTGACCTCCTACAGACCGCGGCGCCGCGCCCGCTCGTCGTCGAGCAGTCCGAGTAGCTCCCGGGCGGCCGCCGCGATGCGCGCGGTGTAGTCGCGCCGCTGTTCGGGTGACAGGGTGCTCTCGTTGTTTACGAGCAGCTCCGCGAAGCCGGACACGATGGCCAGCGGTGTGCGCAGGTCGTGCAGGAGGGTGACGAAGTCATCGTCCATGCGCGGGTTCGGCGAGGTGTGGTCGGGCACGACGGCTACCTGGTCACCAAGGCCGTGAGGATTCACTCAGGCTGGGCCCGCCGGTCCGCCCGACGGTCCGATCTCATCCAGGGTTATCTCGCCCCGCTCGAGAGCCAAGGCAATCGCGTGAACCCGGTTGCGGGCCTTGAGCTTGCGGATGGCGTTGCGCACGTGGGTGCGCACGGTCTCGACCGAGATGTCGATCTCGTCGGCGATCGCCTCGGCGGTGAGGCCCTCCGCCATCAGGTGCATGATCTCGCGCTCGCGGGGCGAGAGCTGGGGGACCCGCGAGGTCGCTGGACTGGAAAGCAGCAGCCGGTCCAGGCGGGGATCCACGTACGCGCCCCCGGCCGCCACCCGCTCGATGGCCGTTCGGAGCTCGTTCAGCGACCCCGCCTTCAGCGCGTAGCCCTGGGCGCCGGAGTCGAGTCCCTCGAACAGCAGCTCCGCGTCGTCGTCGCCGGTGTACAGGACGATTCCCAGGCGGGGATGGCGCTCGAGCAGCTGGCGGGTGAGCTCGGTCCCGGTTCCGTCGGGGAGCCGGATGTCGACCACCGCGACGTCGGGATCCACCCGATCCACTAGCTCGAGCGCGGCCGACAGATCGCCCGCGGTGCCCACCACCTCCAGGCCCCCGTCGTTCAGCATCGCCTCCAGCCCTTCCCGGAGGGCCGGGTGATCGTCGATTATCGCCAACCGCGTCATGTCTGCTCGCCGCCGCCTGCGCGCCAGCACCGCCGCCGCCGCGCGGGCTTAGGCGGGCCATTCTCCCCTGCGACACCCTCGATTGTGAGCCCCTATCGAGACGCTCGCCCGGCACTGTACGCGCTCGGGCGCCAAGGGGTAGCCGAAAGGCCGCAAATAGCGGCGTGCCCAGGGCATCTAACGGCCCCCAACCCAGGCGGGTCTTATCGTGTCTGCGCCCATGGCCAAGGACACCGAGAAGCTCATCCGGCAGCTTTCGCTGATCTCCTATCTGATGGCGGAACGCCGGCCGGTGACCGCGCTGGAGATCCGGCGCGACGTCGAGGGCTACAGCGGAATGAACGAGGACGCGTTCGCGCGCCGCTTCTACGCCGACCGCGCCGAGCTGGAGTCCCTGCGCATCCAGCTGACCGTGGACAAGCCGATCGACGGCGCCGCGGAGCAGGAGAACTACTCCCTGCGGCCCGAGAATTTCCACCTCCCCCCGATCGAGTTCTCAGACGAGGAGCTCGCGGCGCTCCAGACGGCGCTGGCGCTCCTGGACGGCGAGTTCGCCTATGCCGAGCCTCTGCGCCTCGCGCTCCAGCAGATCACGTGGGGCCGGCCCAGCCCGCTGCGGGCCCCCGATCAACGCTCGGTCGCTCTGGGCATAACCGCCTCCGCCGGTGGCCACGACCTCTCCCAGCGCCTGGCCAAGATCGAGACCGCGATCTTTCGCCACAAGACGATCACGTTCGACTACTACACGATGGAGCGCGACGAGACCGGCTCGCGCCGGGTCGACCCGTACCACCTCCTGTTCCAGGGCGGCCAGTTCTACCTGCTCGGCTACTCGCACGAGCGCCGGGCGGTGCGCGTCTTTCGCCTGTCGCGGATCCGGGGGAAGGTCGCCTATGCCACCAAGGCCGAGCACGACTTCAAGCGCCCCACGGACTTCGATCCCCGGTCGTATGCCAACCGGGCCGACTGGCAGCTGGGCGACGAGGCGGGCACGGCCGAGATCTGGGTCTCCGAGCGCATCGCCTGGCAGATCGAGCGCCACTTCGGCCGCTACGGAGAGATTCACCAGCCGGCGCCCGAGCCGAGCCGGGCCCCGAAGCGCCGGACAGCCGCCGGGGACGGAGCCGGCGACCGGGTGTTCGTGACCTCCTACGCCAGCCCGCGCCAGCTGGCCTCGTGGGTGCTCGGCCTGGGCGAGCACGCCCGCGTGCTCTCGCCCCCCGAGCTGGCCGAGGAGGTCGACCGCCGCGCGGCGCTGATCCTCGAGTCCCACAGCGGCGCACCGTCCGAGCCCCTGTCCGCCGCCGCGCCCCCGAAGGCGAGCTCGTCGGGCCCCGGACCGGTCAGCGCCGCGGCGTCCGCCGGGGACCGAGCCGGGGACCGCGGCGATCACCAGGGCAACGGGCGGGGCCCGCGCGATGCCGACGCCCAGCGCGAGGCGGCGATCCGGCCCGAGCGCTTCGCCCGCCTGGTGACCCTGGCCAGCATCCTCATCGAGGCGGGACGGGCGGGGCGCACGCTGGCGCTCGCCGATCTGTGCGCCCAGCTGCACGTGTCCGAGGCGGAGCTGCGGGAGGACATCAACGTGCTCAACGTGGTCAACTTCGGCGGCGGCTCCTACGTGCTCTACGCGGAGGTCTCAGAGGCCGGCGACATCGAGGTCGACCCGGAGCCCTACAGCGACAACTTCGCGCGCCCCGCGCGGCTGCTTCCGGTCGAGGCCAAGGCGCTGGTGGCGGCGATCGATCTGATCGGCGAGCACATCCCGGAGGGCTCGCTCGCCTCGGCCCGCGAGAAGATCGTGCTCGCTCTGGGCGAGGATCCGATGGAGCAGGGGCTGCAGGTGGCCACGCCACCCGGAGACGACTCCGACATCGCGCGGGTGGTGTCCGAGGCGATCGCCCAGCGACGCCTGCTCGAGATCGAGTATTACAAGGAGAACGAGGACGAGTTCTCCGAGCGCCGGGTCGAGCCCTACGCCCTGATCAACGGGCGTGAAGGCTGGTACGTGGCCTCCTACGATCCCGATCGCAAGGACGTGCGCCACTTCCGCCTGGACCGGATCAAGCGCGCCGCCGTGACTCGGAGATCGTTCAAGCCCCGCCCCGAAGTCAACCCGTCCGCCGACGTCGAGGGCTGGCCTCGCACCGGCGAGGTGCCGGCATCGCGGAGTGCGACCCTGCGGATCTCGCCCGAGCGGGCCCGCTGGGCGCGCGAGCAGCGCAAGCTGGTGGGCGAGCTCGACGACGGCTCGGTGATCGTCGAGCTGAGCTTCGCCGGAACCGACTGGCTGGTGCGCGAGGTGCTCAAGGAGGCCGGCGACGCGACCGTGCTCGCCCCGGCCGATGCGCGCGAGGCGGTCAGGGCCGCGGCTAAAAGGGTGCGCCGCTAGCGCCGCGCCCGAGCGCCGTTCGTTGTGTCGCGCCCGCTAGCCTGCCTCATTCGTGAGCCGGCGCGACCAGATCAAGATGACCGATGACGAGGTCGTCGCGTTCCTGGGCGAGCAGCGCTGCGTTACCTGCGCCACCAACGGCCGCGACGGCTGGCCCCACCTGATGCCCCTGTGGTACGTGGTGCGCGACGCCGGGGCGGCGAGTCCGAGCGCCGGAGGCCCCGAGCTCTGGGCGTGGACCTATGCGGCCTCCCAGAAGGTGCGCAACCTCGAGCGCGATCCGCGGGCCACGCTCCAGGTCGAGGCGGGCGAGGAGTACCAGCTGCTGCGCGGCGTGATGCTCAAGACGGACGCGATCATCCATCGCGAGACCGCGGACGTGGCCGCCCTCGGGCTGGAGATCTTCACCCGCCATTCCGCCCTCGGGCGCGAGCTCGCGCCCGAGGTCCGGCAGATGGTCGAGGCCCAGGCCCGCAAACGCGTGGCCCTGCAGTTCGTCGAGCGCGAGCGGGCCACCTGGGACCACCGCAAGCTGGGCGGGGCGTACTGACAGCCGATGGCCTTCGCGGGCTCGTGCCCCTGAGCTGATGGCCTCCGGGGGCTCACGCCCCCTCCGGCTGGGGCGTGGGCGTGGTCTACGCTCCTGACCGTGGAGCGGCTCAAAGGTCTGATCCTGTCGGGCGGCCGGGGGACGCGCCTGCGCCCCATCACCCACACGAGCGCCAAGCAGCTCGTCCCGGTCGCCAACAAGCCCGTCCTGTTCTACGGGCTCGAGGCCATGTCGGAGGCTGGGATCTCCGAGGTCGGGATCATCATCGCCCCGGAGACCGGCGAGGAGATCCGCGCGGCGGTGGGGGACGGCTCGCGCTTCGGCGTGCGCGTGCATTACGTCGAGCAGCAGGAACCGCTCGGCCTGGCGCATGCCGTTCTCACGGCCGAGCCGTTCCTTGGCGCCGACCCGTTCGTGATGTACCTGGGCGACAACATCCTCCAGGGAGGCATCCGCGACCTGGTCGACGCGTTCCGCGAGCACGAGCCGGACGCCCTGATCCTGCTCACACCGGTGAGTGATCCGGAGAACTACGGCGTCGCCGTGCTCGAGTCCGAGGGCTCGCGGGACGGTTCGCCCGGGCGCGTCGTGCGCCTGGTCGAGAAGCCGGCCGAGTCGATCAGCGACCTCGCGCTGGTGGGTGTGTACATGTTCACCGCCGCGGTGCACGACGCCGCGCGCGCGATCGCGCCCAGCGCCCGGGGCGAGCTGGAGATAACCGACGCCATTCAGACGCTGGTCGATAATGGGCGGCGGGTGGAGCCGCACGTGGTCAAGGGCTGGTGGAAGGACACCGGTCGGCTGGTGGACATGCTCGAGGCCAACCGCCTGATCCTCGACACCATCGAGCGCCGCGTGGAGGGCGAGCTCGTCGACTCGCAGACCGACGGACGTGTGATTGTCGAACCCGGGGCCCGGCTCGAACGCTCGACCGTGCGCGGGCCGAGCATCATCGGGGCGGGGGCGCGCATCGTCGACGCTTACGTAGGCCCCTACACGGCGATCGGCGAGGACTGCCTGGTGGAGCAATCCGAGATCGAGCATTCGATCCTGCTGGCCGGCTGCTCGGTGTGCAAGCTCGATCGGCGCATGGAGTCGTCGCTGCTGGGGCGCAACGTGCGTGTCGACCACGAGCGGCGTCAGCCCCGCACGTACCGCTTCCTCGTCGGCGACAACTCGGAGATCGCCATCCCCTAACGCCATGCGTGCGTGCGACTCCGCTCTGCTTGTGGGCCCCGCCCTTCCCGCTGTGCTCGCCCTCGCGGGCCCCGTCTCCCCGGTTCTGCTCGCGGACCCCGTCTCCCCCGCGGGCCGCTGATGCGCCTGCTCGTGACAGGCGCCCACGGCATGCTCGGCCGGGCCGTGGCGGCCGCGGCCCGCGACCGCGGACACGACGTCCGGGCCCTCGGTCGCGCGGAGCTCGACGTCGTCGACGCCGACGCCGTCGCGGCGACCGTGGCGGCGGCGGGCCCCGAGGCGGTCGTCAACTGCGCCGCGTGGACCGACGTCGACGGAGCCGAGTCAGAGCCCGAGGCCGCCCTGGCGGTCAACGGCGACGGCGCCGGGAATGTCGCTCGGGCGGCAGCCGAGGCCGGAGCGGTCATGGTGCACGTCTCCACCGACTATGTGTTCTCGGGGGCAGGGCGGGCCGAGGGGGGGAACGCCGGAGCGTCCGCCCGCCCTTACGTCGAGTCGGACCCCACCGGGCCCCGGTCGGCCTACGGTCGGTCAAAGCTCGCGGGCGAGCACCAAATCATGAGCGCCTGGCCCGGGCACATCATCGTTCGCAGCTCTTGGCTGTTCGGCTCGGGCGGGCGCAACTTCGTGGACACCATGCTCGGTCTGGGCGCACACCGCGAGGAGGTCCTGGTGGTCGACGACCAGGTCGGCTGCCCGACCTGGACCGGGCATCTCGCCCCGGCGCTGCTCGAGCTCTCCGAGCGGGGCGCGGGCGGCGGGGCGCGCGCCGGCGGCGAGGGGCGCACCGGCCGCGACGGGCGCCGGCCCGATGGAGGGCGCGCCAGCGGCATCTACCACGTCGCGGGCACCGGCTCGTGCTCCTGGAACGAGCTCGCGCGCGAGGTCTTCGAGCAGGCGGGCTTGCCCTGCCGCGTCCTCCCGACCAGCACCGCGGCCACCGCCCGGCCCGCCCCGCGCCCGGCGTACAGCGTGCTGGCCAGCGAGCGGACCGACGCGCCCCGCCTTCCGTCCTGGCCCGAGGGGGTGCGCGCCTATCTCGCCGAGCGCCACGCCCTCTCCGGTGGGGTGGCGCGATGAGGCTGCTGGTCTGCGGGGGCGCCGGCTTCATCGGCTCGAACTTCGTGCGCGTGCGCCTGCGCGAGACGACTGACGAGGCGGTGGTGCTCGACAAGCTCACCTACGCGGGCCGCCGCGAGAACCTCCACGACGTCGAGCGCGATTCCCGCTTCTCGTTTCACCACGGCGCAATCGAGGACGCCGCCGCGGTCGATCAGGCGGCCGAAGGCGTCGACGCGATCGTCAACTTCGCCGCCGAGACCCATGTCGATCGGTCGATCGCCGAGCCCGACGCGTTCGTGACCACGCACGCCCAGGGCACATACGTCCTG
>DASZHF010000148.1:0-7225 GCA_035938095.1 Solirubrobacteraceae bacterium
GTGCAGGACGTCGGCGACGACCTGGGGGTCGAGACGCTCGAGCGCGCCACCCGGGCCGCGATCGAGGTCGAGGACCGGCCCTCGCTGATCATCGTGCGCAGCCACATCGGCTACGGCAGCCCGCACAAGCAGGACACCTCGGCCGCCCACGGCTCGCCGCTGGGCGAGGAGGAGGTCCGGCTGACCAAGGAGTTCTACGGCTGGGACCCGGACGCGCATTTCTACGTCCCCGAAGAGGCGCTCGCGCACTTCCGCAACTGCTGCGAGCGGGGCCGCGAGTTCGAGCGGGAATGGCGGGAGCGCTTCGACGCCTACCGAGCGGCCCACCCCGAGAAGGCGCAGCTGCTCCATATGATCGAGACCGGCCTGCTGCCCGAAGGCTGGGACGCCGACCCACCCCGCTTCGAGCCGGGGGAGAAGAAGCTGGCCACCCGGCAGGCCTCGGGCCAGTCAATCCAATGGGCGGCCCGCGCCATCCCCCAGCTCGTCGGGGGCTCGGCCGACCTGGCCACCTCCAACAACACCGACATCGAGGACGGCTGGGACGTGCAGCGCGACAGCTATGGAGGGCGCAACCTGCGCTTCGGCGTGCGCGAGCACGGGATGGGGACGATCGTCAACGGGCTGGGGCTGCACGGATTCCGCGCCTTCGGCGGCACCTTCCTGTGCTTCGTGGACTACATGCGCCCCGCCGTGCGACTGTCGGCGCTCATGAAGCTCCCGTCGATCTGGGTGTACACACACGACTCGATCGGACTCGGCGAGGACGGCCCCACGCACCAGCCCATCGAGCACCTGGCCGGGCTGCGAGCGATGCCGCGGCTGAACGTCGTGCGCCCAGCGGACGCCAACGAGACCGCTCTGGCCTGGCGCTTTGCCCTGCGCCAGAACGAGGCGCCCACGGTCCTGGCCCTGTCGCGCCAGAGCCTGCCGGTGCTCGCCCCCGACGCGATCCCCGACGACGCCATCGAGCGCGGCGCCTACGTGCTGCGCGACCCCGAGGACGCCGAGCCCGAGCTGATCCTGATCGGCACGGGCTCCGAGGTCTCGCTGTGCCTGGAGGCGGCCGACATGCTCGCCGGCGACGGGGTCGCGGTCCGGGTGGTGAGCATGCCCTGCATGGACACCTTCGCCCGCGCCGAGCAGTCCTACCGGGATCGGGTCCTGCCGCCCGCCTGCGGCGCCCGCGTGGCGGTCGAGGCCGCCAGCCCGGTGGGCTGGGATCGGTGGATCGGACCCTACGGCAGCTTCCTGGGGATGGAGACCTTCGGCGAGTCGGGGCCCGCCCCGGCGGTGTACGAGCACTTCGGCATCACGGCCCAGCACGCCGCCGAGCTCGGGCGCGCGGCCATGGAACGCGCCGTGGTGGGCAGCGCCAGCGATCGATAGGACCTAGACGAGGAGGCAGACGATGAGCGTTTCGGCCAAGGTCAACCCGCGACTGGCCGCCCTGACCGCCGCGGGCACGAGCGTGTGGCTGGACCAGATCCGCCGCGATCTGATCGAGACCGGCGAGCTCCGGCGCCTGATCGAGGAGGACTGCCTGCGCGGCGTCACCTCCAACCCGGCGATCTTCGAGAAGGCGATCCTCGGCTGCGAGGACTACGACGAACAGCTGGAGGAGCTCGCGCGCGCGGGCGTGCCGGTCCACGAGATCTACCGCCAGATGGCGGTGCTAGACGTGCAGACGGCCGCCGACGTCCTGCGCCCGGTGTGGGAGGAGACGGGCGGGCTCGACGGCTACGTGTCGCTGGAGGTCGAACCCGACGCAGCGCACGACACCGAGGTCACGATCGAGCAGGCGCGCATGTTCTGGGAGCGCGTCGACCGCCCCAACATCTTCATCAAGATTCCCGGCACCACCGAGGGCGTTCCCGCGATCGAGCAGATGATCTACGAGGGCGTCAACGTCAACATCACGCTGCTGTTCTCGGTTCAGGCCTACGCCGACGTGGCCGAGGCGTTCATCCGCGGTATCGAGCGCCGCCAGGCGGAGGGCAAGTCCACCGACGTCCACTCCGTGGCGTCGTTCTTCGTCTCGCGCGTGGACACCGAGGTCGACAAGCGCCTGGAGAAGCTGGGGCGCACGGACCTCGCGGGCACGGCGGCGGTCGCCAACGCGCGGGCCGCCTACCAGCGCTTCAAGGATATTTTTTATGGGGACCGCTTCGCGGTCCTGAAGCAGGCGGGAGTGGCGGTCCAGCGCCCGTTGTGGGCCTCGACCGGGGTCAAGAACCCGGAGTACCGCGAGACCAAGTACGTCGAGGAGCTGGTCGGCCCCGACACCGTCAACACCATGCCGATGGCGACGCTGATGGCCGTGGCCGAGCGCGGCGAGATCACGGGCGAGGCGACCGTCGATCGCGATCCGAGCGCCGAGCTGCGGGCGCTGGCCGAGGCCGGGATCGACATCGACGACGTGACGCGCAAGCTGCTGGAGGACGGTATCGAGGCGTTCATCGTGCCCCAGCAGAAGCTGCTGGCGGGCATCGAGGCCAAGCGCGACGCGATCATCACCGGGCGCCCGAAGACGATCGAGGCCTCGATTCCAGAGGCGCTGCTCGAGCCGATCGCCGAGCGGGTCAAGACCGCCGCCGAACAGGACGTCGCGCGCCGGATCTGGCAGCGCGACGAGTCGCTGTGGGGCGGCGGGCCCGAGATCTCAAACCGCCTGGGCTGGTTGACCATCGTGCACGCGATGCGCCCGCGCGTGCCCGAGCTGCGCGAGTTCGTGCGCTCGTGCGTCGAGGAGGGCCTGACCGACGCGGTTCTGCTCGGGATGGGCGGCTCGAGCCTGGCCCCCGAGGTGCTGCGCGCGAGCTTCGCCGCCGCGCGCGAGGGAGCGTCCCCGAACGGGCGCGCCGCCGGGGCCGACGGCGCCCTGCGCCTGCACGTCCTCGACTCGACCGACCCCGGCGCCGTGCTCGCCGTCGAGCGGGCCGTCGACCTGGAGCGCACGCTGTTCCTGGTCTCCACCAAGTCGGGCGGCACCATCGAGACGCTGAGCCTGTTCCGCCATTTCCACGCCCGGATGACCGAACTGGTCGGCTCCGGCGCCGGGCGCCACTTCGTGGCCATCACCGACCCCGGGAGCTCGCTGCTCGAGCTGGCCGAGGCCAACGGCTTTCGCCACAGCTTCGTCAACGATCCCAACATCGGCGGGCGCTACTCGGCGCTGTCGCTGTTCGGGCTGGTTCCCGCCGCGCTCATGGGGGTCGACCTGGTGGCCCTGCTCGACGGGGCGGCGGTGGCCGAGCAGGCGAGCATGAGCTTGAACACCGCCTCGAACTCGGGACTGTGGCTGGGGCTGGCGCTCGGCGAGCTCGCCCTGCACGGGCGCGACAAGCTGACCTTCGTGGTGTCCGAGCCTCTCTCGAGCTTCGGCCTGTGGGCCGAGCAGCTCGTGGCCGAGAGCACGGGCAAGCACGGGCGCGGGATCCTGCCGGTGGCGGGCGAGCCGCTGGGCGACCCGGCCGCCTACGGCGAGGACCGGGTGTTCGCCTACCTGCGAAACGCCGACGCTCCGGACGAGGGCCACGACAAGGCGGTCCAGGCGCTGGCCGATGCTGGCCACCCAACTCTGACCCTCGCGGCCCACGGACCCGAGGACCTGGGCCGGATCTTCTTCTTCTCGGAGCTCGCCACCGCCACCGCCGGCTGGGTCCTGGGCATCAACCCGTTCGACCAGCCCAACGTGCAGGAGGCCAAGGACAACACGGCCCGGGTACTGAAGGAGTTCGAGGCCAACGGCCAGCTGCCCGAGCTGCCCGACGCCGACGACGCCGCGCTAAAGGCGCTGCTGGAGCCGGCGGCGCCGCCCAGCTACGTGGCGATCCTGGGATACGTGGCGCCGTCGGAGGCGTTCGACGAGGCGGTGGCGAGCCTGCGCGCGACGATCCGCGCGAAGACCCGGGCGACCACCACCTTCGGTTACGGACCGCGCTACCTGCACTCCACCGGTCAGTTCCACAAGGGCGGACCACCGACGGGCCGCTTCCTCGAACTGGTCGGAGATGCGGAGGAGGACGCGGACATCCCGGGCGCGCCGTACGGATTCCGGACGCTCCGCGACGCGCAGGCGATCGGAGACCTGCAGACGCTGCGCGCCCATGGCCTGCCGGCCGAGCGCGTCCGCCTGTCGGGCGCCGATCCCGCCCGCGCCCTGGGCGAGCTCGAGGACCGGATCCGGGAGGTGCTGTGATGCAGATCGGCTTCGTGGGCCTGGGCAAGATGGGCGGGAACATGGTCCACCGCATCCGCCGCGACTCCGAGCACGAGGTGGTGGCGTTCGACTTCTCGGCCGAGGCCGTCGGCGCCGCCGTCGAGCATGGAGCCGCCGGGGCCGGATCGCTGGAGGAACTGGTGCAGAAGCTCGCCCCGCCCCGCGCCGTGTGGATCATGGTGCCCGCCGGGGACCCCACCCAGCAGACCGTCGAGGCGCTGGCGGACCTCATGCAGCCCGGCGACATGATCATCGACGGGGGCAACTCCAAGTGGACCGACGACAAGCGCCGCGCGCTCGCGCTGGAGCCCAAGGGCATCAAGTACGTCGACGTGGGCGTCAGCGGCGGGGTGTGGGGACTGCAGGTCGGCTATTGCATGATGGTCGGCGGTCCCGATGAGAGCGTGCAGCGCCTGGCGCCGATCCTCGACGTCCTGGCCCCGCCGACGCGCGACGAGGATCGCGCCGCCGTCGGCGACTACGGCTGGGCCCACTTCGGCCCCAACGGAGCGGGCCACTACGTCAAGATGGTCCACAACGGCGTCGAGTACGGGCTGATGCAGGCCTACGCCGAGGGCTTCGAGCTCATGCACCGCTCGGAGTTCGGTCTCGACAACGCCAAGATCGCGCACCTGTGGAACCAGGGGTCGGTCGTGCGCTCGTGGCTGTGCGAGCTGGCCGCGCGGGCCTTCGACGCCGACGGCAACGACCTCGCGCAGCTGGAGGGCTGGGTCGACGACTCGGGCGAGGGGCGCTGGACGATCGAGGACGCGATCGACAAGGACGTCCCCACGCCGGTCATATCGACCTCGCTGTACGCGCGCTTCTACTCGCGCCGCGGCGGCGACTACAGCGCTCGCGTGCTGGCGGCGCTGCGCAACCAGTTCGGCGGACACGCAGTGCGCTCGCGGTCATGAGCGACGGCGCCGCGGTCCAGACCGCTCCCCGCGCCGGGCCCGAGACCGACGGCAACCCCCTGGTGGAAGGCCTCGAGCGCCTTCCCATCCACCCGACCAGCCTGGTCATCTTCGGCGCCACGGGCGACCTGGCCCGGCGCAAGATCCTGCCGGCTCTGTACAACCTGGCCCACGACGGCGCGCTCCCCGAGCAATTCCATCTCGTCGGAGTCTCGCGCAGCGACCACGCCCACGAGGAGTACCGCACCATCGCCGTGGAGGCGATCCGCAACTTCTCCCGGCGCCCTCCCGACGAGCACGTGCTCCAGGGACTGCTCGAGGACATCCGCTACATACCGGGGTCCTTCGACGACGACTCGGTGTACCACCGGCTGGCCGACACCCTGTCCGAGTTCGACAAGGCGGCCGACATCCCGTTCAACCGGGTCTTCTATCTGTCGACCGCACCGGAGTTCTTCCCGGTCATCGTCACCGAGCTGGGGCGCCAGCACCTGGACCGCCTCGAGGGTGCCGAGGTGCGGATCGTGATCGAGAAGCCGTTCGGGACCACCCTGGCCGAGGCCAAGCGGCTCAACGCGCAGGTGCTGGCCGTCTTCGAAGAGAGCCAGGTCTTTCGCATCGACCACTACCTAGGCAAGGAAACGGTCCAGAACGTGCTGGCCTTCCGCTTCGCCAACTACATGTTCGAGCCGCTGTGGAATCGCAACTACATCGACCACGTCCAGATCACCGCGGCCGAGGACATCGGGATCGGCTCGCGCGCCGGCTACTACGACAAGGCGGGGGCCCTGCGCGACCTGGTGCAGAACCACATGCTCCAGCTCCTGACGCTGCTGGCCATGGAGGCGCCGGTGGACTTCTCGGCCGATCCGGTCCGCGACGAGAAGGTCAAGGTCGTGCGCTCGATGCCCGCGCCCACCCCCGAGGACATCCCCCGTATGGCCGTGCGGGCCCAGTACGGGCCCGGGGTCGTCGGCGGCGCGGAGTGCGTCGGGTACCTGCAGGAGGAGGGCGTGCCCCCCGACTCGAACACCGAGACCTACGCGGCGCTGCGCCTGCGGATCGACAACTGGCGCTGGGCCGGCGTGCCCTTCTACCTGCGCACGGGCAAGCGGCTGGCGCGCAAGGTGACCGAGATCGCGGTCATGCTCAAGCCCGTACCCCATCTCGCCTTCGACCAGGCCGGCTCGCTCGGGGTCAAGCCGAATCAGCTCGTGCTCACCATCCAGCCCAACGAGGGCGTGTCGCTGTCGATCGGAGCCAAGATCCCGGGCACCCGGCTGATCATCCGCCCGGTGCAGATGGAGTTCCTCTACGGGACCGCTTTCCTCTCGCAGTCCCCCGAGGCCTACGAGCGCCTGATCACCGACGCCATGCGCGGCGATGCGACCCTGTTCACCCGCAACGACGAGGTCGAGGCGCAGTGGCGCATTTGCGACCCCATCGTCCAGACGTGGGAACGCACGCCGGGACCGCTTCCCCAGTACCCGGCCGGCAGCCAGGGCCCAGCGGAGGCCGAGTCGTTGCTGCTCGGCGACGATCAGTGGCGCGCCCTATGAGCGACGCCGGCGCGCCGGACGCCAGTTAGCCGTGCCCGCGGTCTCCGACCACGTCTGGAGCGCCGAGGACACCTCGCCCGACCAGATCGAGGCGGCGCTGCGCCGCTTGCTGGCCGAGCGCCACGCGGAGAACGAGTCTTACGTGCCCGCGCGCGTGCTCAACCTGGTGTGCATCGTGGACCGGGAATGGAGCGGGGAGATCGCCAACCGACTTCGTGGTGTGGGCCGCTACCACCCCTCCCGAACCGTGGTGTGCGCGGTGGAGCCGGGGCGCAAGACGCTGGGGGCGATCGCGAACGTCGCCTCGGACGTCGAGCCCAAGCCGGGCGAGTTCGCCCTCACGCGCGAATCGGTGATCGTCTACGTGGGGCCCGGTCACATCCCCAACCTCGCCTCCGTGATCGATCCCCTCGTCGTGTCGGACCTCCCCACCGTCATCTGGTCGCCCCACGGACACCCGGAGGCGGTCGACGCGCTCCTGCATCTCGCGCAGGTGGTGCTGCTGGACTCCGTCAACGAGCCGCTGC
>DASZHF010000149.1:0-25622 GCA_035938095.1 Solirubrobacteraceae bacterium
CCCCGGTGCCCCTCGTATTCAGCGCGTGGTAGCCGAGCGCGGTGTTGTCGCTGACGTTGCCGGCGATCGCCGCGAGCGCACCAGTCCCGACGGCAGTGTTGCGTGCGCCGAACGTGTTCGCGGTCAGCGCGTTCTGGCCGACCCCGACGGTGCTGTCGGCCGTGTTGTTTGCCAGCGCGAAGCTGCCGACCGCCGTCGAGTTGCCGCTGCCGGTGTTGCTGGTCAGTGCGCTGACTCCGACCGCGGTGTTGTTGCTGCCGCTGGTGTTGCTCTGCAGCGCGTTGACTCCGAGCGCCGAGTTGGTGCTGCCGGCGCCTACCCCAGCGGGGTCATCGGCGTGCTGCAGAGCGTTCACGCCGATAGCGGTGTCGTTTACAGCCTGCGTGTTGGCGTGCAGCGCGCTCTGGCCGACCGCTGTGTCACCGCCGGGGCCGGAGAGGGTTGGCTGCGCACTATTGCCGAGCACCGTGTTCGAGTTCGTCGGCGCGCATGTCAGCACGGCAAGGCCTGAGAGGGCCGAGACGAACTCCCCGGTGTTGCAGGCGGTGGCGCCGTTGTCACCCCCAGTTACATGCAGGTTCGGATCGGGGTAGGTACCTGTGAGCGCGCCGCCGGCGGCACCCGTCGAGGGGCCAGTTGGGCCGGTCGGACCCGTAGCCCCCGTGGCGCCGCTTCCGGTCGCGCCTGTCGCACCTGTCGCACCTCTCGCACCGGTAGCGCCGTTGGTGCCGTTGGTGCCGTTGGTTCCAGTCGCTCCGGTCGGGCCAGTGGCGCCCCCCGCCCCGGTGGCCCCAGCGGGCCCGGTCGGACCGGCCGCACCCGTTGAACCGGTGCTGCCGGTCATACCATTGGCGCCGCTAGTTCCCGCGGAGCCGGTAGCGCCGGTCGCGCCTGGCGCCCCAGGCGGGCCCTGAGTGCCCTGGATAGCCTGCGGGCCCTGGGGCCCCGGCGGCCCCTGGAGTCCCTGAACGCCTGGGTTGCCCTGGCCGCCACGGGGCCCTTGGGGGCCCTGGGGTCCCGGGGTGCCCGTGCACGTGACGGTCGCAGCAGCGCAGTGGACCAGCACCGTGGTCTTCTTCTTGTGCTTGGTCCCATGCCCGCGATGATGGGGCACCCTTGGATGCGCCAGCGCCACAGGCGCCAGCACAGCAGGCGCCATGACCAGCGTCGCGATACACAGTCCGTGGCCACACCAGATCGTGCGGGTTGCCCGCTTGGAGCTCATCCGGAAACCTCCTCTTACCGGCGACCCATCGCGAGCGACCATCGCCGCAGGATCCGTGATCGCCACGCCGATATTCGATTCGACCCTAACCGCTCCCCAAGCCGCTGACAACCTGCTTGCCGCGGTCGGCAAGCCCGAGGTCTGGTGCTCCCCGGGGACGACCGAGGCACGGGATCTGAAGAAGACCCCCGGGCCACGCCGTGTGGCCGGCATACGGCGTCGTATGTACCAGGGCGCAGAGGAAGCCCGAGCGCGCCCGGCAGGATTTGAACCTGCGACCTCTCGCTCCGGAGGCGAGCGCTCTATCCCCTGAGCTACGGGCGCTGGGCAGCTCAGGATACGTGGCCGGGCCGGACACCCGCTGATCCGCCCGCCCGATTTCGGGACTCGCCGGGTGCCTGGTTGGCGCCCTCCGGCGCGCCGGTCGCCGCTACCGTTGCGAATATGGACCTCTCGGTCTTCTTCGCGGGAACGGCGGGTTCGGTGCCGAGCGCGCGGCGCGGGCTGCCAGCGCTGCTGCTGCGGTGCGGCGGCGACCGTCTGCTGTTCGACTGCGGCGAGGGAACGCAGCGCCAGCTCGTCCGCTCGGTCGGTCTGGTGGACGTCGACGAGGTGTTCCTCACCCACCTGCACCTCGATCATTGGCTGGGCCTGCTGGGCATGATCAAGTCATTCGAGCTGCGCGACCGAGAGCGGCCGCTGACCGTCTACGGGCCAGTCGGAACGGTCGCGCTGCTCAACGGCCTGCGCCCCATCTACGGTCGCCTGCACTTTCCGATGTCCGTCGCCGAGCTTCAGTCCGGCGACGGCGTGCCCCACGATGGCTACTCGGTGACCGCGTTCACCGTACGCCACCGCGGCTCCGCCCTCGGGTACGCGCTGGTCGAGGACGTCCGGCCCGGGCGCTTCGACGCCGAGCTCGCCGAGCGTCTTGGGGTGCGACCGGGCCCCGACTTCGGGCGCCTGCAGCACGGAGAGACGATCGCCGGAGTCGCCCCCGAGCAGGTCATGGGCCCCTCGCGCCCGGGACGCAAGATCGTCATCTCGGGCGACACGGCGCCGTGCGAGGCGGTCGCGGTGGCCTCGCACCAGGCCGACCTGCTCGTCCACGAGGCGACGTTCGGCGACGAGGAGGCAGACCGGGCCCGCCACACCGAGCACACGACCGCCCGTCAGGCCGCCCAGCTCGCGCTCGAGGCCGACGTTCGACTGCTCGCGCTCACGCACATCTCGACCCGCTACGCCGGCGGTGAGCTGCGCGACGAGGCGCGGGCCGTCTTCGCCGCCACCGAGGTTCCCCGCGACTTCGACACCATCGAGGTGCCGCTGCCCGAGAAGGGTCCCCCGGCGCTTCGTCGCTGGGAGGGTCAGTCGCGCGGCGCGCCGGCCGCCGGTCCGGTCGTGGCATAGGGCAGCGCCCGGCCGGATCCGCCTGGGGCGCGGGTGGGCGGGGCGGCGGCGGGCCTTGCCCGTCAACCACGGCTGCTACATTCAGCGCGCTCCTTTAACCCGGTCCCGAGAGACCAGGAAGGAACCATGCCCAACGAACGCGTCGTGCTCGATCGCGACGATGTGCGCCGGACCCTCGTCCGCATAGCGCACGAGATCGTCGAACGCAACGCCCATCCCGAGCGGCTGGCGCTGGTTGGCATTCATCGCCGGGGTGCTTTCCTCGCCCGCCGTCTGCAGGAGCTCGTCGGAGACCTGCTCGAGTCCGTCGTCCCGGTGGGGGACGTGGATATCGCCTTCTACCGCGACGATCTCACCAGCCGGCCGGAGGCTCCGATCGTCCACGCCTCGCACCTGGAGTTTCCGTTGGAGGGGCTGACGGTGGTGCTGGTGGATGACGTCCTCTACACGGGGCGTACCGCCAGAGCGGCCATCGACGTGCTCTTCGACTACGGCCGGCCGTCGCGGGTGCAGCTCGCGGTGCTGGTCGACCGGGGCCACCGGGAGCTGCCCATCCGCCCCGACTACGTGGGTAAGAATCTGCCCACCGCGCGGGCCGAGCGGGTCAACGTTCGGGTCAACGAACTCGACGGGATAGACGAGGTGGCGATCGTCGCCGCCGACCCCCAGCCCACGCCTGGAGCCCACGAGGCCCTGGTATGAGTCGGCGCCACCTGCTCTCCATCTCCGACCTGGATCGCCCGGAGATCGAGCGCCTCCTGGCCCGGGCGGCGTCGTTCGCCGAGGTCTTCGGTCGCGAGGTCAGGAAGGTGCCCGCGCTGCGGGGGCGTCTGGTGCTCAACCTCTTCTACGAGGCCTCGACCCGCACGCGTTCGTCCTTCGAGCTGGCCGCCAAGACCCTCTCGGCCGACGTCCAGAACTTCGCCGCCGCCGGATCTTCGGTCGAGAAGGGCGAGTCGCTCAAGGACACGGTGGCCACGCTTTCGGCCTACCGCCCGGACGCGATCGTGATCCGGTCGCCCTACGCGGGTGCGGCGGCCCTGGTCGCGAGCTGGACCGCCGCCAGCGTGATCAACGCCGGCGACGGCAAGCACGAGCACCCCACCCAGGCCCTGCTCGACCTGTACACCTTGAGCCGCCGGCTGGGTTCTCTCGACGGGCGGCGGGTATGGATCGTCGGCGACGTGCTGCACTCGCGGGTTGCCCGCTCGAACATCCTCGCCTTTCACACCATGGGCGCCCACGTGACCCTGTGCGGGCCTCCCACGCTGGTCCCGAGGGAGCTGGCCGCGCTCGGGTGCGAGATTCGCTACGACCTCGACGACCTCAGGGAGGCCGACGTGGTCTACGCGCTGCGGATGCAGAACGAGCGCATGAGCGAGCCCTTCGTGCCGTCGCTGCGCGAATACGTCGCCCGCTACCAGATCACCCCCCGCCGCCTGGGCCCGCGCCAGCTGCTGATGCACCCGGGGCCGGTCAACCGCGGGGTCGAGCTCTCCGGGGACGTCATCGACTCGCCCCAGTCGCTGATCGACGAGCAGGTCCAGGCGGGCGTGCTCGTGCGCATGGCGGTTCTGTACGAGCTCCTGGCCGTCGCACCGCCCGAGCCGGCGCCCGTGCTGGAGCTGACGCCACCGGCGCCCGAGCCCCAGCCGGCATGACGGTCCTGGTCGCCGCCGGCGGCCCATCCGCCCAGCTGCTCATTCGCGGGGCTCACGCCCTCGACCCGCGGGCCGGCGTCGACGGCCCGGCCGACGTGCTCGTCCGGGACGGGATGATCGCCGAGCTCGGTGGCCCCGGGACGCTGCCCGCGCCCGAGGGGGCCGAGGTGATCGACGGCGCCGAGCACCATCTGTTTCCCGGCTTCGTCGATCCGCACGTGCACCTGCGCACGCCGGGCCAGGAGCACAAGGAAGACATGGAGACGGGCACCCGGGCAGCCGCGGCCGGAGGGTTCTGCGCGGTGGTGGCGATGCCCAACACCGACCCCGTCGTCGACTCCCCCGAGCTCGTCGGCGCGCTGCGCGAGGCCGCCGCCCGCGAGGCCCGGGTCCCGGTCGGGTTCCTGGGCGCGATCACCCGCGGCCTCGACGGCCTGGCGCTCACCGAGATGGCCGAGCTCCGCGAGGCCGGTGCGCTGGGGTTCACCGACGATGGCCGGCCGGTGTCCTCGGCCGAGGTCCTGCGGCTGGCGATGCAGTACCAGCGGCTGTGCGGCGGGGTGCTGGCCCTGCACGAGGAGGATCTCAGCCTGTCCGGGGGAGGGGCGCTCCACGAGGGGCGCGTCGCGGCCGAGCTCGGCATCCGGGGTATTCCCAGCCTGTCCGAATCGACGATGGTCGCGCGCGACCTCGCCCTGGCCGCCCACGAGCAGGCGCGCGTGCACATCCAACATCTGTCGTGCGAGGAGTCCGTGCGCGCGGTGGCGGCGGCGCGAGAGAGCGGGACCCGGGTCAGCGCCGAGGCATGCCCGCACCACCTGCTGCTCACCGACGAAGACGTCCGCTCCCTGGACACGAGCCTGAAGATGAACCCCCCCGTGCGCACCGAAGCCGACCGCCAAGCGCTCATCGATGGACTGCGTACCGGCGTCATCGACTGCGTGGCGACCGACCACGCTCCCCACGCGCGCGAGGAGAAGGAGGTTCCGTTCGAGCAGGCCGCGATGGGAACCACCGGGCTCGAGACCGCGTTCGCCGCCCTCCACGATGGGTTGGTGGTGCCCGGGGTGCTCTCGCTCTCGGTGCTGGTCGAGCGCCTGACGGCCGGCGCCGAGGTCATGGGACTCCCGGTGCCGCGCATCGCGCCCGGCGAGCCGGCCAACCTGTGTCTCGCCGACCTGAACGCGAGCTGGCGGGCCGGGGAGGCCGGCTGGGAGAGCCGCTCGCAGAACTGCTGCTTCGCCGGCCGGCGCCTGCAGGGAAGGATGCTGCTGACCGTGGCCGACGGCCGGGTCGCCTACCGCGAGCGCTCGTGGGCGCTGGCCCCGGCATGACCGCCGGCCTGCTCGAGCGCGACCGCACCGTGCTCGTGATGATCGACCTCCAGGAGGCCTTCCGCCCGGCGGTCGAGCGCTTCGAGGAGGTGGCGGGCAACGCCGCCATCCTCGCGCAGGCGGCCCGCATCCTGGAGCTGCCGATCGTGGTCACCGAGCAGTACCCCCGCGGTCTGGGCGACACTGTGCCAGAGGTCGCGCGTCACCTCGAGGGCATCCCCCGCGTAGAGAAGGTGGTGTTCTCGGCCGCCCGGGCCGAGGGGTTCGATCTGAGCGGTCGCGACCAGGCGCTCATATGCGGAATCGAGGCGCACGTGTGCGTGAGCCAGACCGCCCACGACCTGCTCGAACGCGGGCTGGAGGTGCAGGTGGTCGCCGACGCGGTGTCCTCGCGCACCGCGTCCAACCGCGAGTTGGGGCTGGCCAAGATGGAGCGCGCCGGAGCGCTGCGCACGTCGACCGAGACCGCCCTGTTCGAGCTGCTCGAACGGGCCGGGAGCCCGGAGTTCAAGGCCGTGCAGGAGCTCGTCCGATGACCCGGCCGAGCTCTTCCAACGGCTCGGCCCCGCCGGCCCAGGCCGGGCGGGGTGGGCCGCCGGCGAGCGCCTTCGTGCTGCTCGAGGACGGGACGCGCTTCGACGGCCTGGCCTGCGGCGCGCCCGGGCAGACCACCGGCGAGGTGGTCTTCAACACCGCGATGTCGGGTTATCAGGAATCGATGACCGATCCCAGCTACGCCCGCCAGCTGATCGTCTTCACCTACCCCCACATCGGCAATTACGGGGTCAGCGCCGTGGCCATGGAGTCCGACCGCATCCACGCCCGGGCGGCGATCATGCGCGCCGCGGTCAATCGCGAGGACGCGCCGTCGGCCGAGCGGGGATGGCTCGATTGGCTGAACGACTGCGGGATCCCGGGCATCACCGGGGTCGATACCCGCGCCCTGGTCCGCCACATCCGCGACAAGGGGGCCATGCGGGGCGGGCTATTCCCAGTGTCGGTCGCCGAGTCCGAGGCCCTCGAACGCGTCCACGCCGAGCCTTCGATGACGGGACTCGACCTGGCCCGCGAGGTAACCCCGGCCGAGACCCAGGTGCTCGAGCCCGCGGCGGGCCGCGGCGGGCCGCGCGTGGCGCTGATCGACACGGGCGTCAAGAGCTCGATCGTGGCCAACCTGCTGGCCCGCGGAGCGCGGCTCGAGCTGCACCCGTGCACGGTGAGCACGAGCGACCTGCTCGACCGCGGGCCCGACGCGGTGTTCCTGGCCAACGGACCCGGCGATCCCGCCGCACTGGACTACGTCGTGAACACGGTGAGGGGGCTGGTCGGACACCTACCGATCTACGGGATCTGCCTGGGCCATCAGCTGCTCTGCCGCGCGGTCGGGCTTCAGACCTACAAGCTCCCCTTCGGACACCGAGGGGCCAACCACCCGGTCAAGGACCTGACCTCGGGACGGATCGAGATCACCAGTCAGAACCACGGCTTCGCGGTGCTCGGACCCGACGGGACGCGCCAGCTGCTCACCGACGAGCCCGTGCGCTGGGAGACCGACTTCGGCGTGGCCGAGCTAAGCCATCTCAACCTCTACGACCGAACGGTGGAGGGCCTGGTCCTGCGCGACGTCGCCGGGGCGACGGTCCAGTACCACCCCGAGGCCGGGCCCGGGCCCCACGACTCGCTCTACCTGTTCGACCGCTTCATGGCCGGGATCGGCGGGCCCTCCTCCGCCGCTCCCTCGAGCGGGGCAAGCCCCGGCGCTCCTGGGAGCGCGGCCCCCTAGCGCCATGCCGCGCCGCCAGGACATCCAACGCATCCTGATCATCGGCTCGGGGCCGATCGTGATCGGGCAGGCGGCCGAGTTCGACTATTCGGGCGTCCAGGCGTGCAAGGTCCTGCGCGAAGAGGGCTTCGAGGTCGTGCTGGTCAACTCCAACCCGGCCACGATCATGACCGACCCCGAGTTCGCGGACGCGACCTACATCGAACCACTGCTGCCCGGGCCCGTGCGCCAGATCATCGAGCGAGAGCGCCCAGACGCGCTGCTGCCCACGCTCGGCGGCCAGACCGCGCTGAACCTGGCCAAGGCGCTCACCGACGACGGCACGCTCGAGGAGTTCGGGGTCGAGCTCATCGGAGCCAGTTACGACGCGATCCGGCGGGCCGAGGATCGCGACCTGTTCCGGGCCACCATGCAGGCCGCGGGACTGAGGGTGCCCCGCAGCGCGATCGCCACCGGCCTGGACCAGGCGCGGGACGCGGTCGGCGAACTCGGACTACCTGTGATCGTGCGCCCCGCCTTCACCCTGGGCGGGCACGGGGGAGGCATCGCGCGCGACGCCGCCTCGTTCGACGACGTCGTGAGCGCGGGGCTGGCCGCCTCGCCCATCGGGCAGGTGCTGCTCGAGGAGTCGGTCCTGGGGTGGGGCGAGTTCGAGCTCGAGGTGATGCGCGACCGCAACGACAACGTGGTCATCGTCTGCTCGATCGAGAACGTCGACCCGATGGGCGTCCACACGGGCGACTCGGTGACCGTCGCCCCCCAGCAGACCCTCACCGACCGCACCTATCAGGCCCTGCGCGACCAGGCGCTCGCCGTGATCCGCGCCGTGGGCGTCGAGACCGGGGGGTCAAACGTTCAGTTCGCGGTCCACCCGGCCACCGAGGAGATCGTCGTCATCGAAATGAACCCCCGCGTCTCGCGCTCCTCGGCTCTGGCCTCCAAGGCCACCGGCTTTCCCATCGCCAAGATCGCCGCCCGTCTGGCGGTCGGCTACGCGCTCGAAGAGATCGACAACGACATCACGCGCGCGACCCCGGCCAGCTTCGAGCCGACCATCGACTACGTCGTGGTCAAGTGGCCTCGGTTCGCGTTCGAGAAGTTCGCCGGGGTCCAGGGGGAGCTGTCCACCCACATGCAATCCGTGGGGGAGGCGATGGCGATCGGGCGCACCTTCGGCGAGGCCTTCGCCAAGGCGATGCGCAGCCGCGAGCTCGACGCGCCGGCCAACCTCGACGCGCCGCTTGCAGACCTGCTCGGGCGCCTCGAGCAGCCCACCGCCGACCGCTACGACGTGCTGCTCGAGGCCCTCCGCCGGGGGGCGGCGATCGCAGACCTGCACGAGCGGACATCGATCGATCGCTGGTTTCTGGAGGAGCTGCGCCAGCTGGCCGATGACCCCGAGTCCGCATCGCCAGGGGTGCGTACATACAAGTCGGTCGACACCTGTGCGGCCGAGTTCGCCGCCGAGACCCCGTACTACTACTCGGGCTCGGAGCGCCCGTCGGCCGCCGGCCCCAGCCACGAGGTCCGGCGCTCGTCCCGTAAGACGGTGGTGATCCTCGGATCCGGCCCCAACCGCATCGGGCAGGGGATCGAGTTCGACTACTGCTGCGTGCACGCGGCGATGACGGTTCGCGACTCCGGGCGCGACGCGGTGATGATCAACTGCAACCCCGAGACCGTCTCCACCGACTACGACACGTCGGACCGGCTGTACTTCGAGCCGCTCACGCTCGAGGACGTCCAGGCCGTGATCGACCTCGAGCGCCCCGAGGGCGTGATCGTGCAGTTCGGCGGCCAGACTCCGCTCAAGCTCGCCGCCGGGCTCGAGCGGGCCGGGGTGACCCTGCTCGGGACCGGCGTGGACGCGATCGACACCGCCGAGGATCGGGGCCGCTTCGGCGCCCTGCTGCACCAGCTGGGCTACCAGGCCCCCCCGTACGCGACCGCGCACTCCGTGCCCGAGGCCCTCGAGGTGGCCTCCGACGTCGGCTTCCCGCTCCTCGTCCGCCCGTCCTATGTCCTCGGCGGCCGGGCCATGGAGATCGTCTACTCGATGGCCGGGCTGCAGGACTACCTGCGCCGCAGCGGCGCCGAGGCCCAGCGGGAGGGCCGGGCCATCTTCCTGGATCGCTTTCTCGAGCACGCCATCGAGGTCGACGTCGACGCCGTGTGCGACGGCGAGGAGGTGTGGGTGGCGGGGATCATGCAGCACGTCGAGGAAGCCGGCATCCACTCGGGCGACTCGGCCTGCGTCCTGCCCCCGCACTCGCTCGGAGCCCAGACCCTCGAGCGCATCCGCGAGCAGACCGCGGGCATCGCGATGGGCCTGGGAGTGGTGGGGCTACTCAACGTCCAGTTCGCCGTTTCGCCCAGCGCCGAGGTGTTCGTCATCGAGGCCAACCCCCGCGCGTCGCGCACCGTGCCCTTCGTATCCAAGGCGATCGGAATCCCGCTGGCCAAGGTGGCCTGCCGGATCATGCTGGGGGAGTCGCTCGCCCAGGTCGGGGTTCCAGCCGATCCGATGGACGGAGCCCGCGTGTCGGTCAAGGAGGCCGTCCTGCCCTTCAACCGCTTCGAGGGGTCCGATTCGCTGCTCGGTCCCGAGATGCGCTCCACGGGCGAGGTCATGGGGCTGGCGCGCGACTTTCCGACCGCGTTCGCCAAGGCCCAGGCGGCGGCGGGCGCCGCGCTGCCCGAGGCCGGGACCGCGTTCATCTCGCTCCGGGAGGCGGACAAGCCGGAAGGCGCCGGCATCGCCGTCCACCTGGCCGACCTCGGCTTCCGCGTCGTGGCCACGCGCGGAACCGCTCAGGCGATCGAGCGCCGGGGGGTGCCCGTGGAGACTCTCAACAAGATCGGAGAGGGATCTCCCCACGTGGTCGACTGGATCGAGCGGGGAGACGTCGACCTGGTGATCAACACACCCACCGGGTCGGGAGCCCGCAGCGACGGCTGGGAGATCCGCCGGGCGGCCATCGTCCGCGGCGTCCCCTGCATCACGACGCTGGCCGGCGGCCTGGCCGCCGCCCGAGCGATCGGGGCCGCCCGCCGTCAGGCGCCCGAGGTGGCCTCGCTCCAGGAGGTGCACCTCGCCCGGTTGGGCAACGGAGGCCCGTCCACGGCGGCCGCCGACGGAGCGGGAGGCAACGGCCCCGTCTCACTGAAGCCCCGCTGAGCGATGTCCACCGCCGCCCAGCCGATTGCGTTCGAGCCCCGCGCCGTCGCGCCGCTCGGCCGGCGCCGGGCGCCCGTCGCGTACACGCGCTCGCTCGGGGCCTACGGGCTGATCGCAGTTCGAGATCCCATCTCGGTCACCCCGTGGCCGGGGCAGTTCTACATGCTCGCCAGCGTCGAGGGTTGGGGCGGGGGGGAGGGCGAGCGGCCGTTTCTGCCCCGGGCCTGCTCGGTGGCGCGGGTTCGATCCGAGGGCACCGCTGTGGTGCTCGAGTTCATGCTCGAAGACGTCGGCCCGGGGACCCGCCGCCTGCTGGCCGGCGAGGTGGGGGACGAGCTGTGGCTCGCCGGGCCCCTGGGGCTCGGGTTTCACCCGCCCCCGGAGCGGGCGCGGTCGGTCCTGGTCGGAGGCGGCGCGGGCGTGGCACCGCTGGTGATCTGGCAGGACTGGTTACAGGCGGGCGGGCATGCGGCGCCCGCGCTGCTCGGGTTTCGCAGCGCCCGCCACGCGCAGGCCGCGGCGCTGTTCTCCGAGCCCACCGTGGCCACCGACGACGGCGGCGCCGGATATCACGGTCCGGTCACCGAGCTGCTGGCGAGCGTCCTGTCCGAGCCGGGCCCCGCCGTCGTGAGCGCCTGCGGACCACCGGGGATGCTCGAGGCCGTGCGCGCTCTGTGTGCGGCCCGCGGGGTGGCGGCGCAACTCGCGCTCGAGGCGCCCATGGCGTGCGGCTACGGGGCGTGCTTTGGCTGCGTGGTGGCGACCGTCGATGGCTACGCCCGGGTGTGCGTCGACGGACCGGTGTTCGCGGCCGAACGCCTGGGGGACCTGAGGACACTCGACCATGGCTGAGCGGGGCGAATCGGGGTCGGCGGGCCAGGAGCCGGCGCCCGGCCCCCCGCGCTCGCCCGCTTCCCCGCCGGCGGCCCCGGCGCCGGTCGAGTTCTGCGGACTGACGCTGGCTCATCCGATCGTCAACGGCTCCGGCACGTTCGACGCGATCGCCGCCCGCAGGGCGTTCGGGGACTCGCTGGAACGCGACTTCCCGTTCGCCGCCTTCGTTACCAAGACGATCACGTTGGAGCCCCGGCCGGGCAACGCGCCGCCGCGGCTGTGGGAGTCGCCGGCGGGGCTGATCAACTCGATCGGGCTGCCGAATCGGGGACTCCGGGGCTATCTGGGCCACGACCTGCCCGCGCTCGAGTGGCTTCCGGTACCCCTGATCACGAACGTCATGGGGTCGACGGCCGAGGAGGTCGTCGAGCTGGTGGCGGCGCTCGACGGCCACCCCCAGATCGCCGCGTTCGAGCTCAACGTGTCGTGCCCCAACGTGCGCACGGGCCTGGATCTGGGGTCTGACCCCGCCGAGCTCGAGCGGCTGGTGGAGCGGGTTCGTCCGCGCACCGCGAGGCCGCTGATCGTCAAGCTCACCCCCAACACGGCCGACGTCGCCGCCGTCGCGGCCGCGGCCGAGCGCGGCGGCTCCGACGCCGTCTCGCTGATCAACACACTGCGCGCTCTCGCTCTGCACCCGCATCGCCCCGGTCCCTGGCTCGGCGGCGGCAGCGGAGGGTTGTCGGGACCGGCCATCCGCGCCGTGGCGCTCGAACAGGTCGCGCGCGTAAGCGCGCGCATAAACATTCCCGTAGTGGGTATGGGGGGAGTTCAGAGCGGCCGCGACGCGTACGACTTCATGCGCGCCGGGGCCACGCTCGTCGCCGTGGGGACCGAGAGTTTCCGCGACGCGCGAGCGGGTGCGCGCATTGCGCGCGAGCTGCACGACACGCAATCGTTCGCAAAGAGCGAGTTCGGCTCCGAGCCGCCAACCATGTCGCCAGACTCGACCCCAGCAAAACTCCTGCAAAACGACGCAATGGGATCAAGCACGCTGAACGTTGCTTGACCTCAGGTACAGCTCGAGCCGAATTGGGCGATCTGCGCTTGAACGCAGGCTCTGAGTATGTAGACTCGCCGCCGATGCCCGCCGGCAGCAACACGCTCTCCAAG
The DNA here is from genome assembly GCA_035938095.1 of Solirubrobacteraceae bacterium. Classification (GTDB taxonomy): domain Bacteria; phylum Actinomycetota; class Thermoleophilia; order Solirubrobacterales; family Solirubrobacteraceae; genus AC-64. The sequence continues at coordinate 12,599 of DASZHF010000149.1, forward strand.
CCGTCGCCGTCGACCGCACCCGAGCGCTCGCTCAACCAGCGGATGGACGCGCTGCAACGGGCGAACGAGATCCGTACCCGGCGGGCCCAGCTCAAGCGCGACCTCAAGGCGGGGCGCTACTCGATCCACCAGCTGCTGGCCAAGCCGCCGGAGTACGTCGAGACGGCAAAGGTGTTCGACATGCTGCTCGCGGTCCCGAAGTACGGGCGCGTGAAGGTCAACAAGATCCTCGCGCAGTGCCGGATCTCGCCTTCTAAGACGATCGGCGGGCTGTCCGAGCGCCAGCGCAGCGAGCTCGTCTCGCTCCTGCGTCGCTAGGGGCGCCCTTTCGTCGGAGACGGCCGCGTGGGGGCGCGCCGGTAGAGCAGTGGGACGGGTGTTCGTCATCACCGGCCCATCGGGCGTCGGCAAGGGCACGCTGATCCGCGGCCTGCGCGAGCGGATCCCTGAGCTCGGGCTGTCGGTCTCGGCCACCACGCGCGCGCCCCGGCCGGGCGAGCGCCACGGCGTCGATTACCACTTCCTCTCCGAGGAGGACTTCGAGCAGCGGGTGCGGCGCGGCGAGTTCGTCGAGCACGCCGACTACGCCGGGCACCGGTACGGCACCCTTCACTCCGAGCTCGAGCGCCGGCTGGCCGCGGGCATTCCGGTCGTCCTGGAGATCGAGGTCCAGGGCGCCCGCCAGGTCCGCGACGCCCTCCCTGACGCGGTGCAGGTGTTCATCGCGCCCCCTTCGATCGAGGCGCTGGGCGAACGCCTCCGAGCCCGGGGGACCGACGCGTCGGGCGACGTCGCCGCCCGCCTCGAGGTCGCCCGCGAGGAGCTGCGCGCCCAGGACGAGTTCGGCCACGTGGTGATAAACGACGCCCTGCCCCCGGCCGTGGACGAGCTGGTCGACATCGTGCAGCGCGAGCTGGAGGGCTCAGGCTGATCGATACACTGGGAGGTGAGGGTTAGCTGACGCCATGATTTCTCCCCGCATCGACCGCCTGCTCGAGAACGTAGATTCCAACTACGCGAGCGTGATCGTCGCCGCCAAGCGCGCGCGCCAGATCAACTCCTACTACCACAACCTCGGCGAGGGCACGTTCGACGAGTTCCCGCCCCCGATGGTTGACACGGCGTCGAAGAACTACTTGACGATCGCGCTCGAGGAAGTCGCGGCCGGCAAGCTCAAGTACCACTACCGGTAGGGAGCGAAGCGCGCCGCGTCGCCCGAGGCGCCGGAGAGCCAAGGCCGATGGCCCGTCTGCTCGTGGGAGTCAGCGGCGGCATAGCCGCCTATAAGGCGCTCGAGTTGGTCCGCCTGGCCACCGGAGCCGGCCACGCCGTGCGGGTGATCCAGACTCCGACCAGCACCCGGTTCGTCGGCCCGGCGTCGTTCGCCGCGCTTTCCGGGGCGCCCGTGCTCCAGGACGAGTTCGAGCGCGATCCGGCCCACGGAGCCTTCCCCGACCAGCTGGCGCCGGCGCACGATCCGTTCAGCCACCTCGAGCTGGTGCGCAACGCCGACGTCTTCATCATCGCGCCCGCGTCCGCCAACACGATCGCCCGGCTCGCCCACGGGCTGGCCGACAACCTCCTGTGCACGGCCGCGCTGGCCGCCCAATGCCCGGTCGTCGTGGCCCCGGCCATGAACAACCACATGTACGAGCACCCGGCCACGCAGGCCAATCTCGGGCTGCTGCGCGAGCGCGGCGTGACGATCATCGCCCCGGAGGCCGGGCGGCTGGCGTCCGCGGGCGAGTGGGGCGTCGGGCGGCTGCCCGAGCCCGCCGCGCTCCTGGCGGCCTGCGAGGCGCTGGTCGGGAGCGCACCGAGCGGACCCGCCGCTCTCGACGGATTACGGGTCCTGATCACCGCGGGGGGAACCCGCGAGCCGATCGACAGCGTGCGCTATCTCGGCAACCGCTCGTCGGGGCGCATGGGCTTCGCGCTGGCCGGGGCGGCCGCCGACCGGGGCGCGCGCGTGACCGTCGTCGCCGCCAACGTTGGCCTGGCCCGCGATCCCCGGGTCACCTACGTGGACGTGCGGACCGCGTCGGAGCTCAACGACGCCTGTCAGGCCGCCTTCCCCGACTGCGATGTGCTGTTGATGGCCGCCGCGGTCGCCGACTTCCGCCCGGCCCAACCCGCCCCCGGCAAGATCAAGAAGGCCGACCACGACCGTCTCACCCTGACCCTCGAGCGGACCGAGGACGTGCTCGCCGAGCTCGCCCACCACCGCAAGCCCGGCCAGACGATCCTCGGATTCGCGGCCGAGCACGGGCCCGACGCGGTCGCGCTCGCGCGCGGGAAGCTCGACGCCAAGGGGCTCGACGCGATCGTCGTCAACGACGTCTCGCGGCCCGGGATCGCCTTCGATGCCGCCGACAACGAGGTCTCGATCGTGACGGCCGCCGGCGTGCAACGGGTGCCGCTTGCTCCCAAGCCCGTTGTGGCCGCCGCCATCCTCGATGCCGTGGCCGATCTGCGGGCCCCGGCCTCCCCGCCAGCACCCCGCCAGCACCCGCTCGTGGGGGGCTCGCCGCCTCCCGGTTAGCCGGCCCCACAGGGCGCGGCGGCGCGCCTCGACCCGCCGCTGTGCGGGCATTTTCGGGCCCGGTCGGTGCTATCCTCGCGCTACAGCTTTCGAGCCGGCGACCCCGCCGGTAGTAGGACCGGAAGTGGGCGCTCGCCCGCTTTTTTTGCGTCAGGAGAGGAACTAATGAACACGCTACAGAGGGAGATCGAGGAACGCCTGGCTTCCACCGACCCGCAGGTCGAGGTGCTGCTCGTCGAGGTCGTCGGCGGCTCCACGCTGCGGGTGTTCATCGACCACCCCGAAGGCGTCAGCCTCGGCCTGTGCGAGCAGGTCACCCGCCAGCTCTCGGACCTGCGCGCCACGTACTCGCTCGAGGTCTCCTCTCCTGGTCGCCAGCGCCCGCTCACCAAGCCGGCGCACTTCCGCCGCTTCGTTGGCAGCCGTGCTCGTGTTCGTACGCGTGAGCCCCATCCTTCTCCCGAGCGGGGAGCCCAGCCCGCACGCAAGAGCTTCACCGGGGAGCTGGTGGGAGCCTCAGAGGACGACGTCACGATCGCCGCAGACACGGGAGTGATCGCTATTCCCTACGCCGCCATCCACCGATCCCACCTCGTGGAGGAGTAGTCATGTCGCGCGAGATCCTGGAGGCCATGCACGCGCTGGCGCGCGAGAAGGGCATCGAACCCGAGAAGCTCATGATCGCGCTCGAGGACGCGCTCCTGTCCGCCTACAAGAAGCAGCCCGGTGCGGCGAAGTACGCCCGCGTGGAGATGGATCGCGACACCGCGGACTTCCGCGTGATCGAGCTGATCATCCCGGAGCGCCTGGAGGCGCACCTGATCGTCGAGACGATCGACGAGGGCACCACGATCGATCCCGAGACGGGCGAGATGCGCGAGCCCGAGGATCCCGAGATCGACCCGGCCAAGTTCGCGCAGTACCGCGATCAGATCGATGAGCGCGACGTCACGCCAGACGACTTCGGGCGCATCGCCGCCCAGACGGCCAAGCAGGTGATCCTGCAGCGGATCCGCGAGGCCGAGCGCGACATGATGTTCGAGGAGTACCGCGACCGGGTGGGCGAGCTCATCACCGGGATCGTCCAGCAGTCGGACTCGCGCTACACGCTCGTGCAGCTCCGCGAGCGCGTGGAGGCGCTGCTGCCCAAGTCCGAGCAGGTCGACGGCGAGCGCTACGACCACTCGCAGCGGATCAAGGCCGTCATCAAGGAGGTCTCGCCCTCCACCAAGGGCCCCAGCATCATCGTCTCCCGGCGCGATCCCGAGCTCATCAAGAAGCTGTTCGAGCTCGAGGTTCCCGAGATCGCAGACGGACTGGTGGAGATCGCCAACGTCGCCCGCGAGCCCGGATACCGCTCGAAGATCGCGGTCGTCAGCCACGCCGACGGAGTCGATCCGGTGGGTGCGTGCGTTGGTCCCCGCGGCTCGCGCGTGCGCATGGTCGTGTCCGAGCTGCGGGGCGAGAAGATCGACATCATCCCGTACAACGACGAGCCCGCTCGGTTCGTGGCCAAGGCGCTATCGCCGGCCCGGGTCCGCGAGGTCCTGGTCGACGACGCGGCGAAGCAGGCCACGGTCATCGTCCCCGACGACCAGCTCTCGCTGGCCATCGGTCGCGAGGGCCAGAACGCCCGCCTGGCCGCCCGGCTCACGGGTTGGCGGGTGGACATCAAGTCCGAGACCGAGTTCGCCGCCGAGGAGGCCGAGCACGGTTACGAGGAGGAGGAGCTCCAGGGCCGCTGCGCCGCGATCCTCTCCAACGGCCGGCGCTGTCCCAATGCGGCGCTGGTCGGGTCGCGCTACTGCGGGCTCGAAACCCACCAGGCGCTCGAGCACGCGCCCACGGACGAGGTCGCTCCGCAGGCGGCCAACGGCGGGTCCGAGCCCGCACCCGTCGAGGCACCTGCACCCGCCGAGGTCACCGCCGACGCGCCTGCGCCCGCACCCGTCGACGCTCCGGCCGATTCGGCACCCCCCGCCGAGGCGGCGGCAGCCCCCGCCGAGGCCGAAGTTGCTCCACCTCCAGCCCCTGAGCCCCCGCCGGCTCCGGCGCCCGGAGCAGTGGGCGGGGACGGTCAGAGCGCCGGACCCACGATGAGCGACGGAGCCGCCGCCGAGGAGCCATCCGCCGCGCCGCCGCCGGTGACCGGGCCCGCCTCATAGCCCGCAGTGAACCCCACCGCCGGTGCGCGGGCTGCGGGCGGGTCGCTCCCAAGCAGTCGCTGGTCCGGTTGGCAGTGGGCGAGGACCAGGTACTGCTCGTCGATCGGGCGGCGACGCTGCCCGGCCGGGGCGCCTACGTGTGCGCTGGCCAGGCGTGCCTGCACGAGGCCGCTCGCCGCGGGCGCCTGAGCCGGGCGTTTCGCAGGCCGGTCCAGATCCCTCCGAAGACCCTAGAATCGGGAGTTTGATGGCCAAGAAGCGCGTTCACGAGATTGCGAAGGACCAGGGGCTCACGAGCAAGGAGCTCCTCGAGCGCCTGCGCGCTGCCGGCCTGGAGGTCAAGGCCGCGGCTTCGACGGTCGACGAGGCAGCGGCGCTTCGCGTGCTCGGGGCCGACGGCTCCGGACCCAACGGAGATCGCTCGCGCGAGGGATCGGACGGGTCGAAGGCCTCGCCCAAGGCGACCGCTGCCCCCAAGTCCCCGCCGCGCGGCGCGCGGCCCAAGGACACCGCTTCGACCAAGTCACCGGCTGGCCCGGCCGACCCAACGAGCTCAGACGACGCTGCGCGCGCCGCGCCCAAGGAGACGCCCAAGCGGGCCGGAACCGAAACGGCCGGCGCGGCAGCCGCGAGCGCCGGCTCCGATACGCCCGGCCCGCGCGCGGCTGGACCGGACAGCCCGGCCGGCGGCGCCGCGCCCCCGGCCGGCGCTCCCGCTCGCCCGGGCGGCGCCGGCGCGGGCGACGGGTCCGCGGACGGCGGCTCGCGCCAGCGTCCGACCCGGGACTCGCGCACCGGCGAAAGGGTCCCCGGGGGACTGGGGCCCGGAGGCCGGCGCCGGGTGGTCATCGACTCGCAGGCTTCCCGCCGCCAGTCCGGGGGGCCACCGGCCCTGCCCCAGCGCCGCCCGCCGCGCCGCGGCCGGCGCCGGCGCGGGACCTATGAGGACACCATCGCCCCGCTGGACACCGCCGCCCAGGAGGCGGTGGACCTGGTCCGGATCAACTCCGGTTCGACGGTCAAGGACGTCGCCGAGTACTTCGGCGTCCCGGTGCCGGAGGTCATCAAGAAGCTGATGGGACTGGGCGAGATGGCGACGCTCACCCAGACGCTGACCGACGAGGCGATCCAGGTCCTGGCCGACGAGTTCAAGAAGCAGATCGAGATCGTCCACGCCGCCGACGAGGTTGAGGACGAGCCCGAGTTCGAGGACGCCGAGACGGACCTCGCCGATCGTCCTCCGGTGGTCGCGATCATGGGCCACGTCGATCACGGAAAGACCTCGCTGCTGGACGCCATCCGGACCACCGAGGTGGCCTCGGGCGAGGCCGGCGGCATCACCCAGCACATCGGCGCCTACCAGGTGCACCACGCCGGCAAGCTGATCACGTTTCTCGACACCCCCGGCCACGAAGCGTTCACGGCGATGCGCGCTCGCGGCGCGCGCGTCACCGACATAGCCGTCGTGGTGGTCGCCGCCGACGACGGCGTCAAGCCGCAAACCGACGAGGCCATCGATCACCTCCGGGCCGCCGACGTGCCCATGGTCGTCGCGGTCAACAAGATCGACAAGGAGGGCGCTCAGCCCGACCGGGTCAGGGCCGAGATGGCCCAGCGAGGTCTCCAGCCCGCCGACTGGGGCGGAGACGTGGAGTTCGTCAACGTGAGCGCGAAGACCAAGGACGGGCTCGAGGATCTCCTCGACACCCTGCAGGTGGTCGCCGACCTCGAGGAGTTGCGCGCCAACCGCGACGTGGAGGCGTCGGGGGTGGTGATCGAGTCCAAGCTCGACCCCGGCCGGGGACCGGTGGTCACCATCCTCATCCAGCGCGGGACGCTGAAGGTCGGGGACGCGCTGGTGGCCGGAGCCCACTTCGGACGGGTACGGGCGATGCAGGACTTCCTGGGCAACCGGCTCAAGAATGCACGGCCGGGCGACCCTGTGGAGGTACTCGGGTTCGACGGCGTCCCCGAGGCCGGCGAGTTCATGCGCGTGGTCGAGAACGAACGCCACGCCCGTCAACTGGCAGCGGAGCGGGCCAACCGGCTGAAGACCGAGGCGCTCGCGCGGCGCTCGGGCCGCAAGGTCTCCCTGGAGGACGTGTTCAAGCTCGCCCAGGAGGGCGCGGTCAAGGAGCTCAACCTGGTGCTCAAGGCCGACGTCTCGGGCTCGGTCGAGGCCGTCGAGGACGAGATCGCGCGCCTGCCCCAGGAAGAGGTCAACGTCAACATCATCCGCAGCGGCGTGGGCGGGATCAACGAGTCCGACGTCATGCTCGCCGCGGCCTCTGACGCCGTGATCCTCGGCTTCAACGTGCGGCCCGTGGGCGACGCTCGCCAGGTGGCCGAGCGCGAGGGCGTGGAGATCCGGGGCTACTCGGTGATCTACCGAGCGATCGACGAGCTGCGCGCCGCCATGCAGGGAATGCTCGAGCCGGAGGAGGTCGAGCAGACCGTCGGTCAGGTCGAGGTGCGCAAGACGTTCCGGGCATCGCGGATCGGCACGATCGCCGGCTCCTACGTCACCGAGGGTCATGTCACGCGCGGCGCCAAGGTCCGGGTCGTGCGCGACGGAACGGTCGTCTACGACACGGTGGTCGCCAGTCTCCGGCGTTTCAACGAGGATGTCCGCGAGGTCGCCGCGGGCTTCGAATGCGGGATCGTGCTCGCGAACTTCCAGGACGTCAAGGAAGGTGACATTCTGGAGGTCTACGAGACACGCGCGGTCGAACGCGCGCTCGCTTGAGTTTCGTACGACGCCGCGAGACGCAGATTGCGCGTCTCGGCCGGGCGCGAGAAGGAGGGATAGGATGGGCGCTGGCCGCATGCGCCGGGTGGACGAAGCAGTTCGCCAGGTTGTGGGCGATGCCCTTGCCCACGACATCAAGGACCCGCGCGTGGGGTTCGTCACCGTGACCGCCGTCAAGACAAGCCCCGACCTGCGCCACGCCCGCGTCTACGTCAGCGTGCTGGGGTCCGGACGCGACCGTGACGCCACGCTGGCGGGCCTGCGCAGCGCGCACGGCTACCTGCAGCGGCGCGTGGGGGAGGAGCTCGCGCTCAAGCGCACACCCACGCTCGAATTCGTCTACGACGAGACAACCGACCGGGCGTTTCGCCTGGAGCGGCTCCTGCGCAGCGGCGGGGAGAAGCCATGAGCGAGACCGACACGCTTGCCACTCGCGCGGCCGTGGTCGAGGAGCTGCTCAGCGGAGAGCACTTCCTGCTGGCCACCCACGAGAACCTCGACGGCGACGCCCTGGGCTCGCTCGTCGCCATGCAGGAGATCCTGAGCGAGCTGGGCAAGGACTCGATCATGTTCATCGCGGACTCCGAGCTTCCCCTGCCCCACGAGTACAGGTTCATGATGCTGAACGGCCTGGTCAGCGCCATTCCCGAGGACCTCGCCGACCGCACGATCGTGTTCCTCGACTGCGGCAACATCGACCGCAACCCGGCGCACGTGCTGCGAGCGGGCACCCGGCTGATCAACATCGATCACCACCACGACAACACCCGCTTCGGCACGCTCAATCACGTCGTCCCCGAGGCCTCGTGCACCGCCGAGATCGTCTGGGATCTGATGCCCGGGCTGGGAGTCGAGCCGACGCAGGCCATCGCCGAGGCCCTCTACGTGGGGCTGGTGACCGACACGGGCCGGTTCATGTACGAGAACACCGGTCCCCGGGCCCACACGATGGCGGCGGAGCTGATCGAGGCCGGCGTCGACGTCGCCGAGATGTTCAGCCGGCTCTACGAGGGCATTCCGCTGGCCAAGCTCAAGCTGTTCGCACGCGCGCTGCAGGACGTGACGCGCTACGACGACGGGCGACTCACGCTCACCCGTCTGACGGTCGAGGACTACCGGGCCAGCGAAGCCGAGGAGAGCCACTCGGAGGGACTGATCGACCTGCTGCGCTCGGTCGAGGGCACCAAGGTCGCCGTGCTGGTCCGGGACATGCTCAGCGAAGGCCGCGCCGGCCGGCGCAAGGTGTCGCTGCGCTCGACCGACGGCGAGGTCGACGTCTCCGCGATCGCGCGCGAGCAGGGAGGAGGCGGCCACCGCCAGGCGGCGGGATTCCAGACCGAGCTCGCCACCGACGAGCTGATCGAGTTCCTGCGCGAGCAGATCTGCGCTCAGCTGGCGCCCGCCGCGCTCTAGACGGACGCGGGCGCAGGCCGGCGCCGCCGCAAACCCAGACCGGTCCGCCGTGCCCACCCGGACCCCCACACCGATGGATGGCGTGCTACTCGCGGACAAGCCTTCCGGCGTCACCTCTCACGACGTCGTGGCCGCGGTGCGCCGTCGCCTGAGCGGCGCACGCACCGGGCACGCCGGAACCCTCGATCCGTTCGCCACCGGGCTCCTGCTCATCCTCGTCGGCCGCGCCACCCGGGTGCAGCGCTTCCTCATGGCCTTGCCCAAGACCTACCTCGCGGTCGCGCGCTTCGGGGCGGTCTCGAGCACCCAGGACCCCGACGGTGAGATCACGGTGACCGGAACCCCCCCGCCCGAGCGCCTGGAGCTGCGCACGGGCACCCTGCGCCAGCGTCCGCCCGCCCACTCGGCGGTCCGGGTCGCGGGCGAGCGCGCGTACCGCCGGGCCCGGCGGGGCGAGACCTTCGAGCTCCCGGAGCGCGAGATCGTCGTGTACCGCTTCGAGGAGCGCTGGCGGGACCGCGATCGGGTGGGCCTGGAGGTCGAGTGCTCGTCCGGCACCTACGTGCGCAGTCTGGTCGCCGCCCTGGGCGACGCCTACTGCGAGGAGCTGCGGCGTACGCGTATCGGCGCGTTCGACGTCCGGGACGCCGGGTCGCCGGCGGACGGGCCGCTCGAGATCCTTTCGCTCGGCCGGGCGCTGGATTTCCTGCCCGCCGTCCACCTGGAGCCGGAGCAGGCCCGGCGGGCGCTCCACGGTCAGCCGATCCCCGCGCCCGTCACCGCCGAACCGCCCGTCGCGGCGCCGCTGCTGCTGGTGGACGACGAGGGGCCGATCGCCGTGGCCGAGCCCCGAGCCGGGGCAGCCGGGGTCGAGTACAAGCCGGCCGTCGTGCTGCGCGGCTGACCGGTACTTTCCTCGCCCGTGCGGGTCACTCGGCTCTCCGACGCCCAGCCACGACCGCGACGGCTTGCCGTGGGAACGTTCGACGGCGTGCATCTCGGTCACCGCGAGGTCATCGCGGGCTCGGAGACCGTGCTCACCTTCGATCCGCACCCCAGCGCCGTGATCAGTCCTCATGCGGCGCCCAAGCTGCTCACCAGCCTGGAGGTCAAGGCCGAGCTGATCGCCTCGCTGGGGGTCCAGGAGCTGATCGTGATCGCTTTCGATCGCGACTTCGCCGCCCAGAGCGCCCAGCAATTCATCGACGAGGTGCTGGTGAACAGGCTCGCCGTGACGCACGTCGCGGTGGGGGAGAACTTTCGCTTCGGGCGCAAGGCGCAGGGCGACGCGGCGATGCTCGCCGCGGATCCGCGCTTCGAGACCCGGATCGTCCCGCTCATCGAGGTCGAGGGCGAGATCGTCTCCTCGAGCCACATCCGCGGGCTGGTCCTGGCCGGTGACGTCGATCAGGCCGCGCGCCTGCTGGGGGCGCCGTTCACGCTGCGCAGCGAAGTCGTGCGCGGCGACGGCCGCGGTCGCGAGCTCGGGTACCCGACCGCCAACCTGGTCCCGCCCGACGAGCTCGTACGCCCCGGCCACGGGGTGTACGCGGGCTGGGCCGACGGCCGCCCCGCGGCCATCAGCGTGGGGGTGCGGCCCACGTTCCGCACCGGCCGGGGCGAGCTCATCGAGGCTTACATCATGGACTTCGACGGCGACCTGTACGGGCAGGAGCTGCGGGTTGAGTTCGGGGTCAGGCTGAGGGGCGAGCGCCGCTTTCCGACCGCAGATGCGCTGGTGGCTCAGATGCGCGCCGACGTCGAGCAAGCACGTGCGTGGACCCGCGGGCAACGACCCCCCGCCGGATAGCAGCCCGCCCAGGCAGCCCTCTCGGGTGGGCCCGCAACCCTCTCGGAGGGCCAGCAGCCCTCTGCTAGCGTTCGCCCCGGCCATGGCCATCGCCAGCCCACGCAAGAAAGAGATCGTCTCGCAGTTCGGTTCCTCGGACACGGACACCGGCTCCGCGCGAGTTCAGATCGCCCTGTTCACCGAGCAGATCAACCATCTCACCCAGCACCTGCGCGATCACCCCAAGGACCATCATTCGCGTCGGGGCCTGCTCAAGCTCGTCGGCCGCCGCCGCCGGCTGCTCGACTACCTGCAGCGAGAGGACCTCGAGGGGTACCGGGCGCTGGTTAGGGAGCTGGGCCTGCGCAAGTGACGGTCCTGGGCCCCGGGACGCCCGTTCCCGCGTTCGCGCTGGGCACGGAGGAGGGGCAGCGCTTCACCGAGTCGGACCTCGACGGTCACACGACGGTGCTGGTCTTCTACCCGTTCGCGTTCAGCCCGGTGTGCAGCGACCAGCTCTCCCTCTATGAGGAGGTGCTCGGCGATCTCGAGACCGAGGGGGCGCGGCTCTACGGGGTGTCGTGCGACAGCTCCTGGGCCCAGCGGGCCTTCCGCGAGAGGCTCGGCGTGAGCATCCCTCAGCTCTCGGATTGGGAGCCCAAGGGGGCGACGTGCGAAGCCTTCGGCGTCCTGCACGGGGATGGCTTTCCCGAGCGCGCCCTGGTGATCGTCGGTCCCGATCGGGTCGTGCGCTGGAGCTACCAGGCGCCCACGCCCGGCGACCTGCCCGGCGCGAACCTGCTCTTCGACGGGCTCGCGGCTGCCGCGGCGGCGGCGCGCCCGGTCTGACCGCCTCCCCGGCGCTGCGCCGGTGAGCGACCTCCGCAGCGCCCCGGTCCCGCCGCTGAGCGGCGGGGACCACGTGCGCGGGCCCGAGGGCGCTCCCCTGGTGCTCGTCTACGGCGACTTCGCGTGCTCGTTCTGCGCCCTCGCCTTCGAGCGCCTGCGCGACGCTCCGGTGCGCTACGCCTTCCGCCACTTCGCCCTGCGAACCAAGCACCCCCGTTCCGTCCCGCTGGCGTGCGCGGCCGAGGCGGCAGCGCTTCAGGGGGCCTTCTGGGAGATGCACGACGGGCTGTTCGCCGATCAGGGCCGGCTCGAGGACCCCCACCTGTGGGACCGGGTGCGCACCCTTGGCCTGGACCTCGATCGCTTCGAGCGCGACCGGCGCGACGACGCGGTGGCGGCGCGGGTCCAGCACGACGTGCGCGCCGGGCTGCGGGCGGGGGTGGCGGTCACGCCCACGCTGTTCGTCGCCGGGAAGGCCCACGCCGGACCGCCCGAGCCGGCCTGGGTGAGCGCCCTGGCGGAGGGCCGAGGGTGACCGGATAGCATGTACGTGTTCGGATACCGAGAAATTAGAAGAGCGTTCGCCGGACCGAAGCGGCGAACAGGGAAGGCATGCAATGACAGATGAAGCTGTGACACGGGTAGCCGTGTCGATCGCCGGCACCGAGATCTCCTTCGAGACGGGCCGGATGGCAAGGCAGGCGTCGGGCGCGGTGGTGGTCAGGGCCGGCGACACGATGGTCCTGTGCACCGCGACCGCAGGGGCCATACGGGACGTCGATTTCCTGCCCCTGACCGTAGATGTCGAGGAGCGGATGTACGCGGCCGGGAAGATTCCCGGCTCGTTCTTCAAGCGCGAGGGCCGGGCCGGTGAGAAGGCCACCCTGGCCGCGCGCCTGATCGACCGTCCGCTGCGACCGTTGTTCCCCAAGGGCTGGCACTACGAGACGCAGCTGGTCGCGATACCGATGTCGGTCGACCACGTCCAGCCCTACGACATATTGGCCATGAACGGCGCCTCGGCGGCGCTGATGATCTCCGAGATCCCGCTGCCCACGCCCGTGGGATCGGTACGTATCGGCAAGATCGACGGAAACTTCGTGATCAACCCCGAGGAGTCCGCGCTGGTCGACGGCTCGGACCTCGACCTGATCGTCGCCGGGACCGAGGACGCCATCCTGATGGTCGAGGCCGGCGCCACCGAGATCCCGGAGGCCGAGATCCTCGACGCGCTGGACATCGCTCACGGCGAGATCAAGAAGCTGTGCCAGCTCCAGCGCGAGCTGGCCGAGCGCGTGGGCAAGCCCAAGCTCGAGGTGCAGGCGCCCGAGGTGGATCCCGAGATCCTCGAGGCGATCAAGAAGTCCCACTACGACAAGCTCGACGCGGCCACCCAGGTGGAGGACAAGCTCGAGCGCCAGGACGCCACCCGCGCCGTCGAGCAGGAGGTCCTGGAGACCTACGCGGGCGACCCCGACGACCCCGAGGCGGCGGCGCGGCGCGCGGCGGTTCAGCTC
>DASZHF010000150.1:0-29500 GCA_035938095.1 Solirubrobacteraceae bacterium
CGACCCCGTCCAGCTGGCGACCACCGTGGTTGGACACCACGATGGCGCTCGCGCCGTGCTCGCACGCCCGCCTGGCGTCCTCGGCGCACTGGATGCCCTTGACCAGGACCGGCACCGGGACGCTGGCCGCCAGTTCCTCCACCGTCTCCCAGGTCAGCGTGGTGTCGACCAATTCGAAGAACTCCGCCGGCGTCGGACAGCTGGGGCCTCCGATCGCCGCCCGCACGGCGGGCATGTCCACCTCCGACGGCACCGAGAAGCGCGTGCGCAGGTCGCGTTCCCGCCGGCCCGCCCGCGGCGCGTCCACCGTCAGCACCAGGGCCGAGAACCCGTGCTCGATCGCCTCGTCGACCAGCGCGCGGGTGACGCCGCGGTCGTGCAGGCAGTACACCTGAAACCAGCGGGCGGCGGCCGGAGCGCTGTCGGCGATCTCGCTCGGGCGCGAGGTCGCCAGGGTGGACAGGCAGAACACGGTCCCGGCGGCGGCGGCGGCCCGCGCCATGCCGGCTTCGCCGTCCGGGTGCGCCATCCGCTGGAGCGCCACCGGGGCGACCAGCAGCGGCATCGAAACCGGAGTCCCGAGAACGGTCGTGGCCGCGCTGGTCGCGCTCACATCGACCAGCACCCGCGGGCGCAGGTGCCAGCGCCGGAAGGCCGCGACGTTGTCGCGCAGCGTGCGCTCGTCCCCCGCGCCGCCGGCGTAGTAGCCGTGCAGCCCGGGCTCCAGGCGCTCGGCGGCGACCCGCTCGAAGTCCCACACGTTGAGCAGGCCGGCGAGCTCGTCTCCTGGGGCGGGGCTGGTCGCGGGCACGATCGTCTCCTCGGGCACAGAGCTCGACCCTATCGCGGCGCCTGCACGCAGATCCAGCTCTTGACCAGGGGGCCGAAGCGCTCCGCCCGGGCCGGGCCGAAGAGCGCCTCGAGCTCCGAGCGCCGCAGGAGCTGGATCTCCTCCCAGTCTCCGGCCGCGCCCAGCCGCCAGTACGAGCGCCGGGCGCGAGCCGGAAGCCAGTGCGCGAGGGGCAGCAGCGAATGCGGCTCGATGGGGAAGGAGTAGGCGGGAGTCTGGACGTAGAACCCGCGGGCCACCCGGCGCACCTCGGCCGCGAACGCCGCCCTGCGCGCGGGTGAGACGTGCTCGATCACGCTGCTCGAATAGGCGAGGTCGAACTCCCGATCGCCGAAGGGCAGGCCCGCCGCCGCGTCGGCGCGCACGAACGGCCCGGGGTACTCGGGGCGGTCGACTAGATCCACCCCGGTCACTTCGAGGCCGGGCTCGAGCGCTCGCAGCCCCAGCCGCCCGCACCCGATGTCGACCACCCGGGCGCCGGGAGGGAGCCGGGCGAGCCCGAAGAAGCGGGCGTGGCGCCGGCGCCGGGCCCGACCCGCGAGCGGCGACCCGAGCCGGGCCAGAGGGCCCCGGGCCGTCGCGTACACATCGTCTGAACCTCGCGTCAAGCCGAGTGACCCTACCTGTCCACCTAAACTAGGCCCATGGCCTCTGAGCGCCAGATCATGGTCGGAGGCGTGCCCATCGGCGGGGGCTCGCCGGTCGTCGTCCAGACCATGACCAAGACCGAGACCGCCAACCTACAGGCGACGATGGACCAGATCCGCCGGGTCGCGGAGGCCGGGGCCGACATCGTTCGCGTGGCCGTTCCGCGCGAGAAGGACGTCGATGCGCTGCGCACGATCGTCGTCGACTCGCCGATACCGGTGATCGCCGATATCCACTTCAACTACACGCTTGCGCTCAAGGCGATCGACGCCGGCGCCCACTGCGTGCGCATCAACCCGGGCAACATCGGCGGCCCGGACAAAGCCGCCGAGGTGGTGGAGCGGGCCCGGGAGAAGGGGACCCCGCTGCGCATCGGGGTCAACTCGGGGTCCCTGCCCGCCCATCTGCGTGAGCTGGAGTTCACCAACCCGGTCGAGGCGCTCGTCAGCGCCGCGGGGGAGATGGTCGAGTTGATGGAGCGCCTTCGGTTCGAGGACTTCAAGGTCTCCATGAAGTCCACCAGCGTGCCCAACACGATCGCCTCCAACCGGGAACTGGCCGGACGCATTCCGTATCCGCTGCACCTTGGGATCACGGAGGCGGGCACGAAGTGGTCGGGCTCGTTGAAGTCAGCGGTCGGCCTGGGGACTCTGCTGGCCGACGGAATCGGGGACACGATCCGGATCTCGCTCTCGACCTTCCACGCCGAGGAGGAGGTCAAGGTCGCCTGGGAGATCCTCAAGGCGCTCAAGCTCCGCGAGCGCGGGCCGGTGCTCATCGCCTGCCCCACGTGCGGTCGCCTGCAGTTCGACATGGACCGCGTGGTGGCGGAGATCGAGCGCCGCCTGGAGGCCTACGACGATCCGATCGAGGTCTCCGTCCTCGGGTGCGCGGTCAACGGTATCGGCGAGGCGCGCCACGCCGACTTCGGCATCACCGGGGCCAAGGACATGGGGATGATCTACTCCAAGGGCGAGCCCCTGAAGAAGGTGCCCACCGACCGACTGGTCGACGAGCTGTTCGCGGAGATCGACCGCTACTACGCCGCGGGCAAGCGCGTGGTCCGCGACGACCGGGCCGCGGCCGAGGCGGCCCGGTGGCTGGCCGACAACGAGGACGCCACGGCGCTCACCCCCGAGCGCCTGGCCGCGCTCGAGGCGGCCGCCGCCGAAGACGAGCAGACGGACCTCGACCTCCTCAGCGCTCTTGCGCCGGAGCCCGAGCCCGAGCTCGACGAGGAGGCCTCGCCGGTCTCCGGGCGCCGGTTTAGCCGCTAGGCCGGCCGATCGCTGGTCCTCGCGACGCGCCCGGCAGGTGACCCGCTCCGGCTCAGCCGCCCGCTGCCACCGGCACCGCCCGGCTTATGTGATCGGCCTGTCCGGTTTGGGCCCAGTGGGCCCGCACCGCGCCGGCGCCGGGCACGGGCAGCGCGGCGAAGAAGAATCCCTCGCGATTGGTGACCGCCAGCGCGGGCCCCAGAGGCTGCCACGCCCCCGAGCCGGCGGCGCGGAACTCGATCTGGACCTGATCCGGGCTGCGGGTCGAGATCAGGCCGTCGTGGAATCGCAGCTGGCCCCAGACGCCGACCCGCGGGTAGTTCGTGGCCGGGTCCTTCTTGGCCGGGAAGGCGAAGAACGGAAGCTCGTAGGTGGTCAGCGACGGCTTGGGGCGCCCGTTGGCGAACAGAAGGCCCGCCTGGTAGGTGAACCAGTGCTTCTTGCTGGTAGCCGGGTACTGACGCAGCGGCGGGGCGTCGAAGAGCTGAAACTGCGTCTGGCCGACGACGCGAGGATTCACGAAGGCGAGGAAGTCGCCGATGTTGATCCAGTCGGCCTGCTTGCTCAGCGGCATACCGTTGAACGGGTCGGGCGGATTGGTCTCGTAGCCGAACTCGGAGGAGACGATCGGCAGGCCCGGCGCGATATGCCCCGTGGCGGCCGCGAGATTGTCGAGCAGCTTGGGGAGCTCGCCGATGTTGGCCATGGTGATCGAGTCGCGATGAGAATCACGGACGTTGGGGGCGACCTTCTTGGTGTAGGGGTGGTGCGCCCAGGCCGAGGCGCGCAGCGGGCCCAGGCGGTCGAACGCCGAGCAGTCGCGCGCCCCAGCCGCCCCCCCGGTATAGGGCTGGCCCCCGTCGTTGACGCACATCAGCTCGCGGATGAACTTCGCCGGGAACATCGCTGAGCGCGAGTCGTGGCGGGTGGACCCCAATGGGGCGGTCTCGCCGGCCATGATGATGTCGGTGCCGTGACCCGAGTCGTCGAGCGCTCTGCGCCCCGCGAGGTAGAGCTGGCGGTAAATGATCGGTGACTCGGCGATCAGCGTGCTGCCGTGGCGCTCCCATTGGGGCGTGAGCCAGCCCCCCTGGTTGGGCTCGTTCCACAGCGACCAAATGGTCACCCGCGGGATCAGCTGCTTCTGGCGGTCGACGGACGTGCCCGAGTAGCGCCTTCCCGCCGCGAGGACGAACTTGTAGAACTCCGACGAGCTCGGCTTCCAGGTGCGCTTGTCCTTGCGGTCGTTGGCCGGCGGGGCGGCGTGGGTCCACGACGGCCCCGGTCCGGTGACATCGAAGTACACGCTGATTCCGATCCCGCTGGCTTCGCGATCGAGCAGGTCATACCGGTCCCAGCTCCCGCGCGGATACGTGTTGGGCTGCTGGGCGCGAAAGCGGCGGCGGTGGGCGGGTGTCGAGTGCGCCGTGCCGGCCACGACGTTCCAGAGCATGGTCACGCGGATGACCTGGACGCCGAGCTTCTTCATCTCCAGCAGCGTGCGAACGCGGGTGCGATCGCTCCGGTAGAGCAGGCGGTCGTCGTCCATCATGATCGACACCTGGGAGACGCCGGCCCGAGCGGCCGGCGGCCGGCGGCCGGCCAGCAGCCCGCCGAAGGCGAGCGAGGACAAGGCGGCGAGCAGAGCGGCCGCGCGGGCCATGGACAGGCTGGCGGTGCGGTAGGGCATGGGTTCGCTTAAGCGAAGCAGAGGGGCGGCATCCCAGCCGCCCCTGGGTACAAACTCGGCCAAAGTCTGAAGGTTGTGGCCGGCCGGCGCGCTCACGGGCGGGGATAGGCTTGCTGGGTGACCCGGCTTTCCCAGTATCTGCTGCCCACCGAGAAGGAGCCGCCCGCCGACGCGGAGGCCGTCTCGCACCGGCTGATGGTCCGGGCGGGGCTGATCCGCCAGGTGGCCGCCGGGCTGTGGTCGTGGCTGCCGGCGGGCTGGCGCGTTCACCGGCGCATCGAGCAGATCGTGCGCGAGGAGATCGACGCCATTGGCGGCCAGGAGATGCTGATGCCGGTGCTCCAGCCCGCGGACCTGTGGCGACGCACCGGGCGCTACGAGGTCTTCGGCGAGAACCTGTTCAAGCTCGAGGACCGCCGCGGGGCCGAGCTGGTGCTGGCGCCGACCCACGAGGAGGTGGTCACGCTCCACGTGGCCCAGGCCGTGCGCTCCTACCGCGACCTACCGCTGATCCTCTACCACATCCAGATCAAGGAGCGCGACGAGGCGCGGCCGCGCGCCGGAGTGCTGCGCACGCGTGAGTTCGTGATGAAGGACTCCTACAGCTTCGACCGCGACGCCGAGGGTCTCGACGCCAGCTACCGCCGCCACGCTGACGCCTACGACCGGATCCTCCAGCGCTGCGGGCTCATCTACTACCGCGTGAGCGCGGACGTCGGGGCGATGGGCGGGCTGGGCGCCGACGAGTTCATGGCGCCGTGCGCGGCGGGCGAGAACGAGGTCGCGCTCGCGCCCGGCTACGCGGCCAACGTCGAGGTGGCCAGCGCCGAGCCCCAGCCCGCACAGCTGGGCGCGCCGCTGGCGGCGCCCGAGGAGATCTCCACGCCCGGGCTGACGACGGTCATGCAGGTTTCGGACGCGGTCGGTGTGGCGCCCTCCGCGCTCCTGAAGGCCTACCCGGTGATCGCCGCCGAACGCGGGCTGGTGCTGGTGGTGCTGCGGGGCGACCACCGGGTCAACGAGATCAAGCTCGCCAACGCCCTCGGGCAGAACGCGCGGCCGGCGGACGAGGAGGAGGTCGCCTCCCAGATCGGCCCGCCGGGATTCATCGGACCCGTGGGCCTGGACGGCCGCCTCCCGATCGTGCTCGACGCCGGCGTGGGGGAGGGGGGCTACGTGACCGGCGCCAACCGTCCCGACGCCCACCTGCGCGGGGTGCAGCCGGGACGCGACTTCCCCTTCGAGCGCCTCGACGTACGGCGGGTGGAAGTGGGGGACACGGTGGCCGGGCAGCCGCTGCGCATCGAACCCGCCATCGAGGTGGGCAACATCTTCAAGCTGGGCACGCGCTATTCCGTCCCGCTGGACGCCACCTACCTCGACGAGCAGGGATCCGAACAGCACATCTGGATGGGCTCCTACGGGATCGGCCCGGCGCGGATCGCGGCGGCCGCGGTCGAGCAGTTCGCCGACGAGCAGGGCATCTCCTGGCCGCGGGCGATCGCCCCGTTCGACGTGCACCTGGTGGTCGTGGGGCGGCCCGACACGCCCGAGTGGGAGACGGCCGAGGCGTTGTACGAGCGTCTGCTCGACGGAGACCTGCAGGTCCTCTACGACGATCGCGACGCCGGGCCGGGGCAGAAGTTCGCCGACGCCGACCTGCTGGGGTGCCCCCTGCGCCTGACCGTCGGGCGCCGGGCGCTGGAGTCCGGCGAGATCGAGGTTCAGGCCCGGCGCGAACGCCGCCTGCTCGAGGGCATCCCCGTGGATGAGCCCGACCCCGTCGCCGCGGTGGCCGAGCGCTGGCAGAGCGTGCCGTGATGGCCGAGTCCTCCCCGGGCACGGTGCCCGACGACCGCCCACCAGCCCGCTCCACCCCGGAGCCTCCGGCTCCGGGAGCCCGGACGGGCCCGCGGCGGCGCCTCACCCGGCGGCGCCTGCTCGGGCTGGACCGCTCCGGCGCTCCACCGCCCCAGACCCTCGCCGGTCAGCCCCTGCGCCCGCTCACGTGGCCCAACCTGATCGGCCTGGTCCGCCTGTCACTGATTCCCATCTTCTTAATCCTTTCCTACCGCTCGCCCGACGGACACGACGCCCTCGCCGCGGTGCTCTTCGCCGTCGTGGCGTGGAGCGACTATGCCGACGGGATGGTCGCCCGCGTGACCGGGCAGTACAGCCGCCTGGGAGCGCTGCTCGACCCCGTCACCGACCGCCTCCTGATCGTGTCCGGCGTCGCCGTGTGCTGGTCCTACGAGCTGCTCCCGCGCTGGGCCCTCGCCGTCCTGGTGGCGCGCGAGGCGCTGATGCTCGTGGCCGGGCGCATCTGGTTGACCCGCGGGCTGGAGCTGCGCATCAACTGGATGGGTCGCCTGGCGGTTTGGCCGGTCATGTCCGCGGTCTTCTTCGCGCTCGTCGACGTCTCGGCGCTGGCCCATGTTTTCCTGTACGCCGGACTGGTGCTGACGCTGGCCGCGAGCTACCAGTATCTGCGCGACGGACGCCGGGAGCTGCGCGTCCGCCACGCACGCGCCGATCCCCATGGCTCAAGCTCAGCTTGAAGCTCCGGCTCGCCCGGCTATACTCCCGCAGCCCGACTGAGCCGCGCTTGCCGTGGAGGAGATCCCCCCAATGGACACCTTTCCCGACCTCGGATCGCTATCCGATCCCGAGCTCAAGGAGCTGATCCAACAGCTCACCGAGGAGGAGGTGGACATCTCCTACCGGCGGCGAATCCTGCACGGAAAGATCGACATCCTCCGGGCCGAGCTGGTCAATCGCCTGCGCAAGAAGCACGAGGGCGGTGAGGACGTCATCACCGGAGCCGACGTGCAGCGGCTGACCGACATCCTCGCCGGCCGCGCCGGGGGCGAGCCGCCCGGCCAGCTCGAGTAGTCCCTGGCCGCTGGGGTCTGCCGGTGGCCATCCATTGCCCGGAGTGCGGCTTCGTTAACGCGGAGGGAGCCAACTACTGCCAGAAGTGCGGTGGCCTGCTGCCGCGCCCCGAGCCCGCCGGAGAGTCCTCGACCGCCACCTACCGGGTGGACGAGGCCGGAGAGCTGATCCCGGTCGAGCTCGACGACGTCGTGGCCTCGGGCGCGGCCCTGGTGATCCGGGCCGGCGGGGGGCGGGTGGGCGAGAGCTTTCCCCTGGAGGCCGAGCGCCTTACCATCGGGCGGCGCCCCGACTCCGACGTCTTCCTGGACGACGTCACCGTTTCCCGCGACCACGCCCTGCTCGTACGGCGCAGCGGTGACTACTACCTCGATGACTGCGGATCGCTCAACGGGACCTACGTGAACCGCTCGCGCATCGAGTCGCACAAGCTCGAGGACGGAGACGAGTTGCAGATCGGCAAGTACAAGCTCACGTTCCTGTCGAGGTGATGAGCCCCGCTCCCCCCAGCGTGTCCGCCGGAGTGCCCGCGATCGAGCTGCCCGCCGACCAGGTGCCCGATGTCGCCTCGCCGCGCCAGAAGCCGATCACGATCGGCGCGGTGTGCAAGGCGCTCTCACCGGAGTTCCCCGACATCTCGATCTCGAAGATCCGCTACCTGGAGGACCAGAAGCTCCTGGCTCCACGCCGGACGCCCGGCGGCTACCGCCTGTACTCGCCCACCGACGTGGCCCGGCTGCGCACGATCCTCAGGCTCCAGCGCGACGAGTTCCTCCCTCTGCGCGTGATTCGCCAGGAGCTCGCGTCGGGCCGCGCGGCGGAGGCCGGGGCCGGGGCCGCGGGCACCCCGGGACGCGAGCCCAAGCGCAACTGGCGCGCGAGCGTGAGCGTCCGCCAAGCCGGCGCGCTGTACTCGATCGAAGACGTCATCGAGGACACCGGGGCCGACCCCGGACTGGTGCGCGAGCTCGAGGAGTACGGCGTGGTCAAGGGCGAGCTGCGAGGTGGAGTGCGCCAGTTCGACGAGACCGAGCGCGAGATCATTCGAGCGGTGACCGAGCTCGCGCGCTATGGCGTCGGGGGCCGCAACCTGCGTGTGTTCCGCTCATCGGCCGACCGGGAATCGGCGCTGCTTCAGCAGATCCTGGCCCCGGCCCTGCGCTCGCGCAACCCCCAGCGGCGCAAGGACGCCCTCGAGGCGCTGGAGAACCTGGCCGCCGTGGCGTCTCACCTCAAGCATCTGCTCCTGATCCGCGACCTGCGCCGGATCGCCACCTGACGGGCTCGCACCGGGTCCCGACGGCGCCCGCCATCGACCTCCGCCCTTACATACGAGACATCCCGGATTTCCCCCGGCCGGAAATCGTCTTCCGGGACATCACGCCGCTGATGGCCGAGCCCGCCGCGCTGCGCGCGGCGGTGGCCGGGCTGGCCGGCTACGGCCGAGACAAGGACGTCGACGTCGTGATCGCCGCCGAGGCCCGCGGCTTCCTGCTCGGCCCCGCCCTCGCGCTCGAGCTCGGCGCCGGGTTCGCGCTGGCCCGAAAGCCGGGCAAGCTGCCCTTCCGGACCGTCGCGGCCGAGTATCAGCTCGAGTACGGCACCGATCGGCTCGAGCTGCACACCGACGCCGTGGCCCGGGGCGCCCGCGTCCTCGTGCACGACGACCTGCTCGCCACCGGCGGTACCGCCCGCGCTCTGTGCGGGATGGTCGAGGAGCTGGGGGGAACCGTCGTCGGGTGCGGGTTCCTGATCGAGCTTGCGCTCCTGAACGGGCGCCGGCGCCTGGCCGGCTACGACGTCCACGCTCTGCTGTCCTACGAGGCCGAGTAGTCGTGCCCACCACCCGCCGCACCCGCACGATCGACGCATCCCCCGAGGAGTTGTGGTCGGTGGTCGCCGATCCCCACCACCTGCCCCGCTGGTGGCCCCGGGTCACCCGCGTGGAGGGAGTCGAGGAGGAGGGGTTCACGATCGTGCTCGCCACCGACCGCGGGAGGATGGTGCGAGCCGACCAGCGGGTCGTCGAGTCGGTGGCGCCCCGCGTGCGGACCTGGACCCAGGAGCTCGAGGGGACTCCCTTCGCCCGCCTCCTGCGCGAGGCCCGGACCACGATCGAGCTCACTCCGGACGAGCCGGGCACCCGTGTGAGCCTCGAGCTCCGCCAGGCGATGCGCGGCATCAGCCGGCTGGGGGGGTTCCTGGTCTCGCGCGCGGCGCGGCGCCAGCTAGACGCGGCATTGCACGACCTGGAGCGGATCGTTGGCTGAGCCCCCCGACATGCGCTGGTGGGGGTGGGGCGATTCCGCGCACGCCCAGCCGCTCCCCGAGCACGCGCTCGCCCTACTGCGCGAGCAGCTCGGGATCGACGGCGCCCGCCACCCCCCGGTCGAGCTGGACCGGGTGACCCTGGCGGCGCCCGCCCTGGACCCGCTGGTCCGGCGGCGGCTGGCCGCCATCGTCGGGGGCGAGGGGGTGCGTGACGACCACGCCGCCCGTGTGCTGCACGCCGCCGGCAAGGGCTATCCGGACCTGGTGCGCCTGCGGGCCGGCCGGCCCGAGGGGGCGCCGGACGCCGTCGTCTACCCCAGCAGCCACGCCCAGGTCCGCGCCGTGCTCGACGAGTGCGCGGGGGCGGGCGTGGCCGTCGTCCCCTGGGGCGGGGGCACCTCGGTCGTGGGCGGGGTGGCTCCGGTGCGGGGGTCGTTGCGCTCGGTCGTGGCCCTCGACCTGCGCAAGCTCGGCCGCGTGCTCGGCGTCGACGAAGTCTCATCGACCGTCACCGTGCAGACCGGGATGCGCGGACCCGCGCTCGAGGCAGCTCTGCGGGCGCAGGGCCTGACGCTCGGGCACTACCCGCAGAGCTTTGAGTACGTCTCCATCGGCGGCTGCGTGGCCACGCGATCGGCGGGTCAGGCGTCGACCGGCCACGGGCGCCTGGACGAGCTCGTCCTCGGGCTGCGGTGCGCGGCCCCGGCGGGCGATCTGAGCCTTCCCCCGCTACCCGCCAGCGCCGCCGGCCCCGACCTGCGCGAGCTGCTGGTCGGGTCGGAGGGCACCCTGGGCGTCCTGACCGACGTCTCGCTGCGGGTGCGCCCCCGCCCCGGGCACGAGCAGTACGAGGGGATGTTCTTTCGCAGCTTCAGCGAGGGCTCCGAGGCCCTTCGCGCCGCCGCCCAGCACGAGGTGCTGCCCGACGTCGCCCGACTCTCGGACGAGGAGGAGACCGGCATGTCGGTGGTCCTGGCCGGCGGAGAGGGGCTCCGGGCCCGCGCCGGTCAGGCCTACCTGCGGGCCCGCGGCTACGCGGACGGCTGCCTAGCCATCTTCGGCTGGGACGGCGAAGCCGACGAGGTCGACCGGCGCCGGGCCGCGAGCCTGGCCGTCCTGCGCGAGCGCGGGGGGCTGTCGGTCGGGAGCGGCCCCGGCCGTAGCTGGGCCGCCAGTCGCTTCCAGGCGCCCTACCTGCGCGACGAGCTCCTCGATCACCGAGTCATGGTCGAGACGCTCGAGACCGCGAGCCAATGGTCACGCCTGGCCGGCCTGTATGAGGCCGTCGCCGGGGCGCTCCGGGAGGCGCTGGCCCGTCGCCAGACGCCGCCTCTGGTGATGTGCCACATCTCCCACGTGTACGAGACCGGCGCCTCGCTGTACTTCACGTTCCTGGCTCGTCAGGAGGAGGGTCGCGAGATCGAGCAATGGCGAGCGGCCAAGACGGCGGCCACCGACGCCATCGTGGCCGCCGGGGGGACGATCACCCACCACCACGCGGTCGGGCGCGACCACGCGCCGTGGCTGCGGGACGAAATCGGCGAGCTGGGGATCTCCGCGCTGCGGGCGCTCAAGCGCGAGCTCGATCCCGCGGGCATCATGAACCCGGGCAAGCTGCTTCCGGGCTGACCGGACGCCAGGCGGGATCAGCCCGCCGGCAGCGACAGGCGCCCGGCGAGCACCACTGGGCCCGGGCGGGTCGGCGAGCTCTGGGTCTCTCGAGTGATGACCAGGGTGTGAAAGCGCGAGGCCTGGGAGGGCAGAGCCGACACCGCTTGGAGGCGACCGTCGCTTCCGACCGGGGGAGCAAATCCCAGTCGCAGCACGTCGGTGGCCGAGTTGACCAGCCACACCGCGTAGAAGGAGTGGGTGGTCGACCGGGTCAAGCCCTGGGCCTGAATGGCCAGCGCTCGCTGAGACGCCTGAGCCAGTACGTTGGCCACGCCCAGGGCCCGGCTCCCGGACCGGGGCGGGACGAGGTTGACCTGGGCCAGGACCTGGGGCGTGCCGCCTGTGGTTCCCGCGGGCTGCGAGGTGGGCTGCGAGAAGGCCTTCTTGCTCGAGCTCCCGCCTCCGCCGCTCAGGACCAGGATGAGCACGACCGCCACCAGTATCCCCATCCCCACCAGCAGGATGGCGCCCCCCATGCGCGAGCTCCGGCGCGCGCCGTCGCGGGCCACCGTGCGCGCCTGGAGGGCGTCGAAGGCTTCGTCCTGCTCTTCGGCTTCGGCCGGGATCTCGGGGAGCGCCCCGTCCGCCAGCGGTCGCAGCTCAGCCGCCACCACCCGCGCCCATGCCCGTCCGGGGGCCGATCGCTCGAGGTAGGCGCGGGTAGCCGCTCGCTGGGAGGCCGGCTGCTGGGAGAGCAGGAAGTCGGCGATCTCGGCCCGGCGATCGGGAGGCGGCAGGGCGCCGTCGCGAGGGCCCATGGCCTCCAGGGCCGCGTGGGCCCGTTCGCGCACGTGAGCGGGCTCGATCTTGAGCAACCCGGCCAGCTCGTCGTAGCTGCGCCCCTGCTTGAGGATCAGCGACAGGACGGCGCGCTGGTCGGGGGTAAGGGCGTCGAGCGAGGCCATGGGAGCCGCGTAGGGTATTGCAGGGCCGCGATAGACGGTCGGTATGGTGCTGCGGTGCCGATCCCGCAGCGCATCGTGATGGATCGCGGTTTCGACGGCCTCTACCAGCTCGAGGTGCTCGAGCACTCCGATGAGCTCGTCCGCGCGCAGGTCCCGGTCCGCGACCAGGTCAAGCAGGCAATGGGCCTCGTCCACGGCGGCCTGTACGCATCGGTCGCCGAGTCGATTGCCTCGATGGCGACCGCGATGGCGGTCATGGCGGAGGGCAAGATGGCCATGGGCCTGGCCAATCAGACGAGCTTCGTGCGCCCCATCACCCAGGGCACCGTGCACGCCGTCGCTCGCCGGCGCCACCGCGGGCGCACCACGTGGCTGTGGGACGTGGAGTTCTCAGACGACGCCGGTCGCCTGTGCGCGCTTTCGCGCATGACGATCGCCGTCCGCGAAGCGCCGCCTCAGCCGCCGTAGCGGTTGGTGATCGGCATCCGTCGGTCGCGCCCGAAGGCCCGGGTGCTGATCTTTATGCCCGGAGGGGCCTGACGGCGCTTGTACTCGGCGAGGTCCACCAGGCGGATGACGCGCCGGACCTCCTCCTCGGGCAGTCCCTGGTCGATCAGGTCCTCGAGGCCGAGGTCGAGCTCGACGTAGCCCTCGAGGATCCGGTCCAGGACCGGGTAGGGGGGAAGCGAGTCCTCGTCGCGCTGGTCCGGGCGCAGTTCGGCCGACGGCGCACGTTCGAGGATCGACTGCGGAATCAGCTCGCGACCGGTCTGCTCGCGGGCGATCCGGTTGCGGTGCTCGGCGAGCCGGTAAACCAGGGTCTTGGGGCTGTCCTTGAGGACGGCGAACCCCCCGGCCAGATCGCCGTAGAGCGTCGAGTACCCGACCGACAGCTCGGATTTGTTGCCGGTCGTCAACACCAGCCATCCGAACTTGTTGGAGAGCGCCATCAGGAGGGTGCCCCGGATGCGGGCCTGGAGGTTCTCCTCCGCGATGTCCTGGGGCAGGCCGTCGAAGGTGGGCAACAAGATCTCCCGGTAGGCGTCCATCGCCGGCAGGATCCCGAGCTCGAGCGGCTCCAGGCCGAGGTTGTCGATCAGGGCGGCGGCGTCCTCGCGGGTGCCGGAGGAGGAGTAGGGCGAGGGCATGACCGCCGCGCTGACGGCATCCCGGCCCAGGGCGTCGACCGCGATGCAGGCCACGAGCGCCGAGTCGACGCCCCCGGAGACCCCCAGCACCACGTGGTCGAAGCCGTTCTTTCGGACGTAATCGCGCAGTCCGAGGGTCAGCGCGGCATAGATCTCGTCCTCGATCGGCTCGCGCAGCGCGGCCACGCGGGGTTCGGGCGGCGGACCCGCGGCGGGGGGGAGCGAAAGCTCGGCCAGCGTCTGCACCGGGGGCGGTGCCTGCCCGGCGGCGGGCCGGAGCCGGGCGTCTCGCAGGCGGGCCCCGGCCGGGCCGGCCAGATCGACCTCGCACACGAGCTGCGCCTCCGCGAACTGCTCGGCGCGCGCGAGCAGGGTTCCCCGATGGTCGAGCACGAAGGAGTGCCCGTCGAAGACGAGCTCGTCCTGACCCCCGACCAGATTGCAGAACGCGAACGCGGCCAGGTTGTCGCGCGCCCGCTGGGCAAACATTCGCTCGCGCTCGAGCCCCTTGCCGGCGTGGTAGGGGGAGGCCGATAGGTTGACGATCAGCGTCGCGCCGGCCAGTGCCTCGTCGCACGCCGGCGGTCCGGGCTCCCATACGTCTTCGCAGATGGTGATCCCCACGCGCGCCGGGCCGAGGTCGAACACGCCCCCGCCGGTGCCGGAGCGGAAGTAGCGCTTCTCGTCGAACACTCCGTAGTTGGGGAGGTAGATCTTGCGATAGATGCCCTTGATCTCGCCGTCCGCCAGCAGGGCGGCGGCGTTGAAGACGTCCTCGGCCCGTTCGGGGAACCCCACCAGGGCGACGAGTCCGCGGGCCTGGGTGGCCAGCCGCTCGACCGCCGCGCGGGCGTCGCGCAGGAAGTGCTCCTTGAGCAGCAGGTCCTCCGGGGGATAGCCGGTGACCGCCAGCTCGGGAAACAGGGCGACCTGGGCGCCGGCCCCGCGCGCGGCTTGAAGGCCCTCGCTGATGCGCGCCTCGTTGGCGGCGATGTCGCCGACCGTGGTGTCGATCTGGTGCAGCGAGAGTCGCAGCGCTTCGGGCACAGAATCATTATGTCCGCGCCCACCGCTGCTCCACCGCGCCCGCCGTTGCCTCCACCGGCCGCGGCGCCGTCGCCCGCCAGTGACCGCCTATGCCCCCGCCCCGCGTCCGAGCCAGAACTGGATGAATCCCTGCAGGCGGGGGTCCGCCGAGCCCGAGGTGCGCAGGAGGTGGCGCCAGGCCACCGCCACCACGCCCCGCTGGCCGCGCTGGAAGTCGAGCAGCACGGCCTGGCCGGCCGCGGCCAGCGACCGGCTGTAGGGTCCCGCGAGGTTGCTGGCCAGCCGTCGGAGCGCGGGCTCCAGGCGGCGATCGCCGTAGACCAGCGCGACGTCGCCCACCTCGAGCGCCTGCAGCAGCTCGTCGGTGCTCAGGGGCCTCGCGTCGCCGGCGGGTAGCAGTGGTAGGTGCGGGCCGCTTGTGGGAGGGTTGGAGTCATAGGCGAACCGGCGTCCGGCGTTTGCGGACGCCAGATGCTGGTGGCCCTGGTCGGGGAAGGCCTGTCCCGGCCCGGCCGCGCCCTGGAAGGTCGAGCTGTCGCGGGACGCGAAGAACAGCAGCAGGGCGACGAGTCCGGCTGCGGCGACCCCAACCGCCACAGCGCCCCGGGCTACCCCCCGAAGGCGCACGGGGCTCAGTCCGGCGTGGGGTGGGGATCGGGCGTCGAGGCGGCCGCGGCGGCTTGCCTGGGGGCCCGGCGGCTGCTGCGCCGGGGGCGGCGGGCGCGGGGACTGAGCAGGGCCGCAGCAGCCAGGTCCTCGATCGCCTCCTCGAGCAGCGCCGCTAACGCCTCCAGTCCGGTCATTGCGTCGTAGTCGCCCAGCAGGCCGAAGCCCATGCGCCCCGAGTAGCTCATGACCGCGACGCCCAGGGCCTGGTTCTGAGCCAGGGGGACGACCGGGTAGATGGCCTGCATGCGTCGACCCAGGAGGTAGAGCGGGAACTGCGGCCCGGGGACGTTCGTGATCACGAGGTTGAAGAAGCGCTGGCGAGCCTGCAGGCGGGCGGCCTGGCTGAGGATGGTGGGCGGGGCAAACCCCGCCAGCTGGGTGAGGACCTGGGCCCCGACGGCCTGTCCAGACTCCTTGAGCCGAGCGACGGCGGCGTGGAGCTCCTCGAAACACGCGCGCGGGTTATCGACGCCTACGGGCAGCGGCACAAACATGGCGGCTACCCGGTTTCCCAGGGCGCCCCGCTCGACGTCCGCGCGCACCGACACGGGGACCATCGCGCGCAGCACGACCGCCTCGGTGTCGTGGCCCTGGGCGCGCAGGTACCTACCCAGCGCCAGCGTGACCACCGTGAGGACGACGTCGTTGAGGCTGCCGCCCAGCGCGTTCTTGATGGCCCGGAACCGGTCGAGATCGGCGTCCACCCAGGTGTACCGGCGGTGCGGGCCGATCGGGACGTTCAGAGGGCCCGGCGACGCCTGATTGAACCCAGCCCAGGCGAGCGCGCCGACCGCGCCCAACTGGTCGCGCAGCTCACTCGCCGCCTGCCTCGGCCCGCGCGTCAGCGCCCGAACCCCACGGGCCATCTCACCGGGGACGGTGGTGCGTTCGAGCAGCGCTTGACCGAGCAGCTGCGCGGATGTGGGAACCGGTCGCGGTGCCCACGGCCTGGGGGCAGGTGCAGCGGGCAGGGGTTCGGGGTCGGTGTCGAACAGGACCGTCGTGATGTCCACGCCCGAGATGCCGTCCACCAGCGCGTGGTGGGTCTTGCCCACCAGGGCAAAGCGATCACCGGCCAATCCCTCGACGAGCCAGATCTCCCAGAGCGGCTTGGAACGGTCCAGGCGCTGACTGAACAGCCGCCCGGCGACCCGGCGCAGCTGGTCCTCATCGCCCGGCGCGGGCAGGGCGGTGTGGCGGATGTGGTAGCCGGGATTGAAGTAGGGGTCGTCCACCCACACCGGGCGGCCCTGGCCCAGGGGCACCGGGGCCAGCCGCTGGCGGTAGCGGGGGACGAGGTCCATGCGCCCGAGCACGTGCTCGACGAGCTCGTCCTGGGCTGGTGCCGGGCCCTCGAAGAGCATCACCGAGGCGACGTGCATGTGGGCGGCGGTCCCGTCCTCGAGATGCAGGAAGGTCGCGTCCAGCGCACTCAGGCGATCCGGATTGACCATTGGGTCGATTCTTGCGGGCCGGAACCACCACGTCAAACGCCCGATCCACCGCTCGCGCACCGAGCCGGGGCGTCGGCCGGGCGCTTGCAACTGTGTCGGTCGTCACAGAGAAGAGCCGGTCCGCCACTACCCTGCGAACGGTTGTTCGACCTGCCGAGCCGGCCGTCACCTGACGGGTGGGCGGGGGAACCAGAGCCGCGGTGGTCACGCGGCGGGGGCGAATCGGGCGCTGGTGCGCCCGTAGCGCCAAGTCCAGTGGGTGTTGGTCATCCCTGGGGCTGGCGCGAGCCCGACAGCTAACCCCGTAGGCAGCGGAATCCCAAGGAGGTGCCTCTCCGTGAGGCCGCAGACACGCCTGCGGGTCCCCCGTCCCTGGACGGTTCTGGGCGCGCTGGCATTCGTTTACACCACCACCGCGGGCGCACCCCTCGCGGCGGGCTCCGATTCCCAGGGTGCGCCCCAGCCCAAGGCTCGGGCATCCATATCCACCACCCGAAAGCGGCTCGACGTGCTGGTTGGGCACCGGGTGCGCGTGGCGGGCAAGCTCGCGCCGGCGCTGCCCGGCCAGGAGGTCGCGTTGGACCTCCGGCGCAGCGGCCGCTGGCAGGAGGTCGCCCACACCCGCACCACGGCGACGGGCGGCTACCGACTCAGCTACACCCCGCGCCGGTCGGGGAGCACTCTCATCGAGCTGCGCTCCCCCGGCGACGCCCACACCGGCCCCACCCGCCGGGTGCTGGGCCGGGTCAACAGCTACCGCGTGGTTCAGGCGTCCTTCTACGGGCCCGGGATGTACGGCGGTGGCCTGGCCTGCGGCGGACGCCTGGAGCAAGGAAGGCTGGGCGTGGCCAACAAGACGCTCCCGTGCGGGAGTCGCGTCACCCTGCGCTACCACGGGCGCCGGCTGCGCGTCCCCGTGATCGACCGGGGTCCGTATGTCGGCGGTCGCGAGTACGACCTGACCGAAGCCACCAAGCGGGCGCTGGGCTTTCCCAGCACCGGCTCGCTCTGGGCCACCCGCTAGCCACTGAGGGGCGCCCTCCGGTGCTCGCCGCGCAGGGCCGGGTGACGTCACGCCCGGCCCGCGCAGCGACACTCTGCGCGTCCGCTCGGCCGGCCGCCGGCGCGACGTAGCATTCGCGGCCATGCCGGTAGGGATCATCACCGGCTCGGGCACGTACGCGCTGCCACATCTGGACGCGAGTCCGCGCGAGGTAGCGACCCCGTTCGGCCCGGTCGAGATCAGCGAGGGGCGCCTGGCCGGAGTCGACGTGCTGCACCTGTCCCGTCACGGCGAGGGCCATCGGCGCCTGTCCAACCAGGTGACCCACCGGGCCAACATCGCGGCGCTGAGCGAGTCCGGGGCCGACGCGATCCTGGCCGTGACCGTGTGCGGGACGCTCGACCCGGACCTTGCGCTGGGGACGCTGATCGTCTTCGACGATCTGCACTTCATCTCCAACCGGCTGCCGGACGGCGCGCTGTGCACTCTGCACACCGACCCGGGCGCGCCGGGCCGAGGACACTGGGTCTACGACGCGCCCTACTCGCAGGACCTGCGCCGGGCTTTGTTCGAGGGCGCGCGGGTGAGCGGGCACCCGGTCCGCGACGGAGGTTGCTACGGGCACGTCGACGGTCCCCGCTTCAACACCCGGGCCGAGATCCGGATGCTGGCCAACTGCGGGGTGACCGCGGTCAGCCAGACCGCCGGACCGGAGACGGTGCTCGCCGGTGAGGCCAGCATTCCCTACGCGCTGGTCGGTTACGCCACCGACTACGCCAACGGCGTCCGGGCGGTGCCGACCCCGGTGTCCGAGCTCCTGCGCCTGATCGACGCGAGCACCGCGGTCTTCGGTTCGACGCTTCAGGCCGCCCTGCTCCTGGTCCCCACCGAGCTGCCCGCGACAGGTACGCATTTGCGCTTCGACTGAGATTAAAGAAGGGGGCAGACCCTGGTTGGGGGTGCGAGCGCCGGCGGTGGGGGTGCCGGCCGGGTTGACCGGGTGCCCGCCGGTCGCGGCGGGAGAATGGCCGCGTGCGCACGATCGCCCACCTCGACATGGATGCCTTCTACGTGTCGGTCGAGCTTCAGCGCCACCCGGAGCTGCGGGGACGGCCCGTCATCGTCGCGGGTTCGAGCCCCCGGGCGGTGGTCACCACCGCCTCGTACGAGGCGCGGCGCTTCGGAATCTCCTCCGCCATGCCCGCCGCCCGCGCCCATCGGCTGTGCCCCGATGCGGTCCGGCTCACGCCCGACTTCGACGCCTACCGAACGGTGTCCGGGCGGATCATGGAGATCCTGCGGCGCAACGTCGAGCTCGTCGAGGTGGCGGGGCTCGACGAGGCCTACCTGGACCTCACCGGGATGCTCGCCCCCCGGGCGGGGATGGCGCGCGTGGCGGGCGAGATCCACGCGGCCACCGGGCTCGATTGCTCGATCGGCATCGGCCCGAGCAAGCTGATCGCCAAGCTCGCCAGCGACTGCGAGAAGCCCAGGGGCCGCGTCGCGCTCACCCGGGCGCAGGCGCTCGAGCGCTTCGGCGGCGCGTCGGCACGCCTGCTCCCCGGCGTGGGGCCCAAGACCCTGGCCCGCCTCGAGGCGATGCGCATCCGGACCGTGGCCGAGCTCGGCGCCGCCGACCCCGAGCAGCTCGCCTCTCGGTTCGGGCCGACGCTGGGTCGCTTCCTGCACCGGCGAGCGCGGCTCGACGACGACAGCCCCGTGTGCAGCGCCCGGCCGCTCGTCTCCAGCAGCAACGAGACGACCTTCCCGGCGGACGTCTCGGATCCGGGCGTGCTCGAGGCGACGATCCGCCGGCTAAGCGCCGAGCTGGCCCGGACGCTGGACCGGCGCCGGCTCAGCGCCCGCACGATCGGGATCAAGGTCCGCCTGGACGACTTCACGACCGTGACCCGGGCCCGCACGGACGGCTGCGCCGATTGCGACGCCGAGCGCATCGCCGGCGCCGCTCTGGAGCTGCTGCGCACGTACGGCCCGCCGCGACCGGTGCGCCTGCTCGGGGTCAGGGCGTCGTCGCTGGTCGGAGAGCCCGCGGCCGCCGCCGGCGCCGATCAGGAACCCCAGCTCGCGCTGGAACTCGACTCCTGAGTCGCGAATCACCTACCTTGTCCGGCGTGCCCCACGCCGAAACGCCCGAGGTCCGCCTTCACTACGTCCGCCGCGGCAGCGGTGAGCCGCTGCTGCTGATCATGGGCATGAGCGGCAGCCACCTGCACTGGGGAGAGCCTTTCGTGGCCGATCTGGCGCGCGACTTCGACGTGATCGCCTACGACCATCGCGGCATCGGCGCCAGCAGCCGCATGGAGGCCCCGTTCACGATCGTCGACCTGGCCGAGGACGCCGCCGCGCTACTCGACGCGCTCGAGATCGAGTCCGCCCACGTGGTCGGCATCTCGATGGGCGGGATGGTCGCCCAGGAGCTCGTCCTGCGCCACCCCGACCGGGTGCGCACGCTCGTCCTCGGGTGCACATACGCTGGCGGGGAGGGGAGCTCTCTGACCGGGCAGGACGTGGTCGAGCAGCTGGGCGCCTCGATGCTCTCCGGGGACCGCGAGCGCGCCATTCGCACGGGCTGGGAGGTCAACGTCTCGCCCGGCTTCGCCGCGCGCGACGACGCGTACGCCGTCTTCGCCCAGATCGGACGCGAGCTACCGGCCGCCGTACCCGTGATCATGGCCCAGGCCCAGGCCGTCGCTGGACACGACACCAGCGCCCGGCTGAGCGAGATCGGTGTGCCCACGCTCGTGATTCACGGAACTGAAGATCGGATGCTCCCCGCGAGCAATGGCGACGCGATCGCGGCTCGCATCCCCGGGGCCCGCCTCGAGATATTCGACGGCGTCGGGCACCTGTTCTTCTGGGAGCAACCGGAGCGCTCCGCCGCGCTGGTGCGCGAGCTGGCCGGGGCGACCGCTCGAGCCCAGTAGCGACCGCTCGGGCAGGGACCGCTCGGTCTCAGTAGCGACCGCTCAGGCTCAGTAGAGCGTGGCCGCCAGCCGGCGGCGCGACTCTCGCGCCAGCGGGTGGTCGACTCCGAGCGCGTCGAGCTGGGCGACGATCAACCGCCGCAGGTCCTCGCGCGTATCGCCGTTCTGAGCGGCGAGCTCGTCGAGCAGCAGATCCAGCCCCCGCTCGAGCTCGCCTCCGTCCAGCGCCGCGAGCGCGTCGCCGAGCCGCCCCGGGCCTGTTCCGTCGCCGGCAAGTGCGCGCTCGAGGCGGATACGCGCCGCCAGGCCTTCGGCCTGGAAGTCTCCGGACAGGGGCTCGAGCAGCTCCAGCGCCGCCTCGGACTCACCGCGCTCGTGCAGCAGGCGGGCGAGGGCGAGGGCGGCATCGGCCCGGCCCGGGTCGAGCTCGAGCGCGCGTCGCAGGGATGCCTCGTCGCCGGCAGCCACCAGAGCATCCGCCTCGGACGGGACCAGCGAGTCGAAGAAGCGCTCCACGGCGGCCGGCGGCTGGGCCCCGACGAACTCCTCGACCACCGCACCGTCGCGGAAGGCCTTGACCGCCGGTATGCCCTGGATGCCAAACGCCTGCGAGAGGCCCGGGTTGGCGTCGGTGTCGAGCTTGGCCAGAACCACCTTGCCCTCGCGGGCGGCGGCGCCGGACTCGAGCAGCGGCCCCAAAGCGCGACACGGACCGCACCACTCGGCCCAGAAGTCGACGACCACGGGCAGCTCGCGCGATCGTTCGATGACCTCCTGCTCGAAGGTAGCCTCGTCGACATCGATCACGGTCACGCTCCCCAGCCTAGCTCGCCCGCTGTGCCTACCTCCGCCGTCGCCGCGCCGTTTGGCGTCGAGCGGTCCGGAGTTCGTCTGGCCGGCGAAGAGCTGGGCAACGGACCGCCCGTCGTTCTCCTGCACGGCCTCACCGCCACCCGGCGCTACGTGGTCATGGGATCCGCCGCCCTGCCCCGATCCGGACACCGCGTGATCTCCTACGACGCCCGCGGACACGGCGAGTCTTCTCCGGCCCCCGAGCCGACCGCGTACGGGTACCGCGATCTGACCGCCGATCTGCTGGCCGTACTCGACCAGCTGGGCGTCGAGCGAGCGGTGCTCGTGGGCGCTTCGATGGGAGCGCACACGGCTCTCGCCGCGGCCCTGGAGCACCCGCGGCGCGTCGCCGGCCTGGTCGTCATAACCCCCGGCTATGACCCCGACACCCACGACGACCCGAGCAGCCTGGCCCGCTGGGACCGTCTGAGCGCCGGACTGCGCGACGGCGGGGTCGAGGGTTTCCTGGCCGCCTACGGGGAGCCGGAGGTCCCGCCGGCCTGGCGCGAGACGGTCGTGAGGGCGATCCGTCAGCGCCTGGCATCTCACCGGCACCCGGAGGCGGTGGCCGACGCGCTCAGCGCGGTCCCGCGATCGCGTCCGTTCGCCAGTTTGGACGAGCTCGAGGCGCTCGACGTCCCCGCGATCGTGGTTGGCAGTCGCGACGAGGCCGATCCCGGCCACCCCCTGGTTCTCGCCCAGGCCTACTCCCGGGTCCTCCGCCGTGCGCGGCTGGCGGTGGAGGACGCCGGCCACTCTCCGCTGGCCTGGCAGGGAGGCCAGGTGTCACGCCTGGCGGCCGAGGTTGCGGCGGCCGCGTGGGCAGGGGAGGGGGGTCCCGCCGGGGGGCCAAGATAGGGGAGGGTCCAGCCGGCGGCCGGGATAGGACGCGGGGCCGAGCCGGCGGGCAAAAATGGGGGAGGGGGTCCAGCCATGGACCCCCTCCCCGCGTCGCCCGAGGTGAGGCGGCATCGATCGGCGCTCAGGACCTGCTTGCGCCCCCGCGCCGCCTTTCCAAAGCCAATAACGCTTGAGCAGCACGTTGGTTGGCGAGAAGCTGAATCGGCTGGCCGGCGGAAGTCGAATCGGCCGGCCGGCGGAAACTGAATCGGTCGGTGCAATCGGCGTTACCGGTGCCGGCCGGCGCTAAGCTGACAGGCGTCAAACTGCCGGAGGGCGAACCGGCTGGCGGGGAGAGGGAATTCCATGGGTCGTCGTCTTCTGAGGTGGTCCGGGCGGGGTTGCGCGGCGGCGGGCGCGGTCCTGTTCCTATGGGGGCCCGTCCCGGCGCAGGCGGTCACGCCCATCGCCAAGGTGTTCCCCACGAACATCGCCTGCAAGGCGAACACGGCCAAGAACGAGAACGACGGGGTGCGCTTCTGTCAGGGATCGGCCTCCACGATGAGCGATCCGACCGGCAACGCCCCAGGCGACGTAGTCGACCCCAGCGGGACCGACACCCGGGTCGCGAGCTTCGACGGGACGCCGCTGGACGTCAACGTCACGCTGCCGGCGCTGCCCACATCTGGGGTGGACGCGAACTATCCGCTGGTCATCATCGGCCACGGCTACGGCGGTCAGAAGCTTGGTCTCACGGACGGTAAGCCCACGCCGCAGGAATGGGCCCAGATGGGCTACGCCGTGCTCACCCTCAGCGACCGCGGCTTCGGCGACTCGTGCGGGCTGCCCGGCTCGCGCATGCCCAATCCTTCCGTTCCCGGCAATGCCCAGACATGCAACCAGCAGGGCTGGGTCAGGCTCATGGACACGCGCTACGAGATCCGCGACGCCCAGTACCTGGCGGGACTGCTCGTGGACGAGGGCGTGGTGGACCCGCAGCGCATCGGCGCCACCGGCGGCTCCTACGGCGGGGGGCTGTCGCTGATGCTGGCGACGCTCAAGGACCGGGTCATGTGCGGGGGCAGCGAGTCCGCGAGCTCGTCAACCCCGGCGTTCAAGCCGTGCGCGGGCAAGAATGCCGGCGATCTCGTGCCCTGGACGAGCCCCATGGGCCATTCGATGCGGATCGCGGCGGCGGCGCCCGAGATCCCCTGGACCGACCTCATCTACTCGCTAGTCCCCAACGGGCGAACGCTGGACTACACGATCACCGGCCCGACCGACGACTTCGCCCCTCCAAACGCCTCGGGCCCGAACTACGCCGATGCCGGAATCGAGAAGCAATCGTTCGTTGCCGGCCTCTACGCGTCGGGGGCCGCCAGCGGCTACTACGCGCCTCCCGGAGTCGACGGTGAGCACGATCTCACGCGGTGGTTCGCCGACACCAACGCGGGCGAACCCTACGACCAGAACCCGGACTTCAAGAGCACGATCGTCCCCGCGTTCGTCAAGTACCGCAGTCCCTACTACCAGCTCGGCGGGGCGCCCTACGGAGCGTCTCCCAACACGGAGCCGCCCGCACCGTTGTTCCTGTCCAACGGCTTCACCGACGACCTGTTCCCTGTGGACGAGACGGTGCGCTAC
The DNA here is from genome assembly GCA_035938095.1 of Solirubrobacteraceae bacterium. Lineage (GTDB taxonomy): Bacteria > Actinomycetota > Thermoleophilia > Solirubrobacterales > Solirubrobacteraceae > AC-64. Next base: position 23,807 of record DASZHF010000150.1, read on the forward strand.
TACAACCTCGAGAAGACGCTCTATCCCAGCGACCCCATCTCGCTGATGTACCTGGACTACGGGCACATGCGCGGACAGAACAAGCCCGCCGACCTGGCTGTGCTCGCGTCCAAGGAGATCGCCTGGTTCAACCACTATGTGCGCGGCGACGGGGCCGACCCAGGCCAGCAGGTGACCGCGCTCACCCAGACGTGCCCACTGAAGGACACGGCTGGCAATTACGTGCCATCGGGCGGACCGTTCGAGGCTTCGACCTGGGTCGGCCTACACCCCGGCATCCTGCTCTACAGCTCGGGCTCGGCTGCGGGCCAGACCGTTCTGTCCACGGGCGGAAACCCCCAGACCGCGCAGGCGATCGACCCGGTCGCCGGATCGGGAGCTTGTGCGACACCCTCAGACACGGACGACCCCAGCGGGGTGACCGCCACCTACCGGCTCCCGAAGGTCGTCGGCGACGGCTACACGATGATCGGTGCGCCGCTCGTCGTGGCCAACCTGAGCGTCACCGGCCAGTTCCCGGAGCTCGCCATGCGCCTGTGGGACGACAACCCCAGCACCAGCACGCAGACGCTGGTCGCCCGCGGGCTGTACCGCCCCGATCCGAGCACACCCGCCACTCAGCCGCAGATATTCGAGATGCACCCCGCCGCCTGGCACTTCGCCGCCGGTCACATCCCCAAGATCGAGCTCCTCGGCCGCGACGTGCCCTACGCACGCGCGTCCAACGGACCGTTTCAGATCACCGTGTCCAACCTGGTCACCGGTCTCCCCACGCATGAAACCAGCGGCAACGGCATCGTCCCCTTCGGCGCCCTGCCGGCGCCGCCCGGAGCCCAGGCCGCTCCCGGGGTGCAGCTCGTCAGTCCGGCCAGCTTCGTCAACCGGATAGCCCCGGCGTGCTCGTCGAGCCTGCGGTCGGTTCGCATCCGCCTCAAGGGCGTCCGCAAGCGCCGAGTGCGATCGGTGTCGATCTTCATCAACGGAAGGCGCCAGCGCAAGCTGCGCGGGCACCGCGGCAGCGTTAGTGTCAGCCTGGCCGGGCGCACCGGCAAGGTGAGCCTGAAGCTGGTGGTGCGCAAGACGCGCGGCAAGAAGCTCACGATCCGCCACTCCTACACGCTGTGCCCGAGCACAGCGAACACGACTAAGGGCAAGAAGCACAAACGCCACCGCGCCCGCAGGCGCCGGGCCTAGACCTCCGTCAACGCGCGCAGGGATGCCTCGATACCCACTGAGCCTGCCATGAGAGTCGGACTCGTCCTGGGCGCCGGGGGAGTCCAGGGCGGGGCCTGGCTCACGGGGGGCCTGCACGCCCTGGCCGGAGAGACGGGCTGGGATCCGGCCACCGCGGACTACCTGGTCGGAACCTCGGCCGGAGCGATGCTCGGCGCGCTGCTGGCGTGCGGGGTCCCGCCTTGGTTCATGGTCGCGCACTCAGCGGGGGAGACGTTTGCGGGCATCACCGACGCCCGCGGCCGCCCCGCCTCCGCCGCCAGCCGCTCGGGAGGCGCCGTCTTTCGCCTGGCCGCCCTGCCCCGTCCGGGGCCCGGATCCTGGGGCCTGATCAGCGCCGCGCTGCGGCGCCCGGGACAGCGGACCGCGTCGGCTCTGCTGTGCGGGGCGCTGCCCGCCGGGGTGGTCTCGACCGAGCCTCTGAAGGACACCGTCCGCCGGGCGTGCCCGGATGGCTGGGTCGAGCACTCGGGGCTGTGGCTCGTGGCGTGTGACTACTCCACCGGACGCCGCGTGGTATTCGGTCGACCGGATGCGCCGGCGGCCGCTCTGCCGGACGCGGTCGCCGCCTCGTGCGCGATTCCGGGCTTCTATCAGCCGGTGAGCATCGCCGGAGGCCGCTACGTCGACGGCGGACTGTGGTCGACATCGAACCTCGACCTCCTGGCTCCCCAGCACCTGGACCTGGTCATCTGCCTGAACCCGACCTCGAGCCTGCACCCTCCCCACGCCTGGAACCCGGCCGACCGGATGGCCGGGCTGCTGCGCTCGAACTCCGGGCGGCTGCTCGGCCGCGAGGCTCGTCTGCTGCGCGAGCACGGAACCCGCGTGGTCCTCATCCAACCCACGCGCCAGGACCTCGACCTCATGGGTCCCAACCTCATGAGCCGCCGCAACCGCCACGGCGTGATCGAGCTGGCGATCGAGACGGTCAGCGAGCAGCTGCGCGATTCGGCCCACGCCGACGCCCTGGCCCGGTTGCCCCAGGGACGTCCCGAGAAGATCCGCCGGCCTTCAGGGCCGCCGGAGAGTTGGCCCATTCTCGACGCGCTCCGGACCAGCGACGACGACCGCCGCCGGGGGGCGGGAGACCGCAGGCGGGCAGCGGGGAACCGCCGCGCGGCCGCCTCCGAGCGACGACAGGACCGCCGCGCGAGCTGACCGCTCCGCGCCCGCGGCCCGGAGCGCGCGTCAGCGGGAGCGGTGGCTTTGGATCTCGACCGCCTGCTGGTAGGTGGGGCGGTTGACCCAGGCGGTCAGCGGCTGGGTGACGGCGCCCGCGGCGCGGAACCCGATCGCGTCGTAGCACTTCTGAAGCCCGCCCGGCTCGCCGGCGCTCGCGCACTGTGAGTCCTTGTAGAGCTGGGCGGGGTCTACCGCCAGCGCCTGGCGCAGGGTGTCGAGGAGCATCTGGCGGCAGTCGGCGAGCACGCCGTTGCCGCAGTAGATCCTGTGCCAGGGCTGAAGCACACTGGACTGGGTGGCCGCGGCTGGGGCCGGAGCTGCGGGCCGGCGGAGGTGTCCGTGGCGCCGCGCCGCGGTGGGGCCGAGGCGGCTTGCCGCGGTCGGCCCGGGGCGGCTTCGGGCGGCTGCCTGACCCTGACCGTGCCCCCGGGTCCGGCACACCCGCACTCGGCGCCGCCGGACGCGCCCGTGGCGACGCACCCGGCGCGTGACGGTCCGGCACGACGCGCCCGTCCCGCCCGCCTGCTGGGCGAGCAGATCGCGCAGATCCTTCTGGACGTATCCGAACCAGCCGTTGTCGTACGCGGATCCCAGGTGCCCCCCGTCGTTGTTGGGAGGGTTGTCGATGGCGAGCTGGCTGGTCAGCTGCTTGTAGAGCTGGTCACCCAGGACGGGCTTGAACATGCCCTGCACGACGAGCGGATACCAGGCGTCCATGATCTGGATGGCGTGCGAGTGGTCGTAGGGAGCGTTCGGGCTCGGGGCCCGGCGGTGGGCGCCGTCCTGCACCCAGGCGCGCAGCTCGGCCACGGCAGCGGCGAGCTGGGGATCGGTGGGAGTCCCGATCACCTTGAGCATCCAGGGCAGGTCCTTGTCGCCCCGCAGGTCGACGGTGCCCGCGTCCTCCATCGCGTTGACGAGGTCCGTGAGCGACATCTTGTGGCCGTTGGCGAGACCGGCCGTGATGCGGTCGTCGAGCGTCTGGGAGCGGTAGACCGTGCTGTAGAAGCTGTCCGACGCGCCGTAGTCCTGGGCCTGCTTGTTGTTCCAGCTGGTCAGGAAGTCCTGGTTTACGACCTGGGGGTGTTGCTGTAACGGTGTGTAGGCGGCCGTGTTGATGTCCGGGTTCAGACCCTGCCACTCGTATTGCGCCCGGACCGGGAGCAGGGGGTTGGTGCGCGGGTCGCGAACCGGGTTGTTCCCGGAGTTGAAGTAGGCGATGTCGCGGTCGTCGGCATAGAACCAGTTGAAGGTGTAGCCGATGCGATAGGCGGCGCGCTGGAAGTCCTGGGCGTTGTGCATCCGATCGGGGTTGTTGAAGTCGGCGAAGCCCAGGGCGGAGTCGACTTCGTGGTTGTAGGTCGAACGAAGCTGCGTGTAGGCGACCGGCTTGCCCGCGATCGTCGCGCGCCCGATCACCGTGCCGTACTTGGTCCGGTAGACCGTCATCGTCTGGCTCCCGGGCGCGGTCATGTCGGCCGCGTTGGGAACCCAGGACTCGGTCACCGACACCGAATCCATGGGCACGCACTGGCCCCGCAGCATGTAGGCGGTGGAGTCCTTCGTCGGCGGCGATCCGTCCTGGTTGCATAGATCGACGGCGAAGTCGTCGATGATGGCCTGACCCGCCGAGGTCGCGCTCCAGGAGTAGTCGCGCCCGCGGCCTAGCTCGACGTACAGGTTGACGCCCGCGAAGGCGGCTCCGCGGGCGTCGATGCCCGGGCCGTGAAGGTCCTCCTCCATCAATATCTGCGGGCTGAAGTAGCCCACCTGGGGCCCCATGACGGCGATCGGATGGCCGGACACCGTATGGGCCCCGGAGACGAGCAGGGCGTTGGAGGCCGAGCGCGGGAAGCTCAGCGCGGCGCTGGCGGCGGACGTGCGCGGCAGCTGGCCGAGCTTGGCGGTCGACAGCGCCGCGCCGGAGGCGCCCGATCCGCTCGCCGCGGTGACCTCCTTGGGCGCCGTCAACGACCCCGGGTCGGGCAGCGCCACACTGCCCGGCGCCGGCTGTGCGGGCTCGGTCTGATACGGGAACGAGCCGCTGTGGACGGTGAGCGGGGCCTCGGGGTCGTTGGGCTCGCGCCAGTCGTGCCACAGCTGCATTCCCAGCCCCGAGCCGAACTTCTGCTGGAAGCTCTGCAGGATCTGACCCCAGGCCAGCTGCGTTCCGCCGCCCTTGCCGAAGATGCCTCCCACCAGCGCCGCCTCGGCGACGATGTCGGTGGCCTTCCAGGCCGCCGGACCCTCGGGGTGCCCCAGGGCCGGGTACTCGCCCGGCAGCTTGTTGGGGTCGAGCTTGGCCTCGTTGATGTACTCGTTGATCCCGGCCGTGAAGTTGTTGACGTCGTCGAGCACCTGCTGGCCGTCGGAGCCGTAGAGCTGGGGCAGCCGGTCGAGCTGGGCCTGGAGCTCGGCGTCGGTGTAGGGCGCGATCTGGAGCGTGCTCCGGTCCATCCCCGCGTTGGCCCCGCCGATGAAAGCGGCGAGCTGGGCCCGCCCGGCGTGGCGCAGGACGTCGATGAAGAACAGGCGGTCCTCGGCGGCCGCGTAGCCGGCGCCGAACATGACGCCAGCGCGGGTGGTCCCGTAGATGTGGGGGACACCGAATCCCTTGTCGCGCAGGATCGTGACACTCGGGCTGGGGTTCTCGGTCCGCTCGACGTCTCCCGGCTTCACCCCGAAGCTCGAGTCCTTGTAATAGTTGGACAGGTCGTTCGGCTGGACGTGCGGCGCCGCGTAGACGAGGTCGCGGTACATGGCCAGCTGATCGTTGTTGTGCGCCGGCCGCGCGCCGTTGAGCTCCCAGGCGGCCAGCTGGCTCGGGTTGACCAGACCGTTGGCGCCCGGGGGAAGGACGTCGTGAAAGCCCAACCCGTCGTTGAGCTGGTAGGGCTGGACCGGATCCGCGGCCGCGGCGGGGGCCAGCACCGCCGACAGGGCGCCAGTGAGCGCGGCGACCGTCACCGCCAGCGACCATCGCCTCATGGGGACCCGGCTCCCTCCAGGAGCATCCTGGGCCAACCCTAACCGGTCCTCAAGTGGGTGTGGGCCGGCGGGCTGCCCGTCGACCGAGGAACCAGAGATCCTTCGTGGCCCGGCGAGTCCTGCGGCGCCGAGGAGAACGGCCGGCGCCGGCGTTTGACCGGGCATTTACGATCAGCCACCGCCAAGCATGGCGAAACATCCTTGAGCCGGTCTTAAGGACGGCTCAAGGCAGGCGGCTAGGCTCGCGGGACACGGAGATGGGCCATTGAGTTCACCGGAGAGCGCGCA
>DASZHF010000151.1:0-21558 GCA_035938095.1 Solirubrobacteraceae bacterium
AGATCGACTCCGGCGACACCGTCGACGAGCGAGTGATGGACCTTGGAGACGATCGCGAACCGCTCGCGCGACAGACCCTCGACCAGCCACATCTCCCACAAGGGCTTGGTGCGGTCCAAGCCCTGGGAGAAGACGCGCGCGGTGAGGCGGCGGAGCTGGTCCTCGTCCCCCGGGCGCGGAAGCGCGGTCTGGCGCACGTGATAGTCGAGGTTGAAGCTGGGATCGTCCACCCAACGTTGGCGGCCGAGGCCGATCGGAGGGACAGCGATCTTCTGCCGGTAGCGCGGGACCAGGGGCAGCCGGGCGCGCACGTGCTCCAGGAACTCCTCCCGGGTGGGCGGAGGCCCCTCGAAGATGGCCACGCCCCCGATGTGCATGTGGGTGGATTGCCCCTCCTGATGCAGGAACGATGCATCGATCGCCGAGAGCCGGTCCAGGTGCTGCTGGGGCATCTCTCCTCCTCCCTTCGGTGCGCGGCCGAGCGCCGAGACTAACGCCCCATGAGTCCCCGTGCGGCGAAGGGCATACACTCAGCCCGCCATGGCTGAGGATGCGTCGCGCGCGGTCCTGATCACCGGTTGCTCATCCGGCATTGGCCACGCCACGGCCGAGCGCCTGGCCCGCTCGGGCTGGACCGTCTATGCCAGCGCTCGACACCCGGAGGCGATCGCCGACCTCCAACAGGCCGGCGCCAAGACCCTCGCGCTCGATGTCTGCGACGAGGAGTCCATGCGCGCCGCGGTGGCGGGCATCGAGGAGGCCGAGGGGGCCATTGGCGTCCTCATCAACAACGCCGGATACAGCCAGAGCGGAGCAGTGGAGAGCATCCCCATGGAGCTCGTGCGACGGCAGTTCGAGACCAACGTCTTCGGCCTGCTGAGACTGACCCAGCTCGTCCTCCCGGGGATGCGCCGCCAGCACTACGGCCGAGTGGTGAACATCAGCTCCATGGGCGGGCGGCTGACGTTCCCAGGGGGTGGCATTTATCACGCCACCAAGCACGCGGTGGAGGCGCTCAGCGATGCCCTGCGCTTCGAGCTGCGCGGCTTTGGCGTGCACGTCGTGATCGTGGAGCCGGGACTCATCCGCACCCGCTTCGGCGAGGCGGCTGTCGGCGCCCTGAACCAGGCTGGAGACAGCGATGGCTCCGGTCCGTACGCGGAGTTCAACACCGCGGTGGCCCAGACCACCCTCGGCGCCTACCAGGGCCCGCTAGCTCGTCTGGGCGCCGGGCCCGAGGCGGTGGCCAAGGTCATCGAGCGCGCGCTGCGCGCCCGCCGCCCCCGTCCGCGCTATCGAGTCACGGCCTCGGCGCGGGTGCTCCTCGTCCAGCGCCGGCTGATGCCCGACCGGGCGTGGGACGCGATGCTCAGCACCCAGTTCCCGCGTCCGGGCTAGCCGGTTCCCGCGTCCGGGTGAGCCGGTTCCCTGCGTCCGGGCGAGCCGGTTCCCGCGTTCGGGCTGGTTCCGTCCGGGTTCGCGCGCCGGCAGGACTTCGCCCGGCCGGCAGGACTCGCGAAGACAGTCGCGAACTCGGACGGGTCTGTCGATCCACGGCAGGAAGGCCACGGAGAGGAGCGAATGCGGGCAGCCGGATACCACGCTGGCGCGCTGGCGGACAACGCGCAGAGCGCCAACGGATGGCAGGCTGGGAGAACACCAGCGCTCACCGCCTTCGCGGGCGCGCCCGGGGACCTCTTGCGACTGCTGGCCCATCGGGCGGGCGGCGGGATCGTGGGTCACTCCATGCAGGTCGCACGTGGGGCTGGACGGGTAGCGCACGCCCTCGGGCTGAGCGCCCGACACCATGAGCTCGTGGCGCTGGCCGGCCTCCTGCACGACGTGGGTAAGAGCCTGCTCCCACGGCGGATACTCGAGAAGCCCGGTCCGCTCGACGAGCGCGAGTGGGCGGCGGTCAGGCGTCACCCCGCCGCCGGAGCGGGGTTGCTGTGCGGCTGCGGGCTAGCCGAAGTGGCGGCCTGGGTGCTCGCCCATCATGAGCGCCCCGACGGGTTTGGCTATCCCAACGGCCTCACAGCCGACCAGATTCCCCTCGAGGCGCGGATCGTTGCCGTGGCCGACGCCTACGACGCGATGATCGCGGAGCGCTCCTACCGTCCGCGCCTCGAGCCGCGCGAGGCGGTGTCCGAGCTGCGCCGCGCCGCCGGCTCCCAGCTCGACGCCGCGATCGTCGACGCGTTCCTCGCGACCGCGCCCCGGCGCCACCGCGCCGCCTAGCAGCTCAGCAGGCTCCCCTCGAGCTCGAGCAGGTAGAGCTTGCGGCTCAGGCCCCCGCCGTAGCCGCCCAGGTCTCCGCCCGTGCGCAGCACGCGGTGGCACGGCACGATGATCGGCATTGGGTTGGCGCCGAGCGCGTTGCCGGCCGCGCGCGCACCACGCGGGCTCCCGGCCCGCTGGGCCACCTCGCCGTAGGTGATCACCTGCCCGTAGGGCACCCTGGCGGTGTGTCCCAACACGCGCCGGCCGAAGGACGACGTCAGCTCCCAGTCGAGCTCGAGCTGGAATTGGCGCCGCTCTCCGGCGAAGTACTCCTCGAGCTGGCGCCGGAGATCGTCCATCGGCGCCGAGGACTCGATCACCCGCGGTGAGAGGCGAGCGGCAAGCCGCTCGAGCAGCGCGTCGCGCTGTCCATCCTCGTAGGCCAGCTGCACGACGCCTCGCCGGGTGGTTGCCGCCAGCAGCGGACCCAGGGGCGAGTCCAGCGACGCGTAGCAGACATCGGCCAGGCCCTCGCTCACCGCGCGGTCGAGGGTCCGCCGGGCGGCGCCGGCGGACGCGTCCTCGGGGCCGGTGCGCACTAGCCCTCGCAGCTTGCTCTCCAAGTCGGTCATGTCACGTACACCTCTCTGAGCCTCTTGAGCCCTTCGTGAAAAGATCGGCGAGCGGCCTCCTCCGAGCACCCCAGCGCGGCGCTCACCTGGCTGTGGGACAGGTCGCCGGCACACCGCAGCAACACCGCGGCGCGCTGCTTCGGCGGGAGACTCCCCACGGCGGCCCACAGCTCGCCATCCGGGCCCGGCCAGGGCCCATCCGGGCCCGGCCCGGCGCCATCTGGGCCCGGCCCGGGCGCCTGAGCGCCCTGGCGCTCTGCGATATCCGGCACCGGCAGCGGTCGCCGGCCTCGGGCCCGGTGGGCGTCGAGCACCTTGCGGTGGGCGATGGTCAGCACCCACGCACGCAGGTTGGAGTCCGGCCGCACCCGCGGGTAGGCGCGCAGCGCGGCCAGGAAGGTCTCCTGAAAGCAGTCCTCGGCCTCGGCGGCGCCCACTCCCGCCACCAGGAAGCGCCACACGTCCGCGCGATGCTCGTCGAGGAAGCGCTGAAACGGGGGCAGGCTGCTCACGAAGATAAAACGGCGCTAGACGCGCAAACGTGAGATACGGCCCAGGTCCGCGCTCACGACGCCTGGTATGTGTGAAAGCCCGCGCCCGTTCGGCGCCCCAGGCGCCCTTCGAAGAACAGTCGACTCAACGCCGGAGCGGTTCGGTAACGCTCCTCCTGATAGAGCAGGTGCAGGCCCTGGAGGACACCGAGCACGTGCTCGATGTCCATCTGGTCCGCCCACTCGAGCGGACCGCGGGGGTGGTTGAGCCCCAGCACCATGCCGGCGTCGATGTCCTGCGCGCTTCCGATGCCCTCGCCCAGCGCGAACGCGGACTCGTTAATGACCTGGCAGACGATGCGGCCCAGCACCAGACCGGGTGCGTCGCCGACCCACGCGACGTGCTTGCCCAGGGAGGTAAAGAAGCGCACGGCACCGTCGACGGCCGCCTCGGTCGAGCGGGGTCCACGGGTCAGCTCGACCAAACGACTTTCCTCGAGCGGCGGGAGCGCGTGGAACCCGACGGCGCCTCCCTCCAGGTCCCGAGACGCGAGGGAGTTGGTGTCGCACAGGAGCGCGCGCGGCCCGCCCGGCGCCGGATCGCTTTCACCCAGCCGGCAGTCCACCACCAGCGCGGCCGGCTCTCCGGTCGCGTCCTCGGAATCTCCCACCTCCCAACCCGCTCCCCGGGCGGCATCGCGCAGCTCCTCGGCCAGGGTGCCGGCGCCGGACACGACCACCAACCCCGCTCCGCCCCCCACCGGTGGGGGTTCGGGGTCGGCGGGACGGTGCTCGCCCGAGACGTAGTCGTAATACCCGCGCCCCGACTTGCGCCCGTAGCGCCCGGCGTCGACCATCCGCTGGGTGATCGGCGACGGCCGCCAGCGGGGCTCGCCGAAGCTCTGGGCGTAGAAGCTCTTGGACACCTCGAGTCCCAAGTCGACCCCGACGAGGTCCATGAGCTCGAACGGTCCCATCCGAAATCCGCCCCCCAGGCGCACGATCCGATCGATGGTCGGGACGTCGGCGATCCCCTCCGCCAGCAGGCGAAGGGCTTCAAGGCCGAACGGGCGGTTGCACCGGTTGACCAGGAAACCGGGGCCGTCGGCGGCGGCGATCACGCGCTTTCCCATCGCCTCGCCCGTGGCTCGGGTCCGCTCCAGCGCCCATTCGGCGGAGTCCTCGCCGGCCACCACTTCGACGAGCCTCATGAGCGGGGCCGGATTGAAGAAGTGCATGCCCACCACGCGCTCGGCCGGACGGGCCGCGGCCGCGATCGCGGTGACCGGCAGCGAGGACGTGTTGGTGGCCAGCACGCAATCGGCGGAGACGATCTCCGACAGGGATGCGAACAGCTCGTGCTTGATCTCCAGCGACTCGGGCGCGGCCTCGATGACCAGCTCGCACGGAGCCAGGTCGGTCAGCGAGCCGGCGGCCAGGCGCGCGCTCGCCGCCTCGGCCTCCTCCGCGCTCCACCGCCCCCGCGCCGCCCCCTTGCGCAGGTTCTCGCGTACCGAGGCGAGCCCCCGCTCCAGCGCCTCGGGGACCGGATCGTGCAACACGGTGGTCGCCTCGGACAGGCACGCGAGCTGGGCGATACCGGCACCCATGGTGCCGGCCCCGACCACGCCGATGACCTGCGCGGGAGCGACGCTCACGCGGGCACGAGTGCGTTGATGCCCGTCGCCGCTCGGCCGATTATCAGCTGTTGGATCTGGGACGTCCCCTCGTACAGGGTCGTGACCCGGACGTCGCGAAAGTACCGCTCGACGGGATGGTCGTCGACGTATCCCGCTCCGCCGTGCACCTGGATAGCGGTGTTGGCGCACTCGACCGCGGCCTCGGTCGCAAACAGCTTGGCGATCGAAGTCTCGGTCGTGTTGGGCCGCCCCTGGTCCTTGAGGAAGCCGGCCCGCCACACAAGCATGCGGCTGGCCTCCGCCTTGACGACCATGTTGGCGATCATCGCCTGAACGAGCTGGAAGGAGGCGATCGGGCGGCCGAACTGGACCCGATCCTTGGCGTAGGAGACCGACTCCTCCACGCACCCCTGGCAGATCCCGACGCACCCAGCGGCCACGCTGTAGCGACCGGAGTCGAGCGCCGACATGGCCACCTTGAAGCCGTCTCCGACCTCGCCCAGCACGCCATCCTCGGGGACTTCGACGTCGTCCAGGGTTATCGTCGCGGTGTCGGACCCGTGCAGCCCCATCTTGCCCTTGATCTCCGAGGGCTGGAAGCCGGGCTGGTCGGTGTCCACCAGGAAGCACGCGACCCCCCGGTGCTTGAGCTCGGGGTCCGTCTGGGCGAACACCAGCGCGACCCGGGCGTGGTTGCCCATCGAGATCCACATCTTCGAGCCGTTGAGCACCCAGCCGGAGTCGGTGCGCCGGGCCCGCGTCTTCTGGTTGGCGGCGTCAGAGCCGGTGTCCGGCTCGGTCAGTCCGAAGCATCCCAGCCACTCCCCCGAGCACAGCTTGGGCAGGTAGTGGCGCTTTTGCTCCTCGGTCCCCCAGCGCATGAGCGCGGAGCACACCAGCGACGTCTGGACCGAGATGACCGTGCGCATCGCAGAGTCGCCGCGACCGATCTCCTCGACGATCAGGCCGTAGGTCACGTAGTCGAGCCCGGCGCCACCGTACTCGCGCGGGACGATCGCGCCGAGGTAGCCCTGGTCGGCGATCTTGCCCACCAGCTCGAGGTCGAAGTGATGGTTGCGGGCATTCTCACGGGCTCGCTCGATGATCTCGCGGTCCGTGAACGAGCGAGCCGTCTCTTTGATCAGCCGCTGTTCGTCGGTCAGGTCGAAGTCCATGCGTCTCCTTGGCGTGCTAATCGGCGTGGGACGCCGACGGTGATTCGGCCGGCGAACGCTAGCGCGCCGGCGCTCGGGCCCAGCTTCTTATGGCCTTCTTATCTCGTTGCGCTCATATTCGCCGCGCGATACGGAAGTCGAATGCGCGGTCAGACAACTCGATGAAGCGCGGTCAGACATCGGCGCCCTGGGTCACGCGGGCGCTGGCAGTCCTGGCGCTCGGAGCGGTGGCGGCGGCGATTGCAGTCGTGGGACCCCCGGGTTCCTCGGGCGCCCGGACCCGAGTGGTGACGGCCGAGCGGGGTGTCGTCCAGTCGACCGTGTCGGCCAGCGGCACGGTCCAGGCGGCTACCAGCGTCGGGCTCGACTTCAAGTCGGGGGGTCGCCTGCTCCAGCTCTACGTCTCGCCCGGCCGGCACGTCATCCGCGGTGAGCTGCTGGCCATCGAGGATCCGATCGACGCGCGCTCCGCCCTCCAGCAGGCGCAAGACAACCTGGACTCAGCGCAAGCCCGGCTGCTTCAGGTCACCCAGGTGCTGTCACCGCAGGAGCGCGCCCAGGACACCGTGCTCGGTGCCCAGAGCCGGGCTCAGGTGAGCGCCTCTCAACGCGCGTACAACGACGCCGCGTTGATCGCGGGCACCGATCAGCAGACTTCTCGCGCCGCCGTCGCCCAGGCTCAGCTCGGGCTCGCGCGCACGCAGCAGTCCGCGGTGCAGGACGGGGCCAGCCAGCAGGGGACGGTGAACAGCGATCTCGCACAGCGCAACTTCGACCAGAACATCCTGACCGCCGACCAAACCCAGACGTCGAGCGACCAGAGTCAGCTGAGCACCGACCAGGCGACGCTGAACAACGATCTGGCCCCGGAGGGCGCCGATGCCAGTCAGGTCAGCGCCGACCAGAGTCAGTTGGAGAGCGATCAGTCCAAGCAGTTTCATGACGGCTGCCCATCCGGGGGTGGGGGCGGCGGTCCCACGTGCCAGAGCGACGCGTTCGCGGTCTCCCAGGACCAGAGCCGGTTGACCAGCGATCAGGCCAAGCTCTCGCAGGACAAGGCCAACGTGCAGACCGATCAGAGCAAGATCGCCTCGGATCAGAGCAAGATCGCCTCGGATCAGAGCAAGCTCACGTCGGATCAGGGCAAGCTGCTCCAGGACAGCAACGGCATCACCAGCGCGCAGAACGCGGCCTCCCTCACCGCCGTCAAGGACCAGCAGTCCGTCGACGCCGCCCGCAACGCGCTGACCAATGCGCGCAATGCCGAGGGCTCGACCCGCACCAAGGACCAGCAATCGACGCACGCGGCGGCCAACAGCCTGAACTCGGCCCGGGAGGCGCTCAACGCCACGCTCGCGGCCAACGGGGTCAAGGGCCAGCCGCCCAAGCCGGGCGATCTCGCCGCCGCCCAGACCAGCGTCGAGATCGAGCGCCTGGCGGTGCAGAGTGCGCAGCGAACGCTCGCGGACACGCGCCTGTACTCGCCTGTGAACGGCGTGATCGCCAGCGTCTCGACCAGTCCCCCCGCTTTCGTGTCAGGCGGCGGACCGGGCGGCGGATCGAGCTCGACGTCAGTGGGCACCTCGAGCAGCGGGGGAGGCGGCTCCTCCAGCGGCTCCGGCGCCTCGTCGGGAGGTTCCTCGTCGACCGGGTCGTCGGGGGGGTCGGGCGCGAGCAGCGGGTCGAGCGGCGCGGGGGCGAGCAGCGGATCGGGGGGCGCGGGCGCGAGCAGCGGCTCGGGCGCGAGTGGCAGCTCGAGTGCGGGTGGCGGATCGGGCTCGAGCGGCGGCTCGAGCGGCAGCGGCGGCTCGAGCAGCTCGAGCGGCTCGAGCGCAGCCAACTCGTTCATCACCGTCACCGGGCTCCACGGCCTTCAGATCGTGGCGCCGTTCAGCGAGACCGATGCGGCGCGAATACAGCTCGATCAGTCCGCGACTGTTTCCGTGGACGCGCTCCCCGGCCAGCAGCTTGCCGCCCACGTGATAGCCATCGCTCCCACGGCAACCAGCAGCGCTGGAGTTGTGACCTATAACGTCACGCTCCAGCTCGATCAGACGGCGTCGGGCCTCAAGCCGGGGATGACCGGCTCCGCTCAGGTGGTCGTCCAGCAGGTCGAGGGCGCGATCAACGTGCCGGCGGCGGCGCTCTCGCGTTCGGGCGGCTCACAGGTTGTAACCGTCGTGCGCAACGGGAAGCAGGTGCAGGTGCCGGTGGTCGTGGGCCTGCGCGGGGACAACTCGGTCCAGATCGTCAGTGGTCTCAATGAGGGGGCGCAGGTCGCCATTCAGCAGACGAGCTTCAGCGCCCGGACAGGCCTCTCGGGGACCGGCACGGGAGGCGGCCTGGGTGGCGGCGGCCTGGGTGGCGGTGGCCTCGGTGGCGGCGGCCTGGGTGGCGGCGGCCTGGGTGGTGGCGGCGGCGGCGGCCGGTTCCTGGGAGGAGGCCCCGGGGGATGACCGAATCCGACTGGACGACCGGCCCCGAGCCCCCGGCGGATCCGGTCATCGTCCTACGTGACGTGACGAAGATCTATCGCCTCGGGTCCATCGAGGTGGCCGCATTGCAAGGGGTATCGATCGACATCGAGCCCGGCGACTTCGTGGCGATAATGGGCAGCTCGGGGAGTGGCAAGAGCACGCTCATGAACATCATCGGCTGTCTGGACCAGCCGACCGCTGGGAGCTACCTACTCGACGGCGTCGACGTCCGGCGCTTCGAGGACGACGAGCTGGCTGACGTGCGCAACCGCCGCATCGGGTTCGTCTTTCAGAGCTTCAACCTCGTCGCCCGAAGCAGCGCCCTTGCCAACGTCGAGCTTCCGCTCGCCTACGGCGGCGTGCCGCGCGCCCAACGCCGCCCGCGTGCCGAGTGGGCGCTTGCCGAGGTCGGGCTCGAAGGTCGCGTCCAGCACCACCCGGCCGAGCTCTCCGGCGGCGAGCAACAGCGCGCCGCGGTGGCGCGGGCCATCGTCACTAATCCCTCGGTCCTTCTGGCCGACGAACCGACGGGCAACCTGGATTCAGCCACCACGGCCGACGTCTTGCACGTCTTCAGCCGGCTCAACGACGAGGGGCGCACGATCGTCCTCATCACTCACGAGCGCGATGTCGCCGCCCACGCCAAGCGAATCGTCGTACTCAGCGACGGTCGGGTCGTGGAGGACGTGCGTCGGGTCTCGGTGCACGACCCGCCGCCTCTGTACCAGGGCGAATACGAGACCACGGAGCCGCCCCCGTGATCGGCCCTGAGAGCGTCCGCATCGCGTTGCAGGGCCTCGCGGCCAACCGGCTGCGCTCGGGGCTCACCATCTTGGGAATGATCATTGGCGTCGCCTCGGTGATCATCCTGCTGGCGGTGGGGGACGGTTCGTCTAGGGCGGTGCAGCAGCGCATCGAAAGCCTCGGCACCAACGTGCTGCTCGTCCTGCACCGGGGCCCGCTCGGGGGCGCCGGTGGGTTCCGCGCCGCGGGTCCCACGCTGACAGCTCCGCTCACTCTCGATGACGCCAAGGCGCTGTCTGACTCGAACAACGCGCCCGACGTGGCGTCGGTCTCTCCCGCCGTCAATGCCTCAGCCACCGCGGTGTACAACGGCGTGAGCTACTCGCCCCAGCAGTTCGTGGGCACCAACCCGTCCTACGCGACGGCCCACAGCTACCAGATGGCGGCGGGCACGTTCTTCAACTCCAATGACCTGGCCGCGCACGCGCGTGTGGCCGTGCTCGGCCAGACCGTGGTCGCCAACCTGTTCGGGGGACAGGACCCGGTGGGCCAGAGCGTCCGGATCAACGGCACCAACTTCCAGGTGATCGGCGTCACCGCGCGTAAGGGCACGAACGGGTTCTCCGACCAGGACGACGTGGTGATCGCGCCGCTCACCACGGTCCAGGACGCGATCACCGGCTTCGGCTCACTGAGCTCGATCACCGTCCAGGCCCAGTCACGCGGCCAGCTCGACGCCGCCACCGCTGAGGTCACCTCCATCCTCGACTCCCGCCACCACATCACCAATGCGCGCCAGGCCGACTTCCGCGTGCTCAACCAGGGCGCGCTGCTTCAGACCTCGAGCGCCACCGGTCAAGTGTTCACCACCCTGCTGGGCGCCGTCGCCGCCATCTCGCTCCTCGTGGCCGGGATCGGCGTCATGAACATCATGCTCGTGACGGTCACCGAGCGCACCCGGGAGATCGGGATCCGCAAGGCCATCGGCGCGCGGAAGACCGACATCCTGGCTCAGTTCCTGGTCGAGGCGGTCCTGGTGTCGGTCTTCGGCGGTGTCCTGGGGGTCGGCATGGGGATCCTGGGCAGTCAGTTTCAGATCGCCGGCGTACAGCCCTACGTCCAGGCCTACTCGGTGATCCTGGCGTTCGGCGTCGCAGTGGCGATCGGATTGTTCTTCGGCCTCTACCCGGCCAACCGAGCTGCGTCCCTGCAACCGATCGAGGCGCTGCGCTTCGAATGACGCGCCGCGTACCCATACCCCCGCCGGCGCCCCCGCCGGCGCGACCCCCGGGAGTCACACCATGAGCGCAGTCCAAGCAGACACCGTGGCCGAGGATTGGGCCGGCGAGCCCATGCCGGGCCGGCCGCGCCGTCACCTGCTTACGCCCGTTACCGCGAGCCTGTTTGGCGTGCTCCTGTGCGCCGGCGGGTTCATCGGCGGCGTCGAGGTCGAGAAGGGGCAGACGACCAGCACGACCTCAGGCGCCGGGCTGGCGGGAGGCCGGGCCGCCGCGCTGGCGGGCGCCTCGGGGGCGGGCGCCAACCCGTTCGCTGGCGGCGGACGACGCTTCGGCCGGTTGGGCGGGGGTGGGGGAAGCGCGACCATCGGCCAGGTCTCGAGCGTCTCCGGCGACTCGCTCTACGTGACCGATCTTCAGGGCAACACGCTGAAGATCACCACTTCGCCGGCGTCTACGTTCACCAAGAGCGTTAACGCGACTGTCCACGACGTCCATCCCGGCGACGCCGTCGTCGTGACCGGAACGCGGGCGCACGACGGGAGCATCGCGGCCGCCTCCGTGCGCATCTCCACTGGTGGAGGTGGCTCCGGTGGAGGAGGTCTCGGGATCCTGTTCGGTGGCGGCGGCGGTGGCGCGGGTGGTGGCGGCGGTGGCGGCGGCTCAGGGCCCGGCGGGGGAGCTGGGCCGGGCGGAGGGGCCGGCGGCGGAGGCGGACCCACGGTACTGTTCGGCGGCGGCGGTGGAGCGGGAGGGTGAGAATGTTGAGAGCTGACCGGAACCAACGTCGTCCTGTCCGTCCCATCCGTCCTGCCGTCGCGGTGCCCAACCTGGCGGCCACGGCCGCACTCAGCGTCGTGCTCGTCCTCGCCGGCTGCGGCGGATCCTCGAGCTCATCGCATAAGGCGGCCGCCACCCCGAGCGGCGCGTCTGGTGCCACGGGTTCGCGGGGGCCCGGTGGGCGATTCATCGGCAACCCGGCGCGCCGAGCGGCAATTCAGGCGTGCCTGCGCAAGCAGGGCATAACGCTCCCGACGAGACCAGGCGGCGCGACCGGACCGCCCGGCACGGCCGGACGCGGCGGCCCGACCGGACCCGGCGGCACGACCGGTCGCCGGTTCGGCGCCCCGCCGTTCCGCAATCCCGCGTTCGTGGCTGCCGCGCGCAAGTGTGGCCTCGTCCTGGTCCCCGGCCGCTTCGGCGCCGGTCGACCCTTCGGCACCTTCTTCCGTGCCGCCGTAGGGCGGTACGTGACCTGCGTGCGTCAGCACGGATTCCCGCTGCCCAATCCGAGCACGACCGGTCCGCCGTTCAAGCGCGGCCAGTTCAACACCAGCGATCCGCGCTTCGTGGCCGCGAACGCCAAGTGCCAGGGGCTCTTGCCCGGAGGCGGTGCGGGCGGGCCGCCGGGAGGCTGACGACTCCCCGGCGGCGGAACGGGTGTGCCGCCGGGAGCCCCACCGCCGGTCCGGCGCTGGCGCCCGTCACCGCCCGAGTGCCGCCGGCGCCGGCATGGCGGCGCCCAGCGACAGAGCGTAGGGTTTGGCGCAGCGCCCCGAGACTGCGACTCGATCCAGAGGAGGACTGATGCCCTACGAGCTGCCGCCCCTACCGTACCCGTACGACGCCCTCGAGCCGACGATCGACGAGCAGACGATGCGGATCCACCACGACAAGCATCACGGCACCTACGTCACCAATGTAAACGCGGCCCTCGAGGGAACCGAGTGGGCGGACCGCCCGATCTGGCAGGTGCTGGGCGTCCTCGACCTGATCCCGGAGGACAAGCGCACGGCGGTGCGCAACAACGGAGGCGGGCACGCCAATCACACGATGTTCTGGGAGATCATGAAGCCGGGCGGGGGAGGCGAACCGAGCGGCGAGCTCGCCCAGGCGATCGAGTCCACGTTCGGCGGTGTGGACGAGCTCAAGTCGACGATGAACGACGCCGGGGTCAAGCGCTTCGGCAGTGGCTGGACCTGGCTGATCCACGACGGCACGGGGCTCAACGTGGTGTCAACGCCCAATCAGGACACGCCGCTGCTGAACGACGACATCCCGATACTCGGGATCGACGTCTGGGAGCACGCCTACTACCTCAACTACCAGAACCGCCGGCCCGATTATCTGCAGGCCTGGTGGAACGTCATCAACTGGGACGCGGTCGCCGAGCGCTACGCGGGGGCCGTTGCTGCAGAAACCGGCCGGTAAGACCAAACGCACCGCAGGGCTGCGTTTACCTGATCGTAACCCCCTGCCCGGCTCGCGCTTGAACACTGGCAGCCGTGCCGGCCTCGTCAGCGAACGCAACGACCGCCAGCCGGTCCTTGCCCGACGGGGTCGAGCTGATCTCGGCCGGCGGCCTTCAGGTCGCGTCCGAGGGCGGACTGGTGCTGGCCAACGGGCGCGCGCTGCCCCTGTCGGCGCGCGAGTACGCGGTCCTGCTGACCCTGATTCGCCGGCGCGGGCGGATCGTCAGCCGGGAGGAGCTCTACCGCCTCGTGTGGGGGGGCGACCTGCGGGCCGGGGACCGCTCGGTGGACGTCTACGTCAGCAAGCTCCGGAACAAACTCGAGACCCAGCTGCCCGGCGAGCGCTTCATCCACACCCACGTCAGGTTCGGCTATCGCCTCGATGCCGAGCCCGCCGAGGGGCAGCCGTGGGCCGGGAGCGATGCCCCCGCTTCGGGTTCGGGAGCACGGGCGCCCGGTGACTCCCAGCCTTTACCCGCGGAGCGTGCGCACCGGCAGCGCGTCGGCCGCCCGCGCTTCTAACCCAACTGTTCACCAACCCTCGGATTCCCGCACCGAGGACTACGTGGCCGCCAAGTTCGGGTAATACTCAACTGACACCGTGACCGGCGGGCGACAACATTTCCAGGACGAGCTGCGCAAGCTAGAGACCGAGGCCCTGGGCGGGCTGGACCTGGTCGTCGAGCAGCTCGACCGCACGCTCGAAGCGCTCGAGCAGCAGGACATCGAGCTCGCCTCGATGGTCATTGCCGACGACGATCGGATCGACGGGCGCTACCTCGAGGTGCATCAGGGAATCCTGTCGCTGCTGGCCACCCAGGCACCGGTGGCTGGGGACCTGCGGCTGGTGGCCGCCCTCCTGCACACGATCAAGCACGTCGAGCGCATGGGCGATCAGTGCGTGAACATCGCCAAGCTGATCCCGCTCTCCGGCCACGATCCGCCGGTCCGCGACGAGCTCCTCCAGCGCCTGCTCACCATGGGCCAACACACCCGCGCCGAAGTGCGTCAGGCCAAGCGGGCCTTCGGCGCCCGTGATATCGCGCTGGCCGAGGACCTCGTTCGTCAGGATGCCGAGACCAACCGCCTCAACCGGGAGATCTTTCGGATCGCCCTGCAGGTGGGCGACGATGCCGATACTCGCGAGTGGGCGATGCACATGATCCTCGTCGCCCGCGCCCTCGAGCGCGTCGGAGACAACGCGGTCGACATCGGCGAACAGACCGCGTTCGTGGTCACGGGTTTGTTCCGAGAGTTCTCGGACTCATCGCACCCGGTCGCGATCTGACCCGTCGGTCAGCTCGTCGGCGCCGTCAGGATTTGACCGCCTGCGCCTCGTTTCCTGCCTGCCTGTCGGCGCCGGACAGCCGACCCATGTCGGCCAGCGCCTCGAGCTCGCGGGGGCGCATCACGACGATCAGCTCTCCCTCCGCCGACTCCAGCCGGACGGCCGCCAACCCTCCCTTCCGCAGCGCTATGCGCCCCCCGGTCAGGTCGCGCACGACCTGGGAGAAGTCGGGCTCGTGGCCCACGAGCAGGATGGGACCGTCGTCGATGCCGCGGGCCAGGACCAGCGCCTCGCGGGCGTCGAAGCCGCCCGACAGCGGCTCGTGGACGACCGGTTCGCGCCCCAGCGCCTCACAGGCCAGGCGCGCCGTGTCGAGCGCTCGCAGGCGGGGACTGGTGAAGACGGCCGCGAACTCGATTCCCAGGCGGGCGAGGGCTAGTCCCGCGGCCCACGACTGCCGCTCGCCGCGTGGGGTCAGGCGGCGTTCGGGGTCCGGCCTGGCGTCGTGGGGCTCGGCGTCTCCGTGGCGCAGGAACCACAGCTGCTGGGCCATCGCCCGCAAGACTACCCGCTAGCTCGCTAGCTTTGAACGGTGATCTGCGCCTGCATCGACATCGGCTCGAACACCATCCGCCTGCTGGTGGCCGAGCCGGTGGACGGTCGCCTGCGTGAGCTGCTGCGCCAGCGCGCGTTCACCCGGATCGGCAAGAACCTCAAGCAGGACGACCGGGTCTCCTCCAAGAAGATCGCCCAGGTCGCCGAAGTGGTGGCCACCCAGGTCCGCGTGGCGCGCGAGCTCGGCGCCGAGGTAATCCGGGCCGTAGCCACCGCCGCTATCCGCGAGGCGTCCAACCAGCAGGAGATCATCGATGCCATACACGCGGCGGCGGGCGTCGAGGTCGAGCTGCTCGACGACGAGGAGGAGGCGCGGCTGGCCTTCGTGGGTGCCACGCGGGCCCTCGAGCGGGCTCCCGAGGGGGACGTCGTGGTCGTCGACGTGGGCGGCTCCTCGAGCGAGATCGCCCTCGGCACGGTGGCCGAGGGAGTGCGCTGGTCGACCTCCTTCCGGCTGGGATCCGGACGGCTCGCCGACGCCTACCTTCGCTCCGACCCGCCTTCCGTGCACGAGCTCGAGGATGTCCGCCGGCACGTCGCCGGCGCGTTCGAGGGTCTCGCCCTGAGCACCCCGGAGCTGGCCATCGCCGTCGGCGGGACCGCCACCTCGCTGCGCCGGCTGGTCGGCGCCATGCTCGATCACGAGACGCTGGAGCGTGGTCTGCGCATCCTGGCCACAACCTCGATCGACGAGGTCGCCGGCCAGTTCGAGCTCGAGCCCGAACGCGTGCGCCTCCTGCCGGCCGGGATGCTGATCCTCGAGCAGGTCTCCGACCTCCTGGCTACCCCGCTGCTGATCGGCAAGGGCGGGATCCGCGAGGGGGTCATCTTCGAGATGCTCGCCGGATCGGGGACGCTGGGCTGATGGCTCGAGCGGGCAAGATCGAACTCGACCGCGACGAAGCGTTCGCCAGCGCCGCCGTGAAGGTGGTGGCCGTGCGAGCGCGCGAGCTCTTCGACCACACCGAGGGCGTCCTCGACGTGGGCGAACCCGAGCGCCTGCACGACATGCGGGTCGCCACTCGCCGCCTGCGCGCCGTGCTCGAGATCTTCGCCTCCTGCTTTCCCCGGGCCAAGCTCCGTCCGATCCTTGCCGAGGTCAAGTCGCTGGCCGACGCACTGGGCGCCCGGCGTGACCCCGATGTCCAGCTCCAGGGGCTCGAGTCCGTCCTCACCGAGTTCCCGGCGGGCGACCGCCCCGCGGTGCGCTCACTCGTCGATGCCCTGGTCGCGGACCGCGACGAGGCCAACTCGCGCCTGGCCACCGCTCTGGCCCACGTCTCCGACTCTGACCTCGAGGGACAGGTGCACAAGCTCCTGCAGGCCGCCCGATGAAGGCGCGTCCAGTCAAGGGACTCGATCCCGCGCTTCCCCTGAGCGAGGCCGCGGCCCGGATCGTGGCGGTCCGCCTCGACGAGCTCTACTCATTCGTCCCGGCCGCGCTCGAGGAGGCCAACAGCCGGGCCCAGCACGATATGCGCATCGCCGCCAAACGCCTACGCTACGTCCTGGAGGTCACCGGCTCCCTGTTCGGCTCCTACGCCCCCACCGCCACCCGCCACGCGCGCGAGCTCCAGGATCTGCTCGGGGAGATCCACGACTGCGACGTGATGGTGCCCCGGATTCTGCGTCACCTCGCCCAGCTGCGTGCGTGCGACGCGCAGGCGTTGCGAGAGGGCGCGCCCGGAGACTACCCCCCGCCCGCGCTCCTCAGCGGCGTTCCGAACCGCAACCTCTACCGAGGCCTGGAGCTGCTCGCCGTTCACTTCCAGGCCCGGCGGGGGGTGACCTTCGATCGCTTCCGGGCCAGATGGGCAGCGCTCGAAACCGAGGACATGCGGGGTTCGCTGGAGCGGGCCCTGCGCCCGCGACACCAGGTCCGAGCGGCATGACCGACGAGACGGCCGTACGAGCCTCCCCGCCGGCGCTGCGCGAGGCCGTCACGCCTCTCGGGACCACTCCGTCCGACGCATCGGAGCCGGGGACGGATGGGCTCGCGCTCGACGACCGCTCGCTGTACTTCAACCGCGAGCTGTCGTGGCTGGACTTCAACGACCGCGTGCTCGAGCTGGCGGAGGACGAGCGCGTCCCGCTACTCGAGCGCGTGAAGTTCTGCGCCATCTATGCGTCCAACCTGGACGAGTTCGTCATGGTGCGGGTGGCTGGGCTGCACGAGAAGGTCGAAGCCGGGGATGAGAGGCCGGGGCCCGATGGCCTGACCCCATCGCAGACGCTCGCCGAGGTTCGCCAGAAGATGCTGGCCCAGGGCGAGCGGTTGACCGAGACGCTGGAGCGCGAGCTGCGGCCGAGCCTGGCCGAGAACGGCATCCGCCTGGCCCGGGTGAAGGAGCTCGACGCCGACCAGCACCGGGAGCTGTCCGATCGCTTCCAATCCCAGATCTTCCCGGCGCTCACGCCGCTCGCCGTCGGGCCTGGCCGCCCGTTTCCCTACATCTCCAACCTGTCGCTGAGCTTGGCCGTTCTGGTCCGAGACCCCGTCACCGAGCAGGTCGCGTTCGCGCGGGTAAAGGTGCCTAAGGAGATCCTGCCCCGCTTCGTCACGCTGTCTGACCGCGAGACTCTGGTCGCCCTGGAGGAGGTGATCGCCGACAACCTGCATGCGTTGTTCCCGGGCATGCAGGTAGTCGATTACGACTACTTCCGCGTCTCGCGCGACGCGGACCTGTCTGTCTCCGATGAAGCGGGTGACCTGCTCGCGGCGGTCGAGAACGAGCTGCGCCGGCGGCGGTTCGGCGAGGTGGTCCGCGTGGAGGTCGGGGCCGGGATGTCAGAGACGATGCGCACGCAGATCGCCGACGCGCTCGACATCGACGAGAGTCAGATGTATCCCGTTGGCGGGCCACTCGACCCAACCGATCTGTGGCAGGTGGTGCGGCTACCCGGCCATCCCGAGCTGCGCGAGCGCCCGTGGACCGCGGTCACCCACCCCGGCTTCCACATCGACGACGACGGCCGGACCGACGTCATGGGCGCGATGCGAGAGGGCGACGTGCTGGTCCACCACCCCTACGAGTCGTTTGCGTCCTCGGTGGAGCGCTTCGTCGAGCAGGCGGTGGACGACCCGCAGGTCCTGGCCATCAAGCAGACCGTGTACCGCACCAGCGACGACTCGCCCCTGGTGCCGGCGCTGATCACCGCGGCCGAGCGCGGCAAGCAGGCGGTCTGTCTGGTGGAGCTCAAGGCGCGCTTCGACGAGCGCTCGAACATCCAGTGGGCCAAGCGCCTCGAGGAGGCCGGGGTGCACGTCGTCTACGGCCAGCCCGGCCTGAAGGTGCACGCCAAGTGCGTGCTCGTCGTGCGCCGCGAGGGCGAGGGGGTCCGCCACTACGTGCACACCGGGACCGGCAACTACAACTCGACGACCGCCCGGCTGTATACGGATTTCGGGCTGTTCACCACCGACCCGGACATCGGCGCCGACGTCGCCGACATGTTCAACTACCTCACCGGCTACGGGCGGCCCAGCGGCTACCGCAAGGTCCTGGTCGCTCCCGACCATCTGCGCACCGCGATTCTGTCCGAGATCGAGCGCACGATCGCCGCGCACCGGCCCGACCGACCGGCCCGGATCACGATGAAGATGAACGCGCTCGTGGACCGCTACTGCATCGAGGCGCTGTACCTGGCCTCGCAGGCGGGAATCCAGATCGATCTCAACGTCCGCGGAATCTGCTGCCTGCGACCCGGGGTGCCGGGGATCTCAGACCGGATCCGCGTCGTCTCCGTGGTGGGGCGGTTCCTCGAGCACTCGCGCGTGTACGCCTTCGAGCGCGACGGAGAGACCACCGTTTACATCTCATCGGCCGACCTCATGCCCCGCAACCTCGACACGCGAGTCGAGCTCGCCGTGCCGGTCGAGCCGAGCGCTCTGCGCGAGGAGCTGCTGGACACCGTCGAACGCTGCCTGGCCGACAACACCCACGCCTGGGAGCAGGGCTCCGACGGGAATTGGACCCGACGCATCCCGGGCGACCACCCGCGCGACGCTCAGGCCGAGCTGATGGAGTGGCACGCCCGGCGCGCCGCGCAGGCCGCCAGCGCGCGGCCCGCCCAGCAGCTGCTCGCCTGAGCTTCCCCGAGTTCGCTTCGCGGTGACCGGAGCCGGCCCGGGAGTCGGGCCCGTCCCCGGGCGGCCGAGCGCGCCCAACCCGCCCACGTCGCCCGCCTGAAAGCCGCCCCAGCCCACCCCGACGATCGAGAAACATGGGTGTCTCTGGATGCGATAGAGTCCACGGGCGATGGGCAAGCGGCAGGGGAGCGAGGGGCGAGCGGAGACGGCTGACCGGCAAGACGGCGCCAACGTCACCGCCGCGGGAACGGTCCGGCGCCTGCCCCGCGGTCGCCACCGAATGACCCGCGACGAGGTGCTGGCCTCCCAGCGGGGCCGGATGCTCAAGGCGATGGCGGATCTCGTCGCCGAGCAGGGGTACGCCTCGACCACGGTCGCCGACGTGATCGCCCGCGCGGGGGTTTCGCGGCGCACCTTCTACGAGCACTTCGCCGACAAGCGCGACTGCTTCTTCTGCGCATGGGATACCAGCGTGCGCGTGCTCGTGGACGACATCGTCCAGGCGGCCGGGTCGGCTCGCGACTGGCGCGAGCGCCTCGAGGCCGGGCTCGACGTCTACCTGCACAGCCTCGTGCGCGAGCCCGGGATCGCGCGCAGCCTGACCGTCGACGCGCTGGCCGCGGGGCCCGGGGCGGTCGAGCGCCGGCGAGAAGTACACGACCGCTTCGTGGGGCTGCTCCGGGTCCTGCTCGCCGAGGCCCACGGGGTCTCACCCGTGACTCTGGGAGCGGCGGAGCCCCTCCTGGTCGCCGTGGTGGGTGGACTCAACGAGCTCGCCGCGCGCGAGGTCGAGCAGGGCCGGACCGCGTCGCTGGAGCGCCTCAAGCCGGCGATGCTCGCGCTGTGTCTGTCGGTGTTCGAGGCGCCCGAACTCCCGGTCGCCGCGTGAGAGGCCAGTGTGGTCGACCTGCGCGGGGCTCCGCAGGTCGCGTTTACGCTACGCCTCCAGGTGCGGACTCGAGGCGGACGCCGGCTGACCCAGACGCGCACGTATCACACCTGCCGCCCCCGCCGGCCGCGCGCATGACCGTCCGCCGGGGCGCACTCGCGCTCGCCAGCGCGCTGGCCCTCACGCTCGGAGCCCTGCTCGCCGCGGCGCCGGTCGCCGCGCCTCAGAAGCCCGGGCGCGGTCAGGAAGCCTCCCGCCGCACCCATCAAGCCTCCCGCCGCGGTCATCAACACCACAGCGCCGCTCATCAAGCCCGGCGCCACCGCGCCGCTCATCAGGCCCGGCGCCACCGCTCCGCTCACCGTCGAGCGCGCCGGCGCCAGCCCAGCCCGTCCGCTCCCCTCCCGGCCACCGATCCCCGCTCGCTCTCGCGCCAGCCGATCGCCGAGGATCCGGGTTGGCAGCGCTATGTGCTCGACCCGCAGGGCCCGCTCGTGTACCCCAAGGGGGTCAGCGTCGAGGGTTCGGGCAGCGTCGACAATCCCAACGGACTGCTCGCCGGGGGCGCCGGTGGCACGACCATCCACGCGACGGGGGCCGGCAATCCGACGGTGATCCTGGACCTCGGCGTCGACACCGGGGGCAAGGTCGAGGTCGGGATCTCCAAGACCGACGGCACCGAGGTCGACCTGGCCTACTCCGAGCAGCGTCAGTACCTGAGCAGCCAGGGCGACAACACGGCCGGCTCGCTGGGCAACGACGACAACCCCGACGGGCGCACCGACGCGATCCAGGCCTCGGGCCCCACCCAGTTCGTCTCGCCGGGCATCCGCGGGGGCGAGCGGTGGATCTCGGTCCAACTGCACGGCGCCGGCACGGTGACCAT
This sequence comes from Solirubrobacteraceae bacterium, assembly GCA_035938095.1. Taxonomy (GTDB): domain Bacteria; phylum Actinomycetota; class Thermoleophilia; order Solirubrobacterales; family Solirubrobacteraceae; genus AC-64. The sequence continues at coordinate 20,638 of DASZHF010000151.1, forward strand.
CGACTACGTGCGCGTGCGCTACGGCGCATACCGCCCCGCGGTGAGCGACTACGTGGGCCACTTCCTCTCCAGCGACGACGTGCTCAACCGGATCTGGTACGGGAGCGCCTACACCTTCGATCTGGACTCGATCCGCGACGTGCCGATGGGTACGCCGACGGTCGTCGTCGACGGCGCCAAGCGCGATCGCCTGGTGTGGCTGGGGGACCTGGGTCTCGAGACCCTGACCGCCTCCTACATCTCCACCCAGGCGCCCCAGATCATTCGCAACTCGATCGACATGTTCTCCTGCCAGCAGTACGCAAACGGCTACATCGCCATGGCCTCGGACATCTACGTGACATGTCCGGCGCAGCCGCCGCCCCCAAACGGGCCCCCGGCCAGCACCAAGCAGACCAACGCCCTGATCCGCGACGGGCACCTGCCCGAGTACACCGCCTGGTGGGTGATCGCCGAGTGCGAGTCCTTCCTGTACCAGGGCGACGTGCAACGGGCCCGCACCCTGCTGCCGGTCATGCGCCGGGCGATCGCCTACATGGCCTCCAACATCGATTCCAGCGGCCTGTTCCACACCGGCACCAACGACAACGTCTTCCCCATCAACTGGCACCCGTTCGACGTGGCCTCCGGCGACGACACCCACACCAACGCCACCTGGGTGCACGCGCTCCGCGATCTCGCCGACCTCGAGCGCCGCGTGGGCGATCCCGCGCAGGCCGCGGCCGACGAGAAGCGCGCGGTCGCGCTGACCGACGCGATCATCGCCCACCTCTGGGACCCCACGGCGGCCGCGTTCCTGCTCAACACCTCCGACCCCAACCCCAATCACACCCAGGACGGCAACGTCGAGGCGCCGCTGGCCGGCGTGGTGGTGGGGACGCGCGCCACCCAGGCGCTGTCCTTCATCGAGCACCACCTCGA
>DASZHF010000152.1:0-3203 GCA_035938095.1 Solirubrobacteraceae bacterium
CGGAGCGAGTGCAGATCAGCTACGACCTGCCGCTGGCGGAGATCGTGCTCGACTTCTTCGATCAGCTGAAGTCGCGCACGCGCGGCTACGCCTCACTGGACTACGAGCTCATCGGCCTGCGCCCGTCGGACCTGGTCAAGCTCGATGTGCTGCTCGCGGGCGATCCGGTTGACGCCCTGTCGATGGTCGTCCACCGCGAGAAGGCCTACGAGGTCGGCCGCCTGCTCACCGAGAAGCTCCGCGGTCACATCCCCCGCCAGCAGTACGACGTGCCGATCCAAGCGGCGGTCGGCTCTCATGTCATCGCGCGCGAGACGGTCAAGGCCTTCCGCAAGGACGTAATCGCCAAGTGCTACGGCGGCGACATCACGCGCAAGCGCAAGCTCCTCGAGCAGCAGAAGGCGGGCAAGAAGCGCATGAAGCAGGTGGGCCGGATCGAGGTTCCCCAGGAGGCCTTCCTGGCGGTTCTGGAGCTGAGCGAGTCGCGCTGAGAATCGCCGCCGGCAATCTCTCCCCACGAGTCCGTCTCCCGGTCTAAGCTCCCCTCGACAGGTCAAAAAAAGAGGGGGGCCTCGTTCACGCGGGGCTCAGGAGCCGGATGCTTTGACTCAGACCGCGGTCCGCCGTCCGACGATCGGAGAGATCGTCATCGCCGATCGCCCGCAGACGTGGCGCGAGCTCGGTTTCCACGTTCCGGACGAGAGCTTCGTCGTGGGCACGGTGACGATCCGGCTCGCCGAGGACTCCGACCGCACGGGAATCGTCGAGTGGGCTCTGCGCGACGCGCTCACGATCGAGCTCGACGGGCTGCCCACCCGCTACAGCCGCGCGGTGCCGCTCTCGGCGCCGGCCGGGCATCCGAACGGAGCTCTGGCCATCGATCACGTGGTGGTGCTGACCTCGAGCTTGGATCGCACGGCCGCGGCGCTCGACGATGCGGGAGTGCAGCTTCGCCGCGTGAGGGAGGCGGGGTCACCCCGGGCCCCAGCCCGGCAGGGCTTCTTCCGGCTCGGCGAAGTGATCCTGGAGGTGGTCCAGCAGGGCGGAACGGGCGATGAGGACGGCGGCCCGGCCCAGGCGCCCGACGCGGTGGAGCCGGCGCGCTTCTGGGGGGTGGTGTTCGTGGTCGCCGACCTGGACGACCTGGGCGACCTGCTCGGGGATCATCTAGGGGAGCCGCGCGACGCCGTCCAGCCGGGGCGGCGCATCGCCACCCTGCAGCCCTCAGCCGGCGCCGCTCTCCCGGTGGCCTTCATCACTCCGGACCCCGGCCGGCGCGTCTAGCGATCGCCGCGCCCACCGGGTTGGTGTGGGCCTGACCTAGTCGCCCAGGACCTTGATGATGAGTCGCTTGGGCCGGCGCCCGTCGAACTCGGTGTAGAAGACCTGCTGCCAGGGGCCCAGGTCGAGCTGGCCGTCGGTGATCGGGAGGATCACCTGATGGTGGACGAGCAGGTTCTTCAGGTGCGCGTCGCCGTTGTCCTCGCCCCCGCGATGGTGGCGGTAGTCGCCCGGGTCGGGGAGCAGCTCGCGAGCGACGTCGTTGGAGGGCTCCTTCCAGGTCGGCGGCGCGAGCTTGTCGAGCCACTCGAGCGCGTCCTCGTGGAGGCCCGGCTCGTCGTCGTTGACCCAGACCCCGGCCGTGATGTGCATCGCGCTGACCAGCACCATTCCCTCGCTCACCCCCGAGTCGTCCACGGCCTCCTGGACGTCGTCGGTGATGCGCACGAACTCGCGCCGCGCCCTGGTATTGAACGTCAGTCGCACGGTGTGGGACTTCATGTCGCTCGCTCCTTCGGTGGCGGGTGTCGGTCGGTGCGCTCGCGGGTGTGGTCGGGCGTGCTGGTGGGTGTGGTCTGGGCGCGGTCGCGCGGCGGAAGTGCCGCGGGTCGGCGCGCTCGCGCGGTGGAAGTCAGACATCATGCCGTTCGTGGACCTGGGGCTCTCGGGACGCGTGTGCGTGGTCACCGGCGCCAGCCGGGGGATCGGGCTGGCCACGGCTGAGTGCCTGGCCTCCGAGGGCGCGCGGTTGCTGCTCGTGGCTCGGAGTGAGCAGGCGCTGGAAGAGGCCGCGAAGCGCTGCCACGCGCGGGAGGCCGGCAGCGTGGACTGGCTGGCCGTCGACGTGACCGATCCCGAGGCCGCCGAGGAGATCGTGGCCTGTGCCAGCGAGCAGCTCGGCGGCCTCGACGCGCTGGTCAACAACGCCGGCACCAGCGTCGCGCGGTCGCTCGATGAGCTCACCGACGCCGACTGGCAAGCCCAGTGGGAGCTGCACGTGATGGCCTCGATGCGGCTGATGCGGATCGCGGCGCCGCGCATGGCCGAGCGGGGCTGGGGACGGATCGTCAACGTCTGCTCCTCGGCGGGCAAGCGCCCGTCGCTGACCAACATGGCCTACTCGGTCACCAAGGCGGCGCAACTGTCTCTGTCGCGTGCCTTCGCTGACAGCTTCGCGTCGAGCGGCGTCCTGGTCAATGCCGTTGCCCCGGGCCCGGTGGCCAGCGACCTGTGGATGGCGGAGGGTGGGCTGGCCGACCAGCTGGCGGCGGCCCGGGGCGTCACCCGCGAGGAGGCGCTCGCCGACCAGCGCTCCAAGGTCCCCCTCGGCCGCTTCCTGGAGCCCGCCGAGATCGCGTCCGTGATCGCCGTGCTGTGCTCCGAAGCGGCCAGCGCGGTCACGGGCGCCGCGTGGTCAGTCGACGGCGGGACCGTCGCGGTGATCATCTAGAGACCGCGCGAGGTTGCTCAAAATCCGCAAAGTGCGGAAATTCGCCGGCCGCTCGCCCCGGAGACCGTCGCGGGAGCCTGTTTCGCGATGCGAGGATGGCGCGCTATGGGTGCCGTCGCGGTCGTTGGGCGCATGGGGTTCCTGAGCGGTTGTCCCGCCGGCCCGGCGTGGGTCGGAGGAGGGCAACGCACGGGATCGCGTCCGCGAATCCGTGTCGGCTGGGCAGGATCGAGGAGGGCAGCATCGAGGATACGAGGGGGAAGAAGTGCAGAGCTGGCAAGGGGGAGTCCGTGACCGCAGGAGTCCGGACCACGCCACAGAATCGCGCCCCCACGGCGCGGCAGGACGGGGCTCGAACGGCCCCACCGGACAACGCTGGCGCCCGCGCGGCGCCACCCGAGCACTCGGGGCAGCCGCTGCGCTGCTGATCTGGCTGATCGCCGCCGCCGGTCCCGCGCGGGCCGGCACCTAC
>DASZHF010000153.1:0-10283 GCA_035938095.1 Solirubrobacteraceae bacterium
CGAGAACTCGTCGATCTCGACCAGGAAGGACTTGCCGTCGATCGTGACCGGAAATGCGACCTGCGGGATCGTGAGGTTGCTCCACGACAGCTGGCTCACGACGCTTACCTGCGGGTTGAGCTTGCGAGCCTGGATCTCGCTGGTATCGAGTATCAGCAGGCCGCCCCCGATGGCCGCGACGTACGCGCGGTTGCCGTCGTCGGACAGCGTGAGTCCATGAGACGGGTAGCGACCCATCCACAGCGTCACCGGCACCCTGGGGTTGCTGACATCGACGGCGGTGATGCCGCCGGTCTGCAACGACGTTGCGTAAAAGGTCTTGCCGTCCTTGGTGAAGCCGCTCTCATGGCCGAGCACACCGACCGGCAGACTTGACTGCAGCACGGGGTAGCGACAGTCCGCGTTGAGGTCGTAGATGTCGATGACGCCGGGGTAGACGACCGGGTTACCCAGGACGGCGGCCAGCAGCCCGCGCTTCTGGTTGACCAGCACGGACTCGTGCGGCGACTGCATCGCCGGCGTCACCAGGGTGGCGGTCCGCACCGGGCGGGCGGGGTTGGACATGTCGAGCACGGCGACGCCCGTCGGCACGTCCTTCAGCTGCGAGGCCTGGAGGGGGAAGAGCAGCGTGGTGTCGTAGTAGGCGCACTCGTGGCCGGCCTTGTCCACGAAGCGCTCGACCTTGTACCCACCCGCCGTGCCCTCGTGGCCGAGCATCTGGATGTTGCAGGTGTAGCCGCCATCGGCCTTGCCCGCTGCGGCCTCCGCCGCCGGGACCTCTCCCTGCAAGCCCGGCGCCGGGTGGGAGCCGGGCCCGCACTGGGCGCGTGGGGTGGAAGTGATCGGGGGCTCGGCGGGCGCGCTGGCCGCGTTGCCCGCGAGCGTGGGCGTCAGCGCCTGCTGGGCGTCGATTTGGTCGGCGGGCGAACTCGACGGATCGCGGGTTGCGCTGGCCGGCGTCCAGGCCGCGAACGCCACAGCCATCGTTGCCAGGCACAGCGAGACGATCAGACGGATCGGGCGCACCCCTTCGTGGATGTTATCCCCGGCTTCCGGATCGGGCTGCCACTTGCTTGGGTCGCTCAGGGCTGTATGTCATGCCGCTGCCCGCCCCGGCAGGGCTGTGGGTCAGGCCGCGGCTCGCTCGCCGGGCGGCGCATCGATGGCCGGCTGGGCGTTCGGGCCCGGTGCAGCGGAGCTGCTGCGCAGCGGCCGCTCGCGCAGAAGCAGGACGACGACGAAGCCGGCGAGGGCGATCGGGGCGGCGGCGAGGAAGACGTCGTGCAGCGAGTTGGCGACGGCTTGGGCGATGCCGTGCTGGACCACCGGCGCGAAGGAGTGGATCCGCCCGGGGCTGGCTTGGATGCCGTGTGGATCGATCCCAGCCGGGAGTCGTCCGGCGAGTTTCAGCGGCAGCCAGTGGCGCAGCCCGCTGGTGAAGATGGCCCCGTACACCGCGACGCCCACCGAGCCGCCGAGGGCGCGAAAGAGGTTGGCCGAGGCGGTTGCGGTCCCGATCTCGCGACGGTCGACGGCGTTCTGAATCGCAACCATGAGGATCTGGGTGACCATCCCGAAGCCCAGGCCGAAGACCACCATGTACAGCGCTGCCGTGGCGCGGGAGCTCGACGCTCCGAGCGTCGAGAGCGCCAGCAACCCGAGACTCATCAGGCCCAGGCCGATGACGGGGAAGACCTTGTAGCGCCCGGTCCGGGCCATGATCCGCCCCGAGACGATCGTCGAGAACGCGCTGGCCACCAGCAGGGGCAGCACGAGCAGGCCAGATTGGGTGGCGCTGGCACCGGTCACGAGCTGCAGGAATAGGGGCAAGAAGACGATCGCGGCGAACAGCGACAGGGTGGCGACGAACAGTGCCGCGCTGACCACCACGAACACCCGGTCGCCGAACAGCCGCAGCGGCAGCACTGGCTCGGGTGCCCTTCGCTCCTGCCAGATGAAAGCGCCGAGCAGGGTCAGTGACCCCATCGCCAGGCCGAGGATCTCCGGCGAGCCCCAGCCGAAGCGGTCGCCCCCCCACACGGTGACCAGTAGCGTCGTGGTCACCGTCGCGGCAAGCAGCGCCGCGCCTAGGAAGTCGATGCGCGCCGGCCGGCGCTGCGCCGGGAGGTGCAGGTTCGCGCTCAGCACCGCCAGCGCAACGGCGCCGATGGGCAGGTTGACGTAGAAGACCCACCGCCAGGAGAGGTGGTCGACGAGCACTCCGCCGAGCAGCGGCCCCACGAGGCTCGCCAGCACGAACACGACTTGGATGTAGCCCTGGTAGCGCCCGCGCTCGCGGGGCTCGACGAGGTCGCCGACGGTGGCCATCGCCAGGGTCATGACGCCGCCCGCCCCGACCCCCTGGAGCGCGCGGAAGGCGATCAGCTCGCCGATGCTCTGGGCGGCGCCCGACAGCGCCGAACCGACGATGAAGACGACGATCGTCGCTCGCAGCAGGCCGCTTCGGCCGTAGAGATCTGACACCTTGCCCCAGATGGGCGTCGTGGCGGCGGCCGCCAGGACATAGACGGTGACCACCCAGGGCAGCTGGCTCAGCCCGCCGAGGTCGCCCGCGACCGTGGGCAGTGCGGTGGCCATGATCGTTTGATCGAGGGCGGCGATGAACATGCCCAGCAGGAGCCCGCTGAAGGCGAGCAGGAGCTGGCGCCGGCTGAGCTGGGCGACGGCGTCTGGGCTGGTCGACATGGCTGCTCCTCTAGTTGTGGGCTGAAGTCGAATCCGCACTCTGATGTCACCAGAAATTTATAGCAGATCTAATTTTTGAGTGTCAATAAGGAATGCTACGATTGCCAAATGGCCACCGAACTCGGGCTGCGCGAGCGCAAGAAGCAGCACACGCGACAGCTGATCTCCGACACCGCACGGCGGCTCTTCGCCGAGCGCGGCTTCGAGCAGGTCACCGTGGCCGACGTCGCGCGAGCGGCCGACGTCTCGGAGGGAACCGTCTTCAACTACTTCCCCGCCAAGGAGGACCTCGTTTACGGCCGCATGGAGGCCTTCGAGGAGGAGATGATGCGGGCGATCCGGGAGCGGCCGTCCGGCGAATCGATGCTGTCCGCGTTCGGGCGCTTCGTGCTCGAGCCCCGCGGTCTACTGGCCACCAACGACGCCCAGGCGTCGGAGGAACTGGCAAAGGTCACCCGGGTCATCGCCGAGAGCCCCGCCCTGCTGGCGCGCGAGATACAGATCTTCGAGCGCTACACGCGCACCCTCGCGGGGCTGATCGCCCAGGAGACCGGGAACGCGCACGACGATGTCGAGGCCTGGGTCACAGCCAACGCCCTGATCGGCGTTCACCGGGCTCTGATCGACCACGTTCGCCGTCAAGTCCTGGCCGGAGTGCCCACCCCCCGCATCGCCCGCGGCGTCCGCTCCCATGGCAAACGTGCCCTCGCGCTGCTCGAGCAGGGGCTCGACGGCGTCCATGAGCGCTAGCCGATCGGGCGTCTCGAGTCGCTCGGCAGACCTCGAGGCGGCCCTCGCCGTGGCCCGCGACCAGGGTGTTGTCGCCGGGTCGCCGGAGCTGCTGCACGAGGGCTCGAGCGTGATCGTGCGGCTCGCGCCCGGCGGGCCGGTGGCCCGCGTGGGTGGTCTTACCGCCGCGGTGCGAGACCTCGCCCAGCACTACGCGCGCGAAGTGGCGATCGCCGCCTGGCTGCACCGCTTGGGCGCTCCCGTGGTCGCGCCGTGGGATCCGGCTGGCCCGTTCGAGCGCGATGGGCGCATGGTCACCTTCTGGTGCGAGGCGCCGGAGGGACCGCTCCCGCCGGGGCCCGCGGCCGGCGATGCGCTGCGCCGCTGCCACCATGCACTGCGCGCGTACGACGAACACCTGCCCCCGGTCACGTTCCTGCTCGAGGAGGCCGGTCGCGTGGTGCGCGGCCTGGGGCTCGCATCTGACGATCGCGCGCTGATCGAGAAAGCGCTCCGGAGCGCGACCGAAGCGATCGAGGCCGCGAGTCTTCCGGCCCAGCCCCTGCACGGAGACGCCGGGATGGGCAACGTGCTGGGAGAAGGGCTGTGGAACGACTGGGAGGATTGCTGTGTCGGACCGATCGCCTGGGATCTCGGCTGCCTCGTCTCGACCGCTCGGATCCTGGGCACTGACCGCGCGCGGGCCGAGGCGGCGCTCGCCGCCTATGGCGACGCGCCCGGGCTTGACTCGCTCGAGCTCTTCGTGCGCGCCCGGGGAGCGCAGACCCTGGCGTGGTCAGCGCTCACCGAGCAGCGCGGCCACCGACCGCGCGAACGTACCCAGAGGCGGCTCGAATGGCTCCGGGGCCAGGAGCTGGTGTAGGGGCCAGGAGTAGGCGTAGGACTCGCGCCACCGCGGCGGTCGCGGCCCGGGGGGACGACGGTCCCCCGCCTAGCCCTTGGCTTTCAGCGTGAGTCTGTTGCGGGCCGTAGTGACGGTGCCATCGGGGGCTCGCTCGAGAAGCGTGGCGACGGCGCGGATGCGTCCCACGCGCCGGAGGCGCTTGTAGCCGGTGCGCGAGAGCTGGACCTCGAGGGTCTGGGTTTGGGCGCCTGCGATCCGGAACGCCGCTGCGCCGAGCCCGAGGTTCGGCGCCGGTCCGCTCTGAGGAGCGACTGCGAGCCGGGCGGTCTCGAGGTGCAGGGTTCCGGCGCATTCCGAGCCGCTCCTCGCGAGGCAGGTGAGGCTTACCGGCGCAATGCGATCGCGTGCGACCCACGCTGTCGGTCGCGCCACTCTGACTAGCGGCGGCGCGGAGGAGGGTGGGGGTGGGCTGGTCCTGGTCGCAGTGCCGTACCCGTGCCGGATCAGCCAGTTCGCGAGCAACCCACGGAAAGCCGGCGCCGAACCCTCGAGCATCGGGTAGTGGGCGGTGTTCGCGAGGCTCACGGACGTGACGTCGCTGCTGCCGGTGAAGAGCCCCTGCTGCTGTGACCAGCCGTCCTGGGTCCAGATCTTGTCCTCGGCGCCGATCGTGAGCAGAACCGGCACTCTGACCTCGCCCAGTCGTGGATGGCTGATGAACAGGGTCGGTATTGCCGTGGGTTCATACCCACAGGGGTTGGGCTGGCGCATGCGTATGTAGGCGGCGATCACCGCCGGGTCGTCGCCGTTGAGGAAGAGGTCGGGCTTGTACTCCTCGGGCTGCTCGGCGTAGAAGTAACCACCGGGTCCGCCCGGCCGGGCATCCATCCCACCCGTGGCGCAGAACGCTTCCCACCGGGCGAAGCGTTCCTCGAGCAGCGGGGTCTGACCCTGGTCGGACCAGGTGGCGAGGACCAGTGCGTCGATGTCCTTGTAGGAGTAGGCCTCGATCTCCGCGAACGCGCCGCCCACGTCGTGGCCGACCAACGCGATGCGCTGGAACTTCAGCGCAGCACGGCCCTCGACGTCGTAGCTACCGCTGCGGAGCTCGCCCACGATCTGGTGGGCGACGTCGGCCTGCGAGCCCCAGCAGACGTTGTATCCGTACGGACGTCCGCTGGCTCCGTACCCGAGCTCGTCGACCGTGAGGGAGACGAGCCCGGCTTTCGCCAGCTCGGTTGCGTAGTCGTAGCCAGGGACGGCATCGAACCGCCACAGCCACTCGGGCGTTTCGAGGCCGCCGAGATAGAGGGCGATGGCCACGGGCCCGGATCCGGTGAGCGCTGACGCGGGCGCCGTGATGTGGCCGCGCACCGTGTAATCGGCTCCATCGGTCGGGCAGGGCGCACCTGAGGTGTCTGTGTTCTTGATGGGAAAGGAGACCGCCAGCTCGACGACGTCGGCGGCGCCTCGCGCGCCGGTGGGCGGGGCAAGCACGCATAGCGCGCCGACCGCGAGCGCGCCGAGCGAGAGCGCCAGCGCTCCGGCGCGTCGCCTGGCCCGCCGGACCTGGCGCGCGCGCCGCATGAACCTTCCAACCAGAACAGACCTGGCCACGACGATCTCCTCCTCTGCCCGCGCCGGCGGGACTGCCAGCTGCAGGGAGACTGTTTAGCTATAGCTTATATAATTAATTGCTAAGATGTGCCGATGGAGGTCTTCGAGGCGATCGCGCAGCCCAAGCGCAGGGAGATCTTGCGGCTGCTGGCCGCGGGTGAGCGCAGCGCGGGCGAGGTCGCGTCGCGGTTTGCCGTGACCCAGCCGGCGATCTCCCAACACCTGCGGGTGCTGCGAGAGGCGGGGCTGATCAGCGAACGGCGCGAGGGGACGCGGCGTCTGTACAGCGTGCGCGCCGAGGGGCTCTCGGACCTGCACAGCTTCCTGGCCGAGGTCCTGCCGGCTCGACTGGAGCGCCTCAAGCAGGCGGCCGAGGAAGAGGAGAGGAGCCATGCCCGGGACGTCGCGCGAAACTAGCGCCATCGAGCACGAGGTCAGGGTCGCCGCTCGCCCCGAGACGGTGTTCGCGCACTTCACCGACCCGGTGAGGATGGTGCGCTGGATGGGGACGGACGCCACCCTCGACCCTCGTCCGGGCGGCGTGTGTCGCATCGACGTAAACGGTGCGGCGATGCTGGGCGAGTTCGTGGAGGTCGATCCATACCGCCGGATCGTCTTTACCTGGGGCTGGGAGCAGGAGCTGTTCTCGGTGACCGCCCAGTCGACCGTGGTCGAGGTCTCGTTCACGCCGGACGGCGAGAACACGATCGTGCACCTGATCCACCGTCGAATGCCCGGCGCGGCGGCCGCCGCCTTCCATCGCGCTGGCTGGGAGCACTATCTCCAGCGGCTTGCCGTCGTGGCCGGGGGCGCTGATCCGGGCCCGGATCCGTGGCGCGACCCAGAGATCGCCCTGGCGAAGGTTCACGACGCGCTGGCGCCCAGCGCCGACTGATCTGCTGGCCGGCGCTCGGGAGCGTGAGCACACGCGCGGTCCGCTCAGGCGCTGAGCTGGACGGCCTTGACGATCAGCATGATTGCGGCGGACAGGAGGTAGCCGCGGAGCGTGTACATGCCGATCGTCCGGGCCCGTGACCACTTTGGTCGCTCGAGCAGCGTCAGAGGAGGCATCGTCCAGTTGCGCTTGTCGATCTGGGATCCGGCGTCGCCTTGCGCCGGGCCTTCGACGCTGACCTCCTGCTCGCGGAGCGAGCGTGGGCGTGAGCTCCGCTCCCACCCACGGGTCGGCGCTTACAGAGCTTCGGCGGCGCTCCCGGCGCGGGCGGGCACGGAGACGTGGCTACTGCGCGGTGTGGCGCAACTACTCTTCGCCCAGGGCAACGGTGCCGAGGGCGGCGGCGGAGAGTGCCGTGGCCGTCACCATCAGACCGGTGAGCTTCGGCAGATAGCCGCCGCGGGCGCCCGCGATCCCGGCCGCCGAGTCGGCCACGTCACACGCGAGACCGGCCGTCAGCCAGCGACGCTGCGCCTCGCCGTCGCTGTTCATCGCGCCCCATGCGAGCGCGAAGTCGCGGATCCCGAATAGCCGCGCCAGGTATGGAGCCTGAGGATTGCCCGCCGGATCAAGTCCGAAGAGCTTTCCAGCCACCCGCGGAGTCAGCCAGGCGCCGACGCCGACAGCCATCCGTAATCCGATGAGAGTCTTGATCGCTGAGTCCCGATTCACCGGGTGGGAACCTATAGGAAACGCCACCAGCTCCGCGGCTACAAGCGGGTCGGCCGTCGCTGGGCGCACCTGGACCGCGAGCAACGAGCCGCCCTCGGCACTGTGGGCCTGTGGGTCGACACAACAGACTTGACCGCCGAGCAGACGGTCGACGTCATTCTCGCCCGGGTTGGGACGCGCCCCGTCAGCGCCGACGCGTGAGGAAGAGGTCGCAGCGCCAGCGCTGGCGGTAGCGCTCGACGCCGTGCGCGCGCAGCAGCTCGTCCACCCGGCGCAGCAAGTCCGTTCGCGTCTGTTCGTCGAGCGCGGCTATGAACGACCACGAGCCGACCAGCGAGACCAGGGTTTGCCGCGTGGCGTCCTGCTCGTGAACGAACTCGCGATTGCTCAGCGGCTCGAACGCCTCCCACCCGGGACCCATCCGCCACGACTCATCCGTGCGCGCGTCGCGTTCGAGCCACCTCACGGTCTTCGGGTGGTAGAGGTGCGGCCGGATCAGTTCGGTCAAGGCTGCGCGCACGGGCGTCTGATCGTCGTTGCTGAGCGCGTGATTCCACATCACCGCGAGCCCACCACCGCGGCGCAGCACCCGCGCGGCCTCGGCCAACGCGGCCGGGTAGTCAAACCAGTGAAACGCCTCGGCGACGAACATCGCCTGTGCGCTCGAGTCATCGAGCGGCAGCTGCTCGGCGGTCCCCGCAACGGCGGGCACGCCACGGATGTGGGCCCGCATCTCGGCCACGGGCTCGATGGCCAGGAGCTGCTGACAGCGCCGGGCCAGCTGTGCGGTCAGGCGCCCGGTTCCAGCGGCGAGATCGATGACCAAGCCCCCGGAGGGATCGATTTGCCAGTCCTCGAAGGCGCAGTCCACCGCCTCCAGCGGCCACGACGGTCGGGCGTTCTGGTAGGCATCCGCCCCAGCGGCAAACCCGGTAGCGGCGACGTTGTCCACCCGCCGATGGTACGCCCGACCGGGCTGGCAGATCCGTGTTGCTAGTCCTGCGAGGCCGGCCCCGAGCCCGTGAACACGACCTTGTTCGGATCCCACGGGCTCAGGCCCTGTCCACGCTCGAGCTCTTGAACCTGATCGCCGGCGACCTTGACCAGGGCGTATGCCGAGTTGTTTGCGTAGTTCGACTCGAGCACCTCATGTCCGGCGTTGATCGTGATGCGGACCACGTAGAGCCCGTCAGGCTGGTTGCCAAATTCGACGTACATCCCCGGCCGCTGCCAGCGGTAGACATCACCCCAACCGGGCGACAGGCCAAGCACGCCGTTGACCGGGTCCTGGCAGTTCCCGCTGCCGGCGTCTCCCGATCCGATCAAGCCGTTAGCCGGCTGGTTGTCGAACGAGCGCCAGACACCCAGGAGCTGGTTTGCCGGGCAGAAACCGGACTTCGTCCCGACACCGACCTTGACGAGCCTGTCACCCGGGCCGTCGACGCGGAACAGCTGCATCGAAAGGACCCCGTCGTCGTGGAAGTGGAAGTGGATGACGTGGAACGAGTAGGTCCCGGCGCGACGCGTGGTGGTCGTTCCGTCGGCGTAGTGGATCGTCTGGAAGAGCGGGCCGTGGGCGATCGGGCTTTGGATCTTGCCGTCGACGATGTCCTGGGAGTAGGTCCAGTGCATCTCGTAGGGGCCCGCACCGAGGTTGATCGGCCCCGATGTAAAGCGCAGGCACTTGGTCGCAGCGCCGCCCTGGATGAACGTCGGAGCCATTTCGTCGGCGGTGCAGCTCAGCGGGTGGAAGCCGAGCACGTCGAGCGGCGGATTGACGGTGTCCGGCGGGTAGAGCCCGTTGGCGGGGTTCGCCGGGGCCACGAGCGTGAACTCGGTCGGCGGGTCCGCGGCCAGGTCGGGCAGCAAGGGGACGTGGCCGGTCGGCTTCGGAGCGGGTGGGCCCTCGAGTTTGGCGCGCATCCGGAATGAGGCGTTGGAGACGCCCTGGGGCATTACCCGGATCGTCCAGGTCCCGGCGGCGGGCTTGGTCAAGTACGCCTCGGCGTCGAAGGCGTTCGAGTTGGTCACCGAGGTGGTCTTCCCGGACGGATCGATCACGTCGAGCTCGAAGCTGTTCGAGCGCATGGGCGTGTCCAGGGCGACACGCAGCTGGGTGCCGCCGGCGCCGACGTTCAGCGGCCAGCTGAAGCACGGACCCGACACACCACATGCATTCGCGCTGGGCACGGCGCCGGAGGCAACGGTCGGGCCTTGCCAGAAGCGGAAAGACTCTGGCGCGAGTGGGCGATCGCCGAGCGCCGGGGGAGCCGTGTCGGCGATGGTAGATCCGGGTTGGACCGGCACGGCGTTGTTCGCGGGCCTCCGTGTAGTCACCGGAGGGTGATGACGAGCAACGTTGTGACGACGGGCACGGCGCTTGGCCCGATGACTCGCGTGGTGTCTGCGTCCATGGTGTTTGGTCCGCGTCTGCTGGTGTTTGGTCCGCGTCGGCGCGGCCGCGGGCGCGGGCGCGGGCGCGACCAGCGTCAAGCACGCAAGCGCGACGACTGCGCCTCCCGAAGCCAACCGCATGTGCACAGCGAACCAGGGCTGCGCAACACAGCACATGGCCGCCTGTACAAAGATCGGACCTCCACGCTCGACGGTGCGTCCGGGTCGACCGTGGCGCGAGGCTACGGCGTCATCACGACGCGACCGAAGGCGTTGCGGCTCTCGATGTGCGAGTGCGCAGCGCCGGCCTCGGCGAGTGAGAAGGTCCGGTCGATCTCGACATGC
>DASZHF010000154.1:0-1638 GCA_035938095.1 Solirubrobacteraceae bacterium
ACCGTTCGCGCTCCTCCACCACGGCCTGCAAGGCCCTGCATTCTTCAGATGCCAGCTCATTGACGGCGGTTTGATATTGTCGCGGCGCCGCGGTCCCGCACCCAGCAAGAAACGCCGCAATCATTACGATGTTCAACCCGCGACTGCGTGTCTGAGCGACGTGACACATCGCTCGCCTCCAACCTCACCGGAAGTAGATCCTGATCGTGCCTGAACCAATCATGGGATGCAACCGGGAGGGCGATGACTTCAATCGGCCGCCCGGCGCAGCTTCCGCTCGGCGATGCTCTCGAACCGGGTCCGCTGGAGGTAGTACGCCTCGATAGAGCGCTCAGCCGTGGGGCTCCCGGGCAACAGGCGTTCGTAACACGCGCCGCGGCACCCGGACCACCCTCAGATCTCGACCCCGAACTCCATGGCCCGCCGTTCGGCATTCCCGCGGGCGTCCTCGGGGAAGGTAAGGAACATGGCGACTGCGCTCCCGATTGAACTCGCCATTTGGCAAAACACCCCCATAATGCCAGACAGTCGTTGGCAGATCGCCTTGGGCGTCAACGGATGAGAGATACCCGCGCTCCCGCCTGTCCAGGAGCCGTGCTATGCCACTCACCAGCGGTCTGTTGGATGTTCTCCTCAGTCACCCATGCCCGCATTGCGGCCACAAGCAAGAAAAGAAGGGCAGTTGGTTCAAAACCATAGGCCACTACACCTGCCCGTCCTGCGGCCACAGCGTGCAAATGGGCTACGATGAGAAAATCCGTCTTTTCGAGGCGAACGCTCACAGGGCGATCGAGTAGCCCCATCCGACCGGCCAACCGGCGGTCTGGGGGGTGAGCACCCTGGATCAGGGGCCGTCCCGAGGACTTGACGAGCTGGTGATCCCGCTCGCCGCGCTCCTGGTCGTCCTAGCGCTCACCGGGTGCGCCCAAGGGACCACGGGCCAAGCCGGAACTCCATACGCGCCCTACCCACCCGAGACCACCGGGATCAGGCCCGAGCACGGCGGCGGGGATGGCGGTGGCGGTATGTAGCTGGCTGGGCGTGGGGACTGTGGCCCATGTTTGAGGCGAGCCGGCCCACTGGGCGCTAGGGCCGCCGCGGGTTTCAAGGTAGACTTGGTTAAGCCGCCTCGACCGCCGGGCGAGAAATGCCCACTGTCCGTCGTCTTACCGCAATCCTCGCCGCCGACGTGGCCGGGTACTCGCGCTTGATGGGGGCCGATGAGGAGGGGACCCACGAACGGCTCAAAGCGCACCTCGGGGAGCTCGTCGATCCGAAAATCAAGGAGCACCGGGGCCGGATCGTAAAGAATACCGGCGACGGGATGCTCGCCGAATTTCCGAGTGTCGTGGACGCCGTGCGCTGCGCTGCCGAGGTCCAGCGCGGGATGATCGACCGCGAGCCGGAGGTGCCCGACGAGAGGCGCATCAGGTTCCGCATCGGGATCAACCTCGGGGACGTGATTGCCGAGCGAGATGACATCTACGGTGACGGCGTCAATATAGCCGCTAGGTTGGAGGCCTTGGCAGAACCAGGCGGCGTTTGCATCTCGCGAGTGGTGCGAGACCAGATCCGAGACAAACTCCCGTACCCGTTCGAGGACAGGGGGGAGCAGAGCGTCAAGAATATCGCGCGGTC
>DASZHF010000155.1:0-12762 GCA_035938095.1 Solirubrobacteraceae bacterium
CGATCAGTGACCGGCGGTCGAACCGCCGCCGCCACCAGTCGAACCGCCACTACCGCCACCGCCGCCCGTTGAACCGCCGCCCCCACCACCGCCACCACCGCCACCCGTCGAGCCGCCGCCGCCACCAGTCGAACCGCCACCCCCACCTCCGGTCGAACCGCCGCCCCCGCCGGTCGACCCGCCGCCACCACCCGTCGAGCCCCCGCCACCACCGTTACCGCCACCGCCACCACCGTTACCGCCACCGCCACCACCGTTACCGCTACCGCCACCGCTACCGCCACCGTTACCACCGCCGCTGCCGCCCGAGCCACCGCCGCCGCCACCGCCCGAGCCACCGCCGCCGCCACCGCCGCCCGAGCGCCGCTTGCGCGTACCACGGCCGCCGCCCGAGGCTCCGCCGCCCGACGTGGATTTAGGGCCCGCGGCACCAGTGTTCGAACTAGCCGCGGGCGGGCCTGAAGCACCAGTGGTCGAGCGAGCGGTGGCCGGGTAGCCCGAGCACTTCGCGTAGCCCTTGGGGCGGGGCGCCAGCAGCCCGGTGTTTCCGTAGTCCTTCAGTCTCATCAGTGCCGCGTCGTATGGCGCGAACCCCGGGCCGCAGTTCTCCCCGGAGGAGCTGCATAACTGACCGACCTCGTGCTGGAAGATATTCGCGACGCCCCCTTTGCTCAGGCCGCCGTACGTATCCTGGAGGTACTTTGGTGCGGGGTTGGTGGGCAGGGCCTGAATCGCCGCCGATACCTCGCTAGTGAGGATTTGGGGTTTACTCCCGGGACCGGAGATGTCCTTACACGCCACTGCTCCGGGGCCCTTGGTGGCTGATCCTCCGCACGCGATCAGGACGAGCCCGGTGGCCGCGACGACCAACAAGACCGCTAGAGCTCTTGTCAAGTTGGATCGGGTTTCGCGTTTGCTGGCGCGCATACGACCTCTTCGCTCGGCGCGCCGCTTCCTCCGCGCCTGCCGACCCTACCACCCACTAAAGGCGAGTGGGGAAACCTCGATCCGCTTCGACCAGGTCGTTCAAAAACCGAACGCTTGCCCGGGGCACTCGGATCACCACGGCCCGGAAGCTCGGCACGAGGACTCACGCCGCCGGGCATTCCGCCGCCAACGTTCGTAACAGGCCCGCTTTCGTAACAGGCCCGCCCGAGTCTGGACAGGAGCCCGAGCGCCGGCTAGTGGCCGCCAGTTGAGCCGCGACCCCCGCTAGCCGGTCGAGCCGCCGCCGCCGCCGCCCGTCGACCCGCCGCCGCCGCCCGTCGAGCCGCCGCCGCCGCCCGTCGAGCCGCCGCCACCGCCGCCGCCCGTGGAGCCGCCGCCGCCGTTACCGCCGCCGCCGCCGCCCGTCGAGCCGCCACCACCGCCTCCGGTCGAACCGCCACCACCACCCTGCGAACCGCCACCACCGTTACCGCCACCACCGCCGCCACCGCCGTTACCGCCGCCGCCGCTACCGCCGCTGTTACCCCCGCCGCCACCGCCCGAGCCACCGCCGCCACCACCGCCCGAGCCGCCGCCACCGCCCGAGCGCCGCTTGCGCGTACCACGGCCGCCGCCCGAGGTCCCGCCGCCCGGCTTGGGTTTGGAGCCCGCGGCACCAGTGGTCGCGCTAGCGGCAGGCGGGGCTGAAGCACCAGTTGTCGAGCCAGCGCCAGCCAGGGTGCCCTTGCACTTTGCATAGCCCTTGGGGAGGGGTGTCAACTGCCCGGTGCTCCCGTAGGTCTCCAGTCTCATCAACGCCACCGTGTAGGGCGCGTAGTCCGAGCCGCAGTTCTCCGCGGAGGGGCTGCACAACGTATAGACCTCCTGCTCGAGAAGGTGCATGACCGCGTTCTTGGAGAGGCCGCCGACCGCGTCCTGAAGGTACTTTGGCGCGGGGGTGCTGGGAAGGGCCTGAATCGCCGCCGATACCTCACCAGCAATGAGCCCGGGTTTACCTGTTTTACCTGGCGTGCCCGGGGTCGCACTTTGACCGTAGATGTCGCCACAGGTCACCTCCGCGGGACCCTTGGTGGCTGATCCTCCGCACGCGGCCAGGATGAGCGCGGCGGCCGCGAGAACGAACAGACCTGCGAGAGCTCTTCTCAGGTTGGACCCGGTTTCGTGTTTGCTAGCGCGCACGCGGCTGACCCTCTCACCGCTCGGCGCGCCGCTTTCTCCGCGCCTGCCGACCGTACCACGCACCAGAGAGCGAGGGGGGAATGTTTTGCCTAGCGACCCTAGAGCGCGTCAAGCATCTGCTCGAGCAGGATTCCGCGGCCTAATCGCTCAGCCGCGCGGTTCGGAGGCCGTCTGACCCCGAGCTGCGGGCAGCGAGCACACCCCTCCCAGTCACATGCGCACTCGTGGCCGGTTGTCATACGCGTATGCGCTCATGGCCGGGAGCACGGCGACCATCAGTGGCCGCAAGGAGTCTTCAACTGGCGCGCTCACGGTCAACATCCAGCCACCTCCGAAATTGCCCTTCTCCGGCTCTGGAAGGCGGGCCGAGATCTCGCGGGGCTTCAGTTGGATGAGTCGGGCCACCGACGCGCCCTTGTCGTCGAATATCTCAAATCTGAAGGACCGGTAGCCAACGCTCCTGAGTGAACCTACGCTCCGGCCGGCGACGGTCAGGGTCCACCAACGGCGTTTGAAGAGACGTTTCACCGCAGTCAACTGGCCGTACTCACCTCCAGCGCGATCGAGCACCGACGCGTCATGACGCCAGAACCGCTTCGAGCGAACCACACGGAGGACAAGTTCCCCGCTGGCGTCCCGCACCTCAATCCCGCCTTCGATCCGACCACCGGCGGTGCCCTTCGCCGTGCCGATCGTTTGGCCGAGAGAGTCTCGCAGCGAGTAGTCCGTGCGAGTGAGCAGGTGTCTTACCCCTGCGGCCACGATGACCTTCTGGTCAAACAACGGGTGTGACATGCGCCGCCTTCGCCGCCGACATCATGGACCGAAGGGGCGCTTCTTTCGCGGAGCTGGTGCCGGGAGGCGCACCGGATGGGGATTGAGGATCAGTGGCCGCCGGGGGCGCTGGCTGAAGTCGAACTCGTGCGCTAGATCACCGAGCGTCGAGCTGCTCTCGCGCACGTCGGGGCGGGGGTCGGGCCGCCCGTCGGTCTTCGGGTCCAGCCGTTGACCGCTGAGGAAGTCGTCCTCGATGAACTTGTTGTAGGCGTCGAAGCTCAGCGTCTGGTGATCGACGACGCCGGCTCGAGCGTAGGGGCTGATGAGCAGCCCGGGTACCCGCAGTCCGTATCCGTTTCCGTCGACTCGCGGGGGCGGCACATGGTCGTAGCGCCCGCCCCAGTCGTCCCAGGCGATGAAGATCGCGGTGCTCGACCAGTCCGGCCCGCGCATGATCGTGTTGACGATACCCGTCACGTAGGCCTGCCCCGCGTCGACGGGGTGGGGGCCAT
Organism: Solirubrobacteraceae bacterium; assembly: GCA_035938095.1. GTDB lineage: Bacteria > Actinomycetota > Thermoleophilia > Solirubrobacterales > Solirubrobacteraceae > AC-64. The sequence goes on from DASZHF010000155.1 coordinate 3,417, forward strand.
GCTCGGAGATCTGGTCGGTGGGGATGACCCAGCTCACGGCGGGCAGCTGGCCAGCTCGAGCCGCGGTGTAGAGGTGTGAGACCGTTTTCACGTTGCCCGCCTCGTGATCCTGCTGCACCGTGTCGAAAGCGGGCAGGGGGTTCCAGATGCTGGGCGTGCCGGCGAACTGGGCCTGAAGGGAGCAGTGCCCGGCGATCGTTACGCAGTCGGGCTGGGTCCCCGGGGCCACGTAGTAGGCCCAGCTGACGTGGTGGCGGTGCAGCAGGTAGGTCAGATCGGTCCACGCGTAGTCCTCGGGCTTGGCGGGCGTGCTGGGCCGCGTACTCGCCTGAGAGGCGGGGAGATCGACGAAGTTGTCGTTGACGCAGCTGGCCGGATCGCCGGGCCGCGAGCAGTGCGCCGACCACCCCGAAACCATGAACAGGTGACTGGGCCGGCTCCAGGAGTCATCGGGCTCGAACATGTGGTCCTGGAGCACGAAGTGGTGGGCGTAGAACCAGTAGTTGGGTATCTCGCGGGCGTCGTGATAGCCGAGAACCGCGCGTGGACCCCCGGGCCCGCTGCCGGCGCAGGCCGGCGCATGTGCGCGCGGCCCGAGGCGAGCACATGCGATGTACTCGATCTGAGCCTGGCGCAGGAACCCGTCCATGCGGCCGTGGTCGACGTCGGCGGCGCTGTCCGCGGGGGCGTGGGGCCCCTCGCCGTTGCTGAGGTTGGGGTCGTGAAACACCCGCACGCAGCCGCGACCGTGAAGCCGAGGCAGGCACACGGCGATCTTCCCGTGGACGGTGGGGATGCCGTCGGCGCCGGGGTAGGTGCCGAAGTAGCTGTCGAAGGAGCGGTTCTCCTGCATGATGATGACCACGTGGCGGATCTTGTGAATACCGTGCAGCGGCGGTCCGGCGCCCCCACCGCAACCAGCCAGCGCGGCCGTCGCCAACACCAACGCGAGGCTTCCAGCTTTCACTGCGTGAAGGCGCGAAACGATCCGGGCACCGTACGCGAATGGCGCCACGCCAGCCAGCGGCGACCGACGGCCGTGAACATCGCCCGGGCGCCGAGGCGCTCCGCGTTTAGCTACGGCGCGTGCCCGGTGAGCGCCTTGGCGAGCTGGCGCTTGCCGACGGGGACCGTCCGGCTGACCAGCGGCTGGCGGCCGCGACTGACGATCAGCGTGTAGGTGCCCGACGGGAAGTGGCGCCCCTGCCCCCGGCGCAGGACGATGCGCCGGCGCTGGGTGCCGACGACCTTTGCGGCGCCGCGCGCCATGACGCGGCCCGCGTGCCGCAGCTCGACGTGAAGATCGGTGAGCGTGCCCATGTTCGTGTTGAACTCGACGAGCAGGCCGTGGAGTGCGTGACGGCGGCCGTAGTAGCGCACGGTCAACGTCTGCGCTCCGCCGGTAGCGACGACCGCGATGTTCGCCGGCCCGCAGGCCGCCGGGGTGCTCGGGTTTGCGCCGCCGGCGGAGCCGCCGTAGCCGAGGGTTGGGTCACCCTGGCGCAGCTGCGCGGCCGGAATCGGATCGAGGCGCGTCGTGAGGTCGGCGAGGAACGCGATCTGCGAGGCGGCGAGCGACTCGTCGAGCTTGTCGAGGTCTCCGTTGTCGCTGATCGTGAGCAGGTAGTAGGGCCCGGCGATCGCGCCGATCTGGGGGATCCCGTAGGACTGGAAGGCGCCGCCGACGCCGAACTGCGCCGGCGGGCGCATCAGCGCGGTGCGTGGCAGGTTCTGCGCGATCAGGGCGTCGCGCGTGGTATCGAACATCGGACCCTGCGTCGTCCAGATCGCGAACGCCTCGGGCAGCCCGGTCGGCTTATAGCCACCGTCGAGCTTGTCGTCCCACTCGGTGCAGCCCAGGTGCTCGACCGTGAGCGCCGCGGCGGCGCGCTTCATGATGTCCGGGTGGGCGTTGATCCAGCCCTGCGCCTGGGGCAGGTCGGAGGCCATGTGACCGGGCCAGGCGACGAACACCAGCGTGCGCTTGAGCCGGCGAGCGGGCGGCAGAGATCCGAAGTAGCGGGCCAGGTGAACGAAAGCGACGGCGCCGTTCTCCTCGACGAAGCCTTCGCCGTCGGTGTGCGTGTTGAAGATGATCACCTCCTCGCTGGCGCCGGGCAGAACGGCGGTGACGCTCGAGGTCGGGACCTTCTTGCGCGTCGCGGTCAGCGTGAGGCGCGTCTTGGGCCGCGCCGCGGCCTGCTTGCGCAGCGCCGCTCCCGTGTCGCGGTCGACGTACAGGCCCGGCAGGCCCTCGAACCCCGCCTCGAACGGACCGTAGACGCCCTTGAACGCCTCATATGAGGCGTCGACGATGAACACCACCCCGACGGCGCCGAGGGCTTGAAACGGCGCCAGCGGGACACCGGCGACGCCGGGCACGGTCCACGGGCGCTTGTAGTCGGCGCTGGCCCAGTCGGCCTCGGTGTGGCCCGGCCAGTTGAGGTAGGCGGACGACGGCGGGAGGAAGATGGCGGTCGTCGCCGCAGGAGGAGCCGGCAGGTCGATCAACAGCACGGCGCCCTGCGCGCTCCCCCCGAGGGTGCCGGCGAGACCGGTGGCCCAGGACTGCAGGTCGCCCGGGTAGCGTGCGAGCGCCGCTTGCAGCGCTGCGAAGTCCGTCCCGCTGACGCTCGGCGAGGGCGCGCTGCCGCCGTAGACGAGCGGACCGGTGACGCCGGCCGCGGGCGTCTCCTGGGAGCGGGGATAGTAGGCCGCAACCCGGGCCGGACCGGCCCCGGATCCCTCGAGGACGGCAAGGCCGTAGTCCTGGGCGAGCCAGCGTTGGGTCTGATAGACGTCGCAGGGGACCAGCTCGAGACCGGCGGCGGTGAACTCGCGCTCGAGCCAGGCGATGTAGTGGTTGTGGGCGTCCGAGCCGGTCAGGCGCGGACCGAAGTCGACCATCCGCTGGAAGTCGGCCCGCACCTGTGCGGGGGAGGGAAGGGCGATCGGTGTCGGTGCCGCGCGCGCCGCCGGCAGGCGGACGCCGGCGAGCGCCGACGAGAGCCCGACTGCCGCCGCCCCTCCCACGAATTGGCGGCGCGTCAGCCTCTCCTCAACAGAGCTCCCCTGCCACGGCATCCAACCAGTGTCCTATGGCCCCGCTGCGTTTTCAACTGCCATCCGTCAGCCGGCAGCCGGGGAGCGCAAGCGGACCCTCCCGCTCGGCATGGAGCCGGCGGGAGGGCCCAACTCGACGGAGCACACCCGAACGTTTAGTCGCCCGAGTCGCCGAAACCGGGAAGCGGCTGGGTTCCCTCGGCCTTGACGGCGTCCAATCCGTTCGCATTCAGGCCCAGCATCTCCAGGATCGTCGGCGCGATCTGGGCTGTCTGAACCGGGTCGTTGTTGTAGTCCGGGCCGGTCTGGCTCGCGGCGCCGCCGTTGACCACCAGCAGAGCCACGTGAGTATCGGGGGCCGCGAAGCCGCCGTGCTCGGCCACCTTCGCGCCGCTGTGGCTGTAGATCGTCCCGAGCGTGGGCTCGACTATGAGGTCGGGGGTACGGGAGTTGGCCAGCGGATCGCCGAACGTATTCGCCAGAGCCGCGCCCGAGAGGACGTTCTCCACGTTGGCCCTGCCCTGCCCCGGTGCGGTTGTCAGCGCCGTGACGGCGGCGCTGGACTGGGCCTGGTTCTTCAGCCAGACGAGCGCCACGTCGTCATCGGTGTTCTGGGCCACGGCGATGTTGTTGTCCGTCTGCAGGACGCCCGTGACCGCGTGGCCGATCTTCTTGAGCTCGACTGGGTCGATCGGCGACTGCCCGTGCTTGGCGGAGATGACGATCTCGGTGGAGTTCCACAGGCCCTTGGCCTTCAACTCGCTCACCATCTGCCCGAGCGCGCCGTCCACGTAGTTCAGAGCGCCCGGGGTGTGCACCGAGGTGTGCGCGGGCGGGTAGTCGGTCACCCCACTCATCTGCTTGGTGAACGCGAGCGTGCCGGGCTTGTAGCCGCCGGGCACGTACTGGTGATCGCACCCGGGTCCGTTGTTGCTGCGCTCGCAGGACAGCGTCGGGTCGATGACCTTCTGCCCCACGCTCACGGACTGGAAGTTCATCCCGAAGACGGCCGGGGTCCCGACGTGACTGCTGCCGCCGGTCGAGGGCAGGCCGTCGATCTGGTTGAGAACAGCGTCGACCTTGATCTGGTCGTAGGCCTCGGTGTCGCCGACGTAGTCGGTGAGGATCGGGCCGTTCGGGTCGCCACTCGGGTTGGGGAACGGGAAGGTGATCTGCTGACTGCGCGTGTCGGTCAGCGTGGCCGGGATCTTGTCCGCGTTGATCTCGGGGGCGAACAGGTCATCGACGGCGTTGGGCGTGCCGTGTCCGTTGACGATCTGATACGCCGGGTGCTTGTCGGACCAGGCCGTACGCATTCCGGCCTTCTTGATGACGCTGAAGATCGTGTTCGTCTTCAAGAAGTCGTTCGGCGTAACTGGCACGCACTTGCCGCCGATCTTCGCGTAGGGGAGTTGCGTGGGATCGATCTTCGGGGAGGTGTTACCGGGCCCGAGAATCGTCCGCGTGCCGACCCCGCCGTTGGCGGTGCTCGGAGCGTTCTGGTCGAGGTTCTCGGCATAGAGCGTTTCCGCTCCGGGGGTGCCCGAGCAATCCTGGGTGCTGGTGGGAGTCTGGGCGGCCGGCGTAAACAGCGTCCGGTCGTAGCTGTCGTCGTAGAAGACGCCGGTCGACTTGGGTGAGCCCCCGGTCACCATGGCGAGCAGGCCCGGGAACGAGTCAGACGGCTTCGCCGTCGACGCACTGGTGAACACGGTGCCCGCGCCGCTCAGCTGGGCCAGCGTCGAGGTCGGATGGTCGTGGACCCAGGTGGCCAGGTCGGACTGGTGAAGCCCGTCCACGCTGATCAGCAAGACGTGCTTGGCAGATTCCCCTGAAGCGCTCTCGGCGCTGTGCTTCGCGGGTGCGCTGGCGATCGCCGCCACCGATGCGGTCAGGGCAAGGACGCCGGCCGCCGCCGCCGCCGTCCACCGCTTGGCCTTGATACTCATGGTCCCCCCCTAAGGATTGGATTCGGGCCGAGCGATTCTTGGCTGCGTCCGATCCACCCAGGTGACCAGGCCGTGACCAGGCCGTGACCAGCCGGTAAAAGTATGCTGGCGAGCCCATGAATGCCGCCGACGCGCCGGTACTCATCGCCTATGACGGTTCGGCTCCGTCGCGCCGGGCGGTCCGCGAGGCGGCCAGGCTGCTCGCCTCAAAACGAATGCTCGTGGTCACCGTGTGGGAGCCGGAGCTCGCCTACGTCCCGATGGGGATGTCCGCCGGTCCGCTGGACATACCGCCGGCCCCGATGGTCGACCCCGAGGTCGCGCGGGAAGTCGAGCAGAGTCTGCACGAGCGAGCCGAACACGTCTCCAGAGACGGCGCGGAGCTTGCGCGCTCGCTCGGCCTCGAGGCCGAGCCGCTCGCCGTACCCGACGAAGGGAACGTGGCCGGGGCGATCCTGAGCGTTGCCGAGCAGCGAGGAGTCGCCGCCATCGTCGTCGGCTCCCGCGGACTGAGCGGTATCCGGGAAAGGCTGGAGGGCAGCACTTCGAAGAGCGTGTTGAAGCGCGCACACTGCCCGGTGCTCGTCGTTCACGAGCCCGACGAGCACCACGACTGAGCCCGGGACGGGCCCGGCGCGCGAACTCTCAGACGCCTTAGGCGGCGCCGGGACCGGCGGCAGCGCCTGCGGCGCCGGGACCGGTGGCAGCGCCGGCGGCGCCCGGAGCGGCCGCGGCGGCTGGGGCAGGGGCGGCGGCCGGAGCGGCGGCAGCGCCCGGAGCCTTCGGGGCGCCGGGCTCTCCGGAAGACCCCTTCATCGCTGCGACCGATACGGGCGCGGGCGACTCGGCCGGGGGCGCGATGCCGGCGGCGGCGTAAGCCGCGTCCTGGTCGAGGGTCTCGGCCTCCAGCAGCGCCTGGGCGAGCGAGTCCAGCTGCGCGCGGTGCTGGGTGAGGAGCTCGCGCACCTTGACGTGGGCCTCCTCCACGATGCGGCGCACCTCTTCGTCGATCAGGCGCTGGGTCGTCTCGGAGGTCTCGCTCGTGCCCGGGAGCAGAATTCCCTGGGGCTCGCTGGGCAGCACGGCAATCGGCCCGATCGCCTCGCTCATGCCCCAGCGCCCGACCATCTGGCGGGCGATCTGGGTCACCTGCTGGATGTCGGACTCGGCCCCGGTGGTGATCCGTTCGAACACGACCTCCTCCGCGGCGCGCCCGCCGAGAGCGACGCGGATCTTGGCCTGAAGGGCCTCCTCGTCGTAGGACACCCGGTCGGCCTCGGGGGCCGAGAGCGTGACGCCGAGCGCCATGCCCCGGGGAATGATCGACACCTTGCGCACCGGGTCGGCGCCCGGGGTGAGCATCCCGACGATCGCGTGTCCAGACTCGTGGTAGGCCGTGCGGCGACGGTCCTCGGGGGTCAGGACGATTCCGCGCGGGGTGCCGAGCAGGATCTTCTCGAGCGCGTCGGTGAAGTCCGCCATCTCCACGGTGTCGTGATTGCGCCGGGCGGCCATCAGCGCGGCCTCATTGGCCAGGTTGGCCAGATCGGCGCCCACCATTCCGGGAGTGCTGGCGGCCAGGCGGCCCAGGTCGACGTCGGGCGCGAGCGTGAGCGAGCGGGTGTGAACCTCGAGGATCTTGCGTCGTCCATCCTTGTCGGGCGGGGGCACGGTGACGCGGCGATCGAAGCGGCCCGGGCGCAGCAGCGCGGGGTCGAGCACCTCGGGCCGGTTGGTAGCGGCCAGGACGATGACAGCGGTATTGGACTCGAACCCATCCATCTCGGTGAGGATCTGGTTTAGCGTCTGCTCGCGCTCGTCGTTGGCGCCGGTGACCAACGCGCTCCCACGCTGACGGCCGATGGCGTCGAGCTCGTCGATGAAGATGATGGCCGGGGAGGCCTCCTTCGCCTGCTTGAACAGATCTCGCACCCGCGAGGCACCGACGCCGACGATCGCCTCCACGAACTCCGAGGCGGAGATCGAGAAGAAGGGCACGTTCGCTTCGCCCGCCACCGCCTTCGCGAGCAGCGTCTTGCCCGTGCCCGGCGCCCCACTGAGCAACACGCCGCGGGGGATACGTCCCCCCAGGCGCTGGTAGCGCTCGGGGTTTCGCAGGAAGTCGACGATCTCCGACAGCTCCGACTTGGCCTCCTCGATCCCGGCCACGTCCGCGAACGTCACGTGCTGGGCCGCGGGATCGGCCCGCCGCGCGCCGGAGCGCCCGAAGGCGGCAAGGCCCGACATTCCTGCCCCGCCCGCTCTGCGGAAGAGCAGGACGAGCAGCCCGATGAACAGCAGCGTGGGCCCGAAGCTGAGAAGGATGTTGACGAAGGTGCTGGGGCCGCTCGACGGCGGGCTGGCGTTGACCGTCACGCCCTTGCTTTCGAGCAGGTGCTCGAGCGCGACCTTGTCGGCGAAGTCGGGGACGTCGGTGTTGAACAGGGTCGACGTCGAGTTCGTGGATCCCGGCGGGTAGTTCACGGCGTGGCGGAAGATGCCCTGGATGACGCTGCCCTGGGAGGAGATCGATGACACGTTCCCGGCGGTGACCTGGCTGAGGAACGTGGGCGAGTATGGGATCCGGATCCGGGTCGTGCCCGACGGCCCGAACAGCGCGACCGAGGCCGTGTTGAGCACCAGCAGCAGGAGCACGAAGAGCAGGAAGCGGCGCCCGAACATGCTCGGGCGCGGAGTCCCCGGCGCGGGCTGCGGTTGCCCGCGGCCATCGGGCGCCGGGCTGACGTGGAAGCCGCGGCTGTCGCGGGGGAGCGGGATCCTCGGACGGCGCTCGTGGTCAGGCGCCGATGCCTGCTCCGGAGGGGTGGCCGGCTGCATCGGCGGTTCCCCCGGCTGACTGGCCTGCGACGCCGGATTGGGCTCGCTGGCGCTCACGCTACGGACGCTACCACCCCTCGGAATCCGTCAGGGGCCGGCGGAACTCTTAGGCCATTCTTCGGGTTCTGTAAACAAATCTTCAAGGTCCCGGTGCTTTATTAGCCGTGAGGGTTTAGCTGCACTCCCTCCCCTATTCCCGCCCCCTCCGCCCCCACCCCAATATGGCTCCCACCCCCACCCCATACCGCCGTGCGATGACCGGGCTGACCCACAAACTGAGACGGCGCTCGGCCCACCTGAGCGCCCTCCGGGCTTGGGAGACCGCGTGCGCCGACGCCAATCAGGCCTACACCCGCTGGTCCTCGGACCCGACGAACGAGCACTACCGCGATTACCTGGCCGCCGACGCGCGAGCCACGCGCGCGCGTCAGCTCGTCGGACAGCGCGACCCCGCCCGCTCGGCGGGTCGCCGGCGCGCCGCTGCCAACGGCTGAGCCGGGTACACGCCGCCAACGTCTAGCGGAGCTCCGCTTGTACAGGACCTCGCGCCCGGCCAGCGGCGGCTAGCGCAGAACCTCGCGGCGGCTAGCGCAGAACCTCGCGCCAGCGCGTGCGCCGCCGCGCGGCGGTTCCGAACACCACGTCCCAGTACGGGGCGCTGACGCCAAACCCGCGGGTGTCGTCCTGGAAGTGGTGGCGCATGTGGCGCTCGCGCAGGGAGCGCCCGATGTGGCTGCGCGGTACGCGATGGTGGACGAGGTAGTGGAGCGTGTCGTAGGCGACGTAACCGCCGATGAATCCGGCCGCCACCGCCTGCCAGGTCGCGTCGCTGAGCAGCGCGTAGAAGATCAGGCCGAACAGGATGGCGAGCGGGGCAGACGCGCTCGGCGGCATTACGAGCCGGCGAGGATCGTTGGGATGATCGTGGTGGACCCCGTGAATCAGGTAGTGAAGGCGAAGCCCGATCCCGTGGTCGGGCTCGAAGTGGAACACGACCCGGTGCAGCCAGTACTCGGTGAGCGTCCACAGCGCGTATCCGGCGGCCAGCAACGGGAGCGCGGCCCAGCCCACCCCGTCGGCCAGCGCCCAGGCCAGCAGGCCCACGACCACGGGCCCGTAGAGCAGGACGGGAACGGCGGGATGGACCCGGGTCAAGCGATCCAGCGCGGGCGAGGAGAACAGCGGCGGCGAGGCGCGTAGGTCGTCCGCTCGGCCGAGCTGAGCCTGGCGACCGGCGGAGGTTTGGCGATCGGACATTGCAGACCCCATGTCGTTCATCTGTGGCGACCTCTGCGTGCGCTTTACACTACCACTCTGGTTGCGTACGCAATGACGTCGTGCGGCCCCGGATCGACCAGGCGTTCGGCACCGCCGGGTGGCGAGACGGCGCCGCCAAGCTGCGAGACGGCGCCGGCAAGCTCGTAGTCTGCCGGGGCGTGAGCACGATCGGAAGCCAGGCCCCGGCTGGGGGCTCGCCGAGCGCGGTCGCACCGGGC
>DASZHF010000156.1:0-5356 GCA_035938095.1 Solirubrobacteraceae bacterium
CGCCAACGCTCGCCCACGATCGGCGGGGGCGCACACCGGGCCCAGCAGATCGGCGTCGAAGTGCCCGATGAAACGCAGCGTGGGGAGTCCGCCATCCACATCCTCGAACAGCGGCAGCAGGGCGACGGGCCGTCCCGCGGCGTCGCGCAGGGCGCTCAGGCGCAGCGGTCGGCCGTCGCCGAGGTGCCGCCACCAGATCCGGGCAAACGTCCACGACCCAAACGGGTTGCCCGTGAGCTCCTCGAGTGTCTCCCAGTCGGTCCGGGTTGCCTCGAGGTCGGGCAGCGGACAGAGCTCGAGACTCTCCTCCATGGTGTCTGCGGCCCGGGCCACCGCACTTGGCACGGGCGTAGCGTAACCCCGGCCAGGGCGCGCCGCGACCCTAGGTAATCTCCATAACGTGACAGCGCTTGCCGACCTGCCCCTGATCGCCGCGGGCAAGGTCCGGGAGATGTACGACCTCGGCGAACGCCTGCTGATGGTCGCCTCGGACCGGATCTCCACCTACGACGTGATCCACCCTACGCCGATCCCGGACAAGGGACGCGTGCTCACGGCGATGTCGGCGTTCTGGTTCGAGCGCACCGAAGACATCGTCGCCAACCACTTTCTGTCGGCCACCGAGGACGTCCCCGAAGAGGCGCGGGGGCGAAGCATCGTCGCCCGAAAGCTCACGATGTTGCCGGTCGAGTGCGTGGTGCGCGGGTACCTGTCGGGGTCGGGCTGGACGGACTACCAGAGCACCGGGCGGGTGAGCGGGATCGAGCTACCCCAGGGGCTGCGGGAGTCCGAGCGCCTGCCCGAGCCGATCTTCACCCCGTCAACCAAGGCGCAGACCGGTCACGACGAGGCCATCGACTTCGGGCAGGCGGCGGCACTGGTGGGCAATCCCGGCCTGACCGACCGCATCCGGACCGCGTCGGTCGAGCTGTACACGTTCGCGGCCGACCACGCCGCGGCCCGCGGGATCATCCTGGCCGACACGAAGTTCGAGTTCGGGTTGGACGCCAACGGCGAGCTGACGCTGGGCGACGAGGTTCTAACCCCGGATTCGTCGCGCTTCTGGCCTGCCGACGAGTACGAGCCCGGGCGGCCCCAGCCCAGCTTCGACAAGCAGTACGTGCGCGACTGGGCCGCTGGCACCGGGTGGGACAAGACGCCGCCCGCCCCGGCGATACCCGACGACGTGGTCGCGGGGACCCGGGCGCGCTACGTCGAGGCCTACGAGCGGATCGCCGGCGAGCCGTTCGAGGAATGGCTGGTCCGCACGGGAGCGCAGGCACAGGCCGGCGCCCCGCTGGGATGAGAGCGCGGATCCTGGTCCGGCCCAAGGCCGGCATCCTCGATCCCCAGGGTAAGGCAGTCGAACGCGCACTTCCGGCCCTGGGCTTCGTAGGAGTGAGCGACGTGCACGTCGGGCGCCTGATCGAGCTCGAGGTGGATGACGCGTCCCAGCTGGAGGCGATGTGCGAACGGCTCCTGGCCAACCCGCTGATCGAGGACTACGAGATCGAGTTGACGGGCGGGCGCGGCCGATGAGGTTCGGCGTCGTGCGCTTCCCGGGGTCGTGCGACGATGTCGACGCCCAGCTCGCTGCGTCGCGAGTCGGGGACGCCGTGCTGCTCTGGCATGCAGACCGTGACCTGCACGGTGTGGACGCTGTGATCATCCCCGGCGGGTTCTCCTACGGCGACTACCTGCGGGTGGGCGCGATCGCCCGCTTCGCCCCGGTCATGGACGCGGTCGCCGACTTCGCCCGCGAAGGAGGTCCGGTGCTCGGGATCTGCAACGGGTTTCAGGTCCTTTGCGAGGCGCGGCTGCTGCCCGGAGCCCTGTTGTCCAACATCTCGCTGCGCTTCGTGTGCCGCCAGGTCGAGCTCGAGGTGGTCAACGCTCAGACCAGCTTCACGCGAGCCTGCGTTCCCGGCGAGCGCTTGTCGATCCCCATCAAGCACACCGCCGGGCGCTACTACGCGCCCCCCGAGCAACTCGAGGCGCTGGAATCCGAGGGGCGCATCGTGCTGCGCTACGCGCCTGGGCACAACGCCAACGGGTCGGTGCTCGACATCGCGGGCGTGATCAACGAACGCGGGAACGTGATGGGACTGATGCCCCACCCGGAGCACGCCGTGGATGCGCTCACGGGGTCGGCCGACGGGCTGCGGTTGTTCGAGTCGATCAGAGACCACTGCGCCGAGGCGGCGCGGAGCCCGGGCCTTGTCGGCGCCTAGCGTGGAGGCGGCCGGCGCCCCCGGTCTCGCGGAGGCGCGGTCCCTGGGGCTCACCGAATACGAGTACGGGCTCATCCTGGAAAAGCTCGGCCGCGAGCCCAACGCCGTCGAGCTGGCGATGTTCTCGCTGCTGTGGTCCGAGCACTGTGCCTACAAGCACTCGCGCGCGCTGCTGCGCACGCTGCCCACCGAGGGCGAGCGCCTGCTCATGGGACCGGGCGAGAACGCGGGCGCGGTCGACGCCGGCGGGGGGTTTGCCGTGGCCTTCAAGGTCGAGTCTCACAACCACCCCAGCGCCGTCGAGCCCTTCCAGGGCGCGGCCACCGGCGTTGGCGGGATCTTGCGCGACGTCTTCGCGGTGGGGGCTCGGCCGATCGCGGTGCTCGACTCGCTGCGGTTCGGCGACCCGACCGCTGGGTCGGGGGAGGCCGGGTCGGGGGAGGCCGGGTCGGGGGACACGGCGTCAGGGGATGCCGGCCCGGCGGGTGGCGGCGGCGCTGGCGCGCGCTCGCGTTACCTGCTGGATCGCGCGGTGGCCGGGATCGGCCACTACGGCAACTCCATCGGCGTTCCCACCGTGGGGGGCGAGGTCTACTTCGAGGATCCCTACGAGCACAACTGCCTGGTCAACGCCATGTGCGTCGGCCTGGTCGCGCGCGAACGGTTGATCGGATCGGCGGCGGCGGGACCGGGCAACGTGGTCATCCTGTTCGGCGCCTCGACGGGCCGGGACGGCATCGGGGGCGCGTCGGTGCTGGCCAGCGCCGAGCTGGGCGAAGGCGACGAAGGCAAGCGCCCCAGCGTTCAGATCGGCGATCCGTTCGAGGAGAAGAAGCTGCTCGAGTGCTCGCTGGAGCTGCTCGAACAGGGGCTGCTGGTCGCGCTCCAGGATCTCGGTGCCGCGGGGCTGACGTCCTCGGCGGCGGAGATGGCGAGCAAGGGCGGCGTCGGGATCGACATCGACGTGGCGCGGGTGCCGCTGCGCGAGGCCGACATGGAGCCCTTCGAGATCATGATCTCCGAGTCGCAGGAACGGATGCTGTGCGTGGCCGAGCCCGAGCGCGTCGGGGAGGTGCTGGCGGTGTGCGCGCGATGGGAGACCGGCGCCGCGCCCATCGGCGAGATCACCGACAGCGGCCTGCTGCGGGTGCGGCGGGCGGGCGAGCTGGTCGGCGAGGTGCCGGTGGCGGCGCTGGTCGACGAGTGCCCGCTGTACGTGCTCGAGCCGGTGAGGCCCGAGCGCCCGCCGTATCCCGCCCCGCGGCGGACGCTGCCCGGGCCGGTCGAGGGCGCGGCCGACCATCGCGCCGACGATCCGGGGACGGCTCTGCTGGCCCTGCTGTCGGCGCCCAACCTGGCGTCGCGCAGGGCGCTGTTCGAGCAGTACGACTGCATGGTTCAGTCGCGCACGGTGCGCCGGCCCGAGGAGGCCGACGCGGCGGTCCTGCGGTTGCCGGCGCGCCCCGACCATCCGCGCCCCGGGTTGGCGGTCTCGATCGACGGGAACGGGCGCCGAGTGGCTTGCGATCCCTACCGGGGGACGGTGGAGGCGGTGCTCGAGTGCGCTGCGAACCTGGCGTGCGTGGGCGCCGAGCCGCTGGGCCTGACCAACTGCCTGAACTTCGGCAATCCCGAGAAGCCCCACATCGCCTGGCAGCTGACCGAGTCGGTGCGTGGACTGGGCGACGCGTGCCGGGCGCTGGGCGTCCCGGTCGTGGGGGGCAACGTATCGCTGTACAACGAGGGCGCGGCTGGGCCGATCTACCCCACCCCCGTGGTGGGGATGGTGGGCGAGCTGCCCGACGTGGCCCGCGCGGCCGGCCTGGGCTTCGCCGCCGACGGCGACGCGATCGCCCTCGTGGGCTCCTGGGACCCCGACCTGGCGGGGTCCGAGCTCGAGCGCCTGCGCGGGATCGAGCTCCCCAACGGCCTGCCGGGCTTCGACCTGGAGGCCGTGCGGGCCGCGCAGGCCGCCGTCCGGGAGGCGGTGCGGGCCGGGACTGTGCGCAGCGCCCACGACATTGCGGAGGGTGGGTTGGCGGTGGCGCTGGCCGAGTGCTGCCTGGCCGGAGCGCGGGGGGCGACGGTCGCGCTGGGCGAGCTGACAGGCGGGGGAAGCGGGGAGTCGGGCGCTGGGGTGTGGCGCGCGTTGTTCGGGGAGGGTGCCGGCGGGTTCGTGGTCTCGGGGGAGGCTGAGGCGCTGCGGGCGCTCGGCGACCGGGTGCCGGTGGCGCTGATCGGAGACGTGGGCGGGGACGCGCTCGTGATCGAGGCCGGTGGACTCACCGTGCGAGAGCCTCTGGCCGGGTTGCGCGACGCCCACGCGGCGCTGCGGTCGCTGTTCTCCTGAGAGCGCCTCGTCACCTCGCGGCCATCCTCCCGGCCGGAGGCCGACAGGCCGGAGGCCCTTTGACTAACCGACCGGCCGGAGGCCGACTGGCCGGAGGCCCTTTGACTAATAGAAGGAGTCGATCGGCTCGACGAGCATCGCGTACGCGTTGATCACCGCCGCCTGGCTGAGGAGATTGGTCTCGTCCGTGGAGAAGGAGTAGAGGCCGTTCTTGCGCCGCTGCGTGTTCCAGGCCCAGTCGGCGTAGCCCTTGACCATCTCGGGGATGACGGGATTCGGACTGACACTGTTGAACAGCAGCAGGTTGCGAAACACGACCGAGACGAAGAACGGCGGCTCGTCGATGAACGAAGCGGGGTCGAAGTAGCTCAGCGTCGCCTGCTCGGTGTCGCGGGCCTGGTCGAGGTAGGACTGGTCGCCCGTGGCCTTGTAGAGCATCACGCCGGCGCCGATCATCACGCCCTGCGTATACGTCCACGTGGTGGTGTCGACGCTCCCGCCGTCGGTTATGTGGTCGGCATAGAGGCCGGTCCCCAAGGACAGGCACTGACGCACCCACTGATACATGCGCTTGGCCCACTCGAGGTAGGTGTGATCGTTGGTCAGGCGATAGAGCAACACCGCGAGCTCGGCCCCGGGCGCGTTGGTGATGGTGTTGCGGTCGGCGTAGCTCGTGTCGTCGGTGAACGGAATGCCGCCGGGGCAGGGCAGCGACGAGTCCGCGCTCCAGCCGCTGACCTCGAGCGTGAAGATCTGCTCGGCGCGCTGGAGCTCG
>DASZHF010000157.1:0-3001 GCA_035938095.1 Solirubrobacteraceae bacterium
CCGGGAGGGCGCTGACGCGCTTGTTGCCACTGGAGCAGATCGCGTCGGCACGCGTGATGAACTGAGCTTTGGGAATGGTCTTGCTGGAGCTCCGGGTGCCACTCCCGCCCCCGCAGGCCGCCAGCGCTCCGGCGATCACGACCGCCGCGACGCCCGAACTGCCCAGTCTCGCTCTCACCGCGCCTCCAGTGATCGACAGGATGTTCAGCTGCGGCGCTCTGGGCGCCGCCCGGCGCGATCCTAGAGCCTCGGGTTCAGGCCCGAGCGCATCGGTCGCTGCTCGCAGCGGTATGGCACCGGTCACCACGCCGGGAGCGGGCGGCCAGCGGGCGGACCGCGAAGAACCGCGACGCCAGGCAGACCTGGGCCCGCGCCACCCCGTCACCGGGCCGGCGCGGACGCAAGCAGATCCGCGGCGGGCACCGGTGCGGGTGAGGCGTGGTTTCGCCGGGGGGCTCGCCGGCTGCGAAGTCGTCCTCCAGCAGCAGGAATGAGCGAGCCAGCCGGGCTGCTCGAACTAGCCCCGAGCGCCAGCGATGGCTCACTCCCAGGCGCTCCTCTGTGGGGGCTGTCCAGAACATGCGTTCGCAACCTAGGATGGCCCCCGGACGGAAGCATCCGGGGATCGGCGCGGCGAGCTTCGCGTGAGTCGAATACCGCTCTGTAGAGCCCTTTTGGAGACCCCGGCGTGCAAGCTTAATTGCATTGACAAGGATGCCGCGGGAGGGGCGAAAGCGCCCCTCGAGGCGCTCAGCGGGGCGTCGGCGGCGCGCGCGCTCAGCGGGGCGTCGGCGGCGCGCGCGCTCAGGTCCCCGAGGCGGCCTCCTGAGCGGGGGCACGCTCCTACCGCCCCGTCGGCCCCGCGGTCTAGCCTGGGCTCGGTGACGGCAGAGCGCTGCAGCTGGTGCGGGGTAGGGATCGATCCAGAAGACGGCTTTCGTGCCGCCGAGCCCGCCGGAGAGCGTCGTGCGGCCTTCTGCCGGCTCGAGCACGTCGTCCCTTGGGCGCTCCAGGGGGCCTATTGGGACCCCGGGGCCCTGGAATTCCGCGACGACGAGGTGCTCGAGAGCTGCGCCCACTGCGGCGACCCGGTGCCCGACACGCGGGTGATCCTCATACGCCACCGGGGCGAACATCGGATTCCCGACGCCTTCTGTGGCGTCGATCACCTCGAGGCCTGGGCGCGCGCGGGCGGCCGCTGGCGCTAGCGCGCGCGGAGAATCCCAGGCAGGTTCTCCAGGCAGGTTCTCGCCCGCCGCCAGCGAAGACCTCCACAACATGGCTGTTACGCTTGCGGCGCGCTCCGCCACGCCCCAATCCTGGGGCCCGCGCCCGCGCTTTCGCCTCATGGAGAAGTTCCTGATCGACGGCGGCATTCCCCTTTCCGGCGTGGTGACCGCGGCCGGGAACAAGAACGCTGCCCTGCCCATCCTGGCCGCCTCCGTGCTGACGGAGGAGGAGCTCGTCGTGAGCAACGTCCCGCGCATTCGCGACGTCGAGGCCATGCTCGGGATCCTCGAGGGGATCGGCGTGAACGTTGCCTGGCGGGCCGACAATGAGGTCGCGCTGTGCGCGGCCGACGTCCACTCGCACGAGATCGACCGATCCTTGTGCGAGCTGATCCGCGCGTCCTTCCTGCTGGCCGGTCCCCTGCTGGCTCGCTTCCGCCGGGCCGTGATGCCACCGCCCGGGGGCGACGTGATCGGGCGCCGGCGCTTGGACCCGCACGTGGACGCGTTTCGAGCCTTTGGGGCGACGGTCGACTCCGACCGAGACATCATCCTCGAGGCCCCTCGGGGTCTACGCGCGGGAGACGTATTCATGGACGAGCCCTCGGTGATGGCAACCGAGAACGCGCTCATGGCCGCAGCCCTGACGCCCGGATCCACCGTCATCGGCAACGCGGCCTGCGAACCGCACGTCCAGGACCTCGCTCGGCTGTTGGTGAAGATGGGAGCAGACGTCCAGGGGATCGGCTCCAACGTGCTCACCGTCAACGGGGCCACCCAGCTGCGCGGCTGTGAGCACCGCCTCGCCCCCGACCACATCGAGGTCGGCAGCTTCATGGCTCTGGCCGGTGTGACCGGCGGCGAGCTGCGTATCCGCGACACCATCCCGGGCGACCTGCGCATGATCCGTCTGGGGTTCGAGCGCCTCGGCCTGCGCAGCGAGCTCGACGGCGAGGACGTGATCGTCCCCGGCAACCAGAAGCTCATCGTCCGCACGGACGAGGGCGAGCACAAGAGCAAGATCCAGGACGGACCCTGGCCGGCTTTCCCAGCCGACCTGACCAGCATCGCGGTGGCCCTGGCGACCCAAGCCGAGGGCTCTGTCCTCATCCACGAATGGATGTTCGAGAACCGCCTGATCTTCACCGACAAGCTCATCCTCATGGGAGCTGACATCTCCGTGTGCGACCCCCACCGGGTGATCGTGGACGGTCCGCGGCGCCTGCGGGGGGAGCGGCTCGAGTCTCCCGACATTCGGGCCGGAATGGCTCTGCTCGTGGCCGCCCTGTGCGCCGAGGGGCGCAGCGAGATAGGCAACATCCGCCAGATCGATCGCGGGTATGAGCGGATCGACGACCGCCTGCGCGATCTGGGAGCCCAGATCGAGCGCGTCGCCACGGAGCCCGTCCACGCCTGACCAATTTCCGCCGCCACCGCGGCGGACCCGGCGCCCGGCTCTCCTCCATAGCACCACGGTCGGGCTCTCAGGAGAGCTTGGCCCGGATCCCGCCCGGGGAACACGCGGCGCAGAACGCCCCGCGCCACTCGATACGGTCCATGAACATGATTCACCCGATTCCCAGCGGAACCCGGGACGTCCTCCCGGACGAGACCCGCGAGCTGCGGGCCATCACGGAGACGGTCCGGCACGCCTTCGAACGGGCCGGGTACGGTGAGGTCTCGACCCCGGCGCTCGAGTACGAGGCGGTGCTCGACCGGGGCGATCTGAGCGGCTCGCGCCCGGCCTACAGGCTGTTCGACGAGCACGGCCA
>DASZHF010000158.1:0-12293 GCA_035938095.1 Solirubrobacteraceae bacterium
CGATGGCTCGACCGGGTCAGGGGCCGTGACGTCACATGCCTACGCGGCGGCGGGCACCTACACCGTGACGCTGACCGCGTGCGAGTGCTACTACACGTCGGCCACGTCAACGGTCAGTCAGCAGGTCTACGTCCTCGCGCCACCCTTGTAGCGACCGTCACCGCCCAGCATACGCAGCCGCACTCGGCAACCCCGCCTCGAGGCCGTCGAGCAAGCGGTCGAGCCCGTAGTCGAACTCGTCCTCGGTGGCCAGCGCGGCGGCGAGTTCGTTCGACGTGGCGAGCAGCGTGGGGTATTCGTCGTCAGGCAGCGCCGCGATCGCCGTGCGGGCCTGGCGCAGCGTCTCTGTGGCGGTGGGCGCGACGCGGAATATGGCGAAGCCGAAGGTGTAGCTCCACAGTGCGCGCCACGCGCTCGCCGCCTCGGTGGCGTCGAAGCCTGCCGCTCGGAGGATCCGCAGGCCCGCCTCAGAGACCCGCAGCGCACCCGGCGTGAAGAAGGCGCGCGCCAGGCGGCTACCGATTCCGCTCGGGTCCTCGCCGATCGCGGTGCGGGCGTCGCCGAGCAGCGAGTGCAGCTGGGTGCGCCACGAGGCGCCGGCGCTCGGCATGGGCGCCCCTGCGGTCGGGACGGGGATGGCCTCGGCGGCGTCCGCGGCCAGTGCGTCGAGCAGCGCGTCCTTGTCCTGGAAGTAGCGGTACACGCTCATCGGCCACACGTCGAGCTCTTGCGCGAGCCGGCGCATGCTGAGCGCGCCCAGCCCCTCGCGGTCGACTAGTTGGCGCGCAACGCGGAGGATCCGCTCGCGCGACAGACCGGTTGGACGGGTGGCAGTTGCCATTTGTGTATGGTGTATTGTACACTGTACACAGACGTCCGCCGAGGCCGAGATCGTGCCCGCCGGGCCGTCACGGAGGTAGGGGCGTGTCGAGCCGATCGACAACTCGATTCCTAGCCTGGCTGGCGCTCGCCGGCCAGTTGGCCTTCGTCGTCGCGTGGATCGTGGCCGGTGCGATCGAGCCGCATTATTCGAGTCTTCACCAGACCGTCAGCGAGCTCGCGGCTCGCCACGCGGCCCACCGCTGGATCGTGACCGCCGGCATCGCGGTGCTCGGAGTGGCCAATGCCGCGCTCGGGCTGGCGCTCTCGCGCGTGCTTCCGCGGCGCCCCGCGGCGACGGTGACCGCGCTGCTGTTCGTGGGGGCCGGCGTATGCATCGTGCTCACCGCCGCGATTCCCCTTGATTGCGGCCTGAGCGCGTCGCACTGCCGTCATCTGTGGGACTCCGGCCAGCTGTCCTGGCACGAGGACGGCCACATCTGGGCCAGCTTGGCGGCTTCATGGCTGCTTACCGCGACGCCATTCGCGATCGCCCGCGCACTCTGGCCGGGCCCGGTCGGAGCGGTCGCGCTGGCCTCCGGCGTGATCGGCATCGTGATCGGCGCCGCCTCATTCGGGTTCGGGTCGGCGGGCGTGCCCGACGGAGCGCTCGAACGGGTCGAGCTGTTCGTCCTTCACCTGTGGGTGCTGATCTTGGTGGCCGGGATCCTGTACGCCACCCGCGGCCGGCCGCGGCGCAGCCATCTGATCCCGCTCCGGCCCCGCGACTTCCTCGCCCGTAGTTGGACCGGCGACGGGGCGCTCGAATTGCGGCCGCTGTTTGTGGGGCGGCACCTGGCGCGCCTCTTCGGCGCTCGCCGCGAGGCGACTTGGATCTCCGAGCGCGTTTGGCGGATCGACGACGAGGCCGACTTCGGCGGCGGGCGCGTGCAGCGCCGCCAGATGTTCTGCGAGTTCATCGCGGATGACCACGTGCACATCACTGGCGGCGACCTGCCCGATGGAATCGACGTCTGGCTCGAGGAGGGTGGCTACCGGACCTCCGAGTTCCCGATGCACTTCCCCATTGGTCCGGTACCGCTGCAGGTGCGCTGCCGCGACCTCTCTTACGTGGAGCCCGACGGCACGTTCGTGAACCTGATCGAGGCGCTCGCGCCCGCCCTGCGCATCCCGCTGGCGCGAGTCGTCTTCCGGGTGCGACCCGTTGAACAACAGCATGGCGCCGCCGAGGTAGCCGAGGCCGGCGCGGCCCAGGTGGGGGCGCGGGAGTCGCTGGCCTGATGCGCTCGCGCACGCGTCGCGAGCTGCTTCGCGATGGCGCGACCTTGGCGGCGGCCGGCGTGCTCGCCGATGCGCCAGCGCTCGTCAATTCGCCAGCGCTCGCAGCGGTCAGACCCCGCAGGCGCCCGCGGCGCCGGGTTGCGGTGATCGGTGGTGGGGTAGCCGGGATGACCGCGGCGCACGAGCTTGCCGAGCGAGGATTCGAGGTCACCGTCTACGAGCGCCGCGCCCTCGGCGGCAAGGCCCGCAGCTTCGGCGTGCCCGGCTCCGCGCGGGGCGGCCGCCGCCCGCTCCCCGCCGAGCACGGGGCGCGCTTCGTCCCAGGCCTGTATCAGAACCTGCCCGACACCATGCGGCGCATCCCGTTCCCGGGCAACCCCGGCGGAACGTTTGGAAACGTCGTCACCGCCAACCAGGACTGCTACGCACGGTCGGGCGGTCGGTCGGACTTCACCGGGTCCTACGCGCCGACCGATCCCTACCCCTGGACCTTCGATCAGTTCCGCCAGACTCTGATCGCGACGCTCGAGCTCGCTACGCGCCTGCCGACCCAAGAGGTCGCTTACTTCGTCGACCGGCTGCTCGTGTTCTTCACGAGCTGCGACGCACGGCGCTTCGGGCAGTGGGAACACGAGAGCTGGTGGGACTACGTGTCGGCCGAGCGCTTCTCCGAGGACTACCGCCGCATGCTGGTGTCCTGTGCCACGCGCTTCGTCCTCGGCTCGAAGGCCAGCGAGGCATGCGCACGCACGCTCGGTCTGCTGTGGGAGGCAGGCATCTACGACCTGCTCGGCCGCTACCCGAATGGCCCTTTCGACCAGGTCCTGAGCCTTCCCACCAACGAGGCGTTCATCGACCCCTGGGCCGGTCACCTGCGCCAGCTCGGGGTCAGCCTCCAGCTGGGTGCCGAGGTGCAGCGCCTGCAGCTGCGCGGCTCCCGCGTGAGCGAAGCGCTCGTTCAGGGTCCCCGCGGCCGGGACCGGGTGGAGGCCGACTGGTTCGTTCTCGCCGTTCCGGTTGAGCGAGCCCGGCGCCTGCTCGGCGGGCCGGTGCTCGCCGCCGACCAGCGGTTAGCGGCCCTGGGCACGCTTGAGACCCGCTGGATGAACGGCCTCCAGCTCTACCTGCGCGAGCCCACTCCGATCGTGCGCGGGCACGTCCTCTATGTCGACGCGCCCTGGGCGCTGTCCTCGATCAGCCAAGCGCAGTTCTGGCCCGAGCGCGACTTCGCCCGGGACTATGGCGACGGGACTGCGCGCGACTGCATGTCAATCGACATCAGCGACTTCACCGAGCCCGGCACCCTCTTCGGCAAGCCAGCGCGAACGCTCCAACCCGAGCACATCGTGCGCGACGCCTGGGAGCAAATGAAGGCGCACCTGAACGACACAGGGCAACAGTTGCTGCGCGACGACCTCCTCGTGCGCTGGTACCTCGACCCCGCGCTCAAGTTCGGGCCCCGTGGCGTGATCGCCAACGACGATCCGCTGTTCATCAGCACGCCTGGCGCGTGGGCCAGCCGCCCCGACGTGGCCACCGCCATCCCCAACCTGTTCCTGGCCGCCGACTACGTGCGGGTGAACATCGACACAGCGTCCATGGAGGGCGCCAACGAGGCCGGGCGACGAGCCACCAACGCGCTGCTCGCGGCCGCCGACTCCCCCGCCGCGCCCGCGGCGATCTACGACCTCTACCGCCCGCCCGAGTTCGAACCATTCCGCGCTGCGGACGAGAAGCTCTGGGCGCTCGGCCTGCCAAACGCTCTCGACGCACCTCCACCGCGGACGCTCTCCCTCCCCGCGCTTGCCCACCTCCCCGGTTAGTGCCGGGCTGCGTGACCCACGCGCGCGCGCGCCTACCATCCATTCATCGATCCCTCGATCGAGTCAGCTCCGGCACCGACCGCCTCCTCGCCCGCGCACGAGCGGGTGCTGGTCGTCGACGACGATGCGCCGGTCCGGCGCATGCTCGAGCGGACGCTGGGCGCCGAGGGATACGAGGTGACCGCGCTCGCCGACGGAGGCCAGGCCCTGGCTGCCGTCGAGCGGGACGCGCCCGACATGGTCGTGCTCGACGTCCACATGCCGGGGCTCGACGGGCTGGCCGTGTGCCGGCGGCTGCGCGCGGGTGGGTTCGCCCAGCCGATCCTGCTGCTCACGGCTCGTGACGCCGTCGCCGATCGCGTGGCCGGGCTCGACGCGGGCGCGGATGACTATTTGGTCAAGCCGTTCGCGCCCGAGGAGCTCAGCGCTCGGCTGCGCGCGCTTACCCGGCGCGGGCAGCCGTCGGCGGAACGGCTCGCCTACGGGGATCTGGTGCTCGACCTCCCCCACCGTACGGCACACCGCGCCGGTCGCGAGATCGCGCTCACCGGACGCGAGAGCGCGCTGCTCGAGCTGCTGATGCGCAACCCGCGCACCGTCGTCACCCGCGAGGCCGCCCTGTCGCGAGTGTGGGACGACGGGGCGGTCCCCAACGTCGTCGATCGTTACGTGGGCCACCTGCGCCGCAAGCTCGGTGATCCTCCAGTGATCCAGACCGTGCGCGGCGTCGGATTCACCATCGGGCGATGACCTCGGAAGTTCCACCCGTAACCCCCGGGACGTCGAGATGAGATTCGGCACCCTGCGGCTGCGCGTGGTACTCGCGGCCGCGGGCGCGATCGCTCTGGCCGTGGCGGCGCTGGGGGGAACGGTCGCCCTGCTGATCGCCCACCAGCTGCATTCCTCCCTGGACAGCAGCCTCAACAGCCGCGCCCAGGATCTGGTCCGCCTGGCGCTCTCCGCGCCATCGCTGCTCACGGCCCCGGGAGCACTCGACGCCCCGGCCGGCGGCCGCCAGGTTTCGGTCGAGGTGGTCGATCGCCGGGGACGCATCGTCGCGCGCTCCGATGCCCTGGGCGGGCGGCTGCTGCCCGGCGGCGCCCTGTTGCAGGCGGCGCTCCAGAAAGGCGCGCAGGGATACACCGACGCGCGTTTGTCGGGTGAGCGGATTCGCCTAGACGCGGTGCCCATTCCCAACGGCGCCGGGCCCGAGGCGGGAGGCGCAGTGCTCGTGTCCGCCTCCACAGAGGAGGTGCGCAACACGCTGAGCAAGCTCGGCACGCTGATCGCGCTGAGCACCCTGGCGGCGGCCGTGCTGGGAGCGATGCTCGCCGCGCTGCTCGTGGCCCGGGGAATGCGCCCCCTCAGGCGCCTGTCCGAGGCGGCGGGCACGATCGCGCGCACCGGGGACGCGGCTCGGAGGCTGCCCGATCCCGAAACGCGCGATGAGCTGGCCGAGCTCGCCCGCGCCCTGAACACCATGTTGGGCGCCCTGGAGCGCTCTCAGCAGACCGAGCGCCGGTTCCTCGCCGACGCGTCACACGAGCTCCGGACCCCGCTCACCTCCCTGCGCGGCAACCTTGGATACCTCCGCCAGCGAGGGTTCGACCCCGAGGTCCTGGCCGACGTGGAGGCCGACGCCGAGCGCCTGGGACGCCTCGTTGACGATCTGCTCAGCCTCGAACGCGAAGGCGGGGCGCAGGCGCCGGACCAGGCCGTCTGGCTGCCCGAGGTGGTTCGAGACGCGGCCGAGCGCGGTGACGCGCGGCTGACCGCGGCCGACCCGGTGGCCGTGCGCGGGGATCCGCTGGCGCTCGAGCGGGCGGTGGCCAATCTGATCGACAACGCCCACGTCCACGGCCCGGCCGGCGGGGACGTCGCGGTCGAGCTGCGGGCCCGGGACGGCCGGGCGGTGATCAGCGTCACCGACCAGGGGCCGGGGCTGGCGCCCGGGGATCGGGAGCACGCCTTCGACCGGTTCTGGCGCGGGCCTGCCGCCGCCGGGCGCCCCGGCACCGGGCTCGGGCTGGCCCTTGTCCGGGCCATCGCCGAGCGCCACGGCGGACGGGTCTCGGCCCAGGGCTCCCGCTTTACGATCGACTTACCGGCTGTCAGCAAACCTTCAACCGGCAGCACTACGGTGGGCGATGTGGATTCAGAAGTTCGCACTGCCCAGGACGCGCACCCCGACACCCACGGGGGCCCGGACCCCGGCGCCCGCGCGTCCGGAGCAGCGGACACCACGAGCCCGGCGGGGCGCTCCGCTCACTCCCACACCACCGGCCCGGCGGGGCGCCCCCCACACTTCACTACCCTGACTGGCAAGGATTCCGGAGGCGAGAAAGCATGAGCCTGCTCAGACGTATGCCTAGATCGCACCTGCTGGCGCTGTGCGCCACAGTGGTCGCCATCGGCGTTGCGGGAACGGCGATCGCCTCGGCGCTCGGCGGAGGCACGCCGCCTCCCCCCCAGCGGCTGGCCAACGCGGTCCACCAGGGCCTGACCGCGCCCAGGATCACAGGGCTCTCGGCTCACATCCACTTCACGAACAACCTGATCGATGCGTCCAGCCTCGTGGGCCGTGACCCGCTTCTCACCGGCGCGGACGGGAGGCTGTGGGTGGACCCGGCCGGCCATCGCCTGCGCATCGAGCTCACGCCGAGCGAGGGTAACGACTCCCAGCTGATGGTCGACAACGGGAGCTTCTGGTTCTACGACGGCGCTTCCGACACGGTCTACAAGGGCACGTTGCCCCAGCACTCCACGACGAGCAGCCCGGAGGCCAGCGGCGCTCAGCACCAGCCACCGACGGTGGCCGACATCCAGACCTGGATCTCCAAGCTCGGTCAGCACGTGAACGTCAGCGGCGCCGAGCCTGGGGTCGTGGCGGGACAGGGCGCATACACCGTGAAGGTGTCGCCCCGTACCAACGGCGGCCTGCTCGGAGGCATCCAGCTGGCATGGGACGCCGCGCACGGCGTCCCCCTGCGCTTCGCCGTCTACGCCCAGGGCAACAGCAACCCGGTGCTCGAGCTCAAGGCGACCGACGTCCAGTTCTCGCTCCCGTCCGACGCCTTCAGCGCGGGCCCGCCGCCGGGCGCCAAGGTCGTCAACGTGCAGATCCCGCAGGGCGGTCAGCGATCGGCCGATAGCGGTAAGCCCGACTCGGGCAAGACCTCGGGTGCCCCGGTCACCGGCCTGAGCGCCGTGCAGGCAGCGATCCCGTTCAAGCTGAGCGCACCGGACAGCCTCAACGGTCTGCAGCGCAACGAGGTCCGCCTGCTGCGCTTCAATGGCTCCCCGGGCGCCCTGATCTTCTACGGACAGGGCCTCAACGGCATCGCGGTGCTCGAACGCGCCCACCCCGCCGGCTCGGGCAAGAGCGCCACTGGCGTGCTCGGCGCCGCCACCGGCACCGGATCGAACTATCAGAACGGCGGCAGCTCGAGCGACCATGGTGGAGGCCCGAGCCTGCCAGCGGTCCAGATCGGAAACGCCACCGGCCACGAGCTGGCGACGGCTCTGGGCACGGTGATCACCTTCCAGCGCGACGACGCGGGCACGCAGGTCGACTACACGGTCGCCGGATCGGTCGCCACGCACGTCGCCGAAGCCGCAGCCCGGGCGCTCTAGCGCGCGGTGAGGCTCCCGCCTCAGGATTTCGACTCGCCCGTCCGCGCCCGCGGTCTCTTCAAGCGCTACGGCGATGTGGTCGCCGTCGATCACGCGGACCTCAATGTCTCGCCGAGCGACGTCTACGGCTTCCTGGGTCCGAACGGAGCCGGTAAGACCACGGCGCTGCGCATGATGCTGGGGCTGATCCGGCCCACCGAGGGTGATGTCACCCTGTTCGGGCGCGACCCGCTGATCTACGGGGCTCGGGCCCTCGACGGCGTCGCGGGGTTCGTGGAGGCGCCCCGCTTCTACCCCTACCTGTCCGGACGCACGAACCTCGAGCTGGTGGCCGCTCTCGACGGCGGTGACTCCGCCAAGCGGATCGACGAGGCGCTCGACATCGTCGAGCTCGCACCCCGCGCCCGCCACAAGGTGGGCGGCTACTCGCACGGGATGCGCCAGCGCCTGGGCATCGCCGGTGCGCTGTTGCGCAATCCCCGCCTGATGCTGCTCGACGAACCGGGGACCGGGCTCGATCCCGCCGGCATGCGGGACATGCGCCAGCTGATCCGGCGCCTGGCCGACAGCGGCATGACGGTCCTGCTTTCCAGCCATCAGCTCGCCGAGGTCGAGGAGCTCTGCAACCGGGTGGGGATCATCAGCGGCGGCAAGATCGCGTTCGAGGGCACGCTCGAGGATTTGCGGGCGGGCACGCGGCCCGACTACCGGGTGCGGACCACCGACGACCGGCTCGCTCTGGGCGTGGCCCGGGCCCAACCCGGGATCGCCGATGCCCAGCTCGACCGGGGGGCTCTGCACTTCCGCGCGGACGAGGCCGCCACCGCCGCGCTGACGATCGCGCTGGGCGAGGCGGGGATCGGGATCATGGTGCTCGTGCCGGAGATCCCCACCCTCGAGGACCTGTTCTTCCGGCTCACCGAAGGCGACGGTGCTCAACCCGCGGCGGCGGTTCAGCACGAGCAGGAGCTGCTCGCATGACCGCCGGAGCTGCTGCACCGACCGCCGGGGTCGCGGCCCAGGCGCCTGCTGTTCACGTCCCTCACCTGCGCACCGTGTACCGCTGGGAGCTGCGCAAGCTCCGCTCCCAGAAGCGCACCTATCTGGGCCTGGGCTTCGCGATCGCCATGCCGCTGCTGTTCGTGCTCGCGCTGAGCGTGCGCCACGGGCAGGGCCCCGACGTCGCGTTCGGGCACTACGTGCGGCAATCGGGCCTGGCCATTCCCTTGGTCCTGCTGATCTTCGGGTCGGTGTGGTTGTTCCCGCTCATCACCGCGCTGGTGGCGGGCGACATCGTCGCGTCCGAGGATCACAACGGCACCCTGAAGACGATCCTGACCCGTTCGGTGGACCGGGGCAAGATCTTCGTGGCCAAGGCGGCGGTCGCGGCCACCTACGCCGCGCTGGCCTTGGTGGTGATGGGCCTGGTGGCCGTCGCCGCGGGCGGACTCAAGTCCGGCTTGCATCCGCTCACCACGCTCTCGGGAAGCCGCGTGAGCGTGGGCCGGGGGTTCGTGCTGATGGGAGCGACCGCCCTCGTTTACATGATGCCGCTGTTGACGGTGGCCGCCATCGGCCTGCTGCTTTCGACGGTCTTTCGCAACAGCGCGGGGGCGGTGGTGGGGACGCTGATGGTGTCCCTGTTGATGCAGCTGATCACCATCCTGCCCGGCCTTGGCGGCGCCGGCCCCTACCTGCTGCCCGAGCAGTTCAACGCCTGGCAGGGATTGCTCCGAACACCGATCGACTGGAATCCGATCGGGCACGCGGCGTGGGTGTGCGCGCTCTACGCGGTGCCGTCCTTCGTGACCGCGTACCTGGTGTTCCTGCGCCGCGACGTGGCGGGCGGGTAGGCCCAGCGCGCCGCGGCAGCGGCGCGCTCACGCGTGGGGCGGCTATCGCGGTCGGGCGGACTGCTTGGCGCCACCGACGGTCTTGAAGCCCAGTAGCCCGGGGACGGTCCTGAAGCGGTAGCCGCGCCGCCGCAGCTTGGAGATGATGTGGGGCAGGGCCGCGAGGGTCTGGCCCCGCGGGCCGCCGCCGTCGTGCATGATCACGATCGCGCCCGGGCGCACCGCTCCGAGCACCCGCTGCTCGATCGCCCTCGTGCCGGGCCGGCTCCAATCACGGGGATCCACGCTCCACAGGATCGTGGCCAGGCTGTCCGAGGCGGCGATCTGAACGACCTTGGAGTTGATCGCACCGTAGGGCGGGCGCATGACGCACGGCCAGTAGCCGCTCGCCTGGTGGATCAGATCGCGCGTGGCAACCAGCTGGTGGCGGACCTGACCCGGCGGCAGTGCGACAAGGCTTGGATGAGTCAGGGTGTGATCCCCGATCGCATCGCCGTCGCGCAGGATGCGCTTGAGCAGGCTCCCGTGGCCAGGCACCTGGCGGCCGATTTGAAAGAACGTCGCCGGTACGTGGGCATGCTCGAGCACGCCCAGGAAGGCGGGTGTGTCTGGGGCCGGGCCGTCGTCGAAGGAGAGCGCGACCACGCGTCCGTGGCCCCGGCGTCCAAAGCGAAATACCCGCGCGGTGCGGGCCCGACAACCGGTGGGCAGCGCGGATCGGGACTGGGCGCCCGGATTGGGACTCCCGCTCCGAGAGGTGCGGTGAGCGCGACTGGCCTCGGCGGCCGTGAACTCGGGCCTCAGTGGCGGCCTCAGCGCCGGAGCGGACGCGCCAAGCGCGCCTCGCGAGGGCACCGGCGCCTCGGGCGGCGGCGAGGACAGGGCCAGGAGAACGACCAGCGTCAGAGCGGCGACCGAAACTCCCCCCAGAACCGCGGAACGACGGCGGCTCGGGGGCCTGAGGGGGCCGGGCGACCAGGGCCGAGCGGGCGGGATGGCGGCGTCCGGGCGGGTGGTCACGCTTCCACCATAGGCAGGCCGGCGGCGATCCGCACGTCTTTATCCGTCACCCGGCTCGAGCTAATCCGGCGCTCTGCACCGCACTGGGTGCTGTCCCCGCGGTAGCGGGGCGAAAGACGTGGAGGAGATCCAAATGCGTATGCGCACAGCGTTTTATCGAGGTATCCCGATCCTGTTGGCCGTGGCATTTCTGCTTCCGGCCAGCCTTTACGCAAAGACAAAGAGCACGGCAAAGAAGGTGGACCTCAAGACGGCACTGCGCTATGCAGGAACTGCACCGCTGCCCAACGTCTCAGGGACCACTGCCACCCCTCCGATGAAGCTCACCGTTTCGGGATGCAAGAAGCAGAGCAGCAGCGCGTTCACCTGTAGTGTCGAGGTCGCCTACACGCCGGCGGCGCAGCCCGGGACAACACGAACCAGCTCCCCGGCCGCCGACTACCAGGTGCGGGTCTCATATCCGACGGGGCATTCCAAGACCCCGCAGGCGAAAGTCGTCGGTCCAGTGCACGTCGTGGGCTGACCTCGCACGCAGCGCGCCCGCAGCGGGGCGCTCAGCGGTCGCCTGCTCCTCTCGGGCAAGACCCGGCACGACGTCGGCCCACGCCGCGGCCCCTGTCCGGGCGGGCCGCCCTGCGCTCAGGGCCACGGCTATCGTTAAGCCGCATGAGCTCTCTGGGCCGCCGGCTATGGCTGGCAGGCACGAGTGTGGTTTGCGCATGTCTCTTGCTGGTTCCGGCCGCGTCCTGGGGGCGCCGCGGCGGTACCACGAAGCGCCGCCGCTCGCACCACCAGCAGGCGTCCCGCCGGCACCGTCGCCACCACGCGACGCAACCGCTGGGGCGAGCGGCCTGGCTCGGGGGCGTCCAGATCACCGAGTACTACCCGGTCCCCGAGGCATGGTTCGTCGGTAAGCGCGTGAGCGCGCCGGGGTTGCCCGGCCAGTACCGCATCGACTGGCTCTACTCGTCGCGCGGGCTCGCCATGGAGGGAGACGGGATCGACCTCGCGGGCAACCGCGTGCACATCGACAAGCTCGGCGACGGCGGCTGGATCAACGCCGACGGGCAGCCGACGAGCGCCGCGGGAACGGGATCGGCGGGGGGGAGCCCGGTCTGGCGCGCCGACGGCGGCTACTGGCTCGACGCCAGCCACCAGCTGACCTTCCCGCTGGATGCCGGGGGCTGGTCGGCGGGCCGCGGGATCCATTACGTCGCGGCGCACGCCATCAGCTTCGCCCCGGGTCCCTCCGGTCCGTTGCGCTACTACCGCTCGGTGGCGGTGGATCCGCATCTGATCCCGCTCGGCAGCCGGATCTACATCCCTGCGTACCGGAACATCGGCGGCTCGCAGGGGTGGTTCGTGGCCCAGGACACCGGGGGCGCGATCACCGGCCGCCACCTGGACGTCTTCCGCCCGCCGCCCGCGTCGCCCTCGGACGGCGGTCAGTCCTTCGAGGGACAGCGCGTCTACGTGGTGCCGCCCGGCAGCCACCCCTCCGGCGGGCCGAACCCACCCCCGGATCAGCCCTCCGGCGGCGGGGGATTGCCTTCGAGCGGCGGACCCGCGGTCACCGGTCCGACCGGAGGCGCGTCGCCCACCGGCGGCACCTCGCCCTCCCAGTAGGACCTCGCGACCGGACCTCCCGACCGGATCTCCCGACCGGACCGGAGCTCTCGAGCGGAGCTACGCGGCCACCTCGAGCGAGTCGAGCGCCTCGCGCAGCTCGTCGACGGTCTGGAAGTCGATTCCGAGCGTGTGGTCGTGCCGGTAGCGCACTACCCCCGCCTCGTCCACGATCACGACCGCGCGGCGCGTCCCGATGATGGGCGCCCGGGCGCCG
>DASZHF010000159.1:0-4155 GCA_035938095.1 Solirubrobacteraceae bacterium
CGGGCCGTGGCGGCCAAGCGCTGGGCCTGGATCGGCTGATCCCGGGTCAGGTGGCGACGACCGAGGCTCAGGCGGCGGCTCCGGCCAGCCGCTTGCGGCCCGCGGGCGCCCCGGCGAGCCTGGTCGAAGACCGCACCACCAGCGGGTCCCAGCTTCCGCTCCGGTGCCGGCGTACGAGCGCAGCCAGGCGACCGTCGCGCGAGCCGACGTCGATGGCCCATCGGGGGCCCTGAAGCAGGCGGGGCCTGGTCTGCGGGCAATGCCCGGTGATCTGGCCCCACGGCGTGCGCCCGCGCCGCGGCCATTCCCCGGCGTCCAGCCAGATCAGACCCCCGTGGGGGGCCAGTCCTCCGCGGGCCGGCCCGACCCAGTCGAACAGCGGGTCGCCGGGCCCGGCCTGGGGCCGCCGGTGCCAGCGGTCGTTGATCTCGGCCGCGCATTCGTCGGCGCGCCCGGGCAGCACTCGAGCCAGCTCGGGGTGAACGCCGGCGTGGGTGACCAGCCAGTCATCGAGCGACACGGCGGCCTGGGGCCAGCCCCGGACGGCGAGCGTCGCCAGGGCTGCTCCCTGCGGGCAGTCCGCTTCGGCCAGCATGCCGACCTCGTGGTTTCCCGCCAGCGAGACGTCGAGCGCCCGCGCGGCCAGGCGGGCGGTGTCGAGGTTTGCCTCGGGCGAGGCGCGGCGATCGAGCAGGTCGCCGACCTGCACGATCCAGAAGCCGGCGCGACGACGCCCTCGGGAGTCGAGAGCCCCGAGGCGCCGGAGCAGAGCTCGCAGGGCGCCCGCCCGGGCATGCACGTCCCCGACGACGATCTCGATCACGGCGCCCCACACTGAGCGCCGGCTGCGGCGCCGGTGTGAAGAATCGGTGTCGCCCCCGCCCGGAGCGCCCAAACACCGGCCATCTCCGCGCTAGTACCCGACCTCGGCCAGGAAGGTGAGCAGCGCTTCGTTGACCTCCTCCGGGCGCTGCTGCTGGACCCAGTGACCCGCTCCTTCGATGACGACCTTGGCCCGCAGGTCCGTGACCCACCCATCCATCGCCTCGGCGGGCATGAAGCTCGCGACCGGATCGCGCGACCCGGTCACGAACAGGGCCGGCGCGTCGATGCGGCGGTCCGCCAGCGGGGCGCTGAGCTCCCAGTTGCGATCGATGTTGCGGTAGTAGTTGAGACCGCCCGTGAATCCGGTGCGCTCGAAGGCCTCCACGTAGACGTCGAGGTCCGCCTCGGTCAGCCAGTCGGGCCGGGGCGGGTCATGGTCGCCCTCGGCCCACTGCGAGGTCCAGGCGCTGGTGGCCAGCAGAGTGCGCCGCACGTCGGCGGCCAGGGCCGCGTCGGCCACCCCGGGCTGCTGGAACCACACCATGTAGAAGTCCTCGCCCAGGTGCTGGCGCAGGATCGGGATCGGCGCGGCCGGCGCGCGGGGCACGAAGGGGACGCTCATCCCGGCCACGGCGGCCACGCGCTCGGGATAGGCCAGAGCGACGTGCCAGACGACGGCGGCGCCCCAGTCGTGACCAACGAAGACCCCCTTTTCCTCATCCAAATCGTCGAGCACCGCGAGCACGCCCTCGGAGACCGTGGCCAGGTCGTACGCGGACGTCTCGGAGGGAATCGAGCTGTCGCCGAAGCCCGGCAGGTCCGGGGCCAGCGCCCGGAAGCCGGCGCTCGCCAGCGCGGGCAGCTGGTGGCGCCACGAGTACCAAAGCTCGGGAAACCCGTGGCACAGGATGACCGGACGCCCCTCCCCCACCTCGGCCACGTGGAGCTCGATGTCGCCGGCCGGCACGCGCCGGTGGCTCACCACCGGGTCCGTGCTCACAACGACCGTCCCGCGCTCACGCCGGTAGCTAATCACCTAACGACCCCGGCCCGGAGCCGCGGGAGTCCTGGCCGGGGCCGGGCGCGGACCGCCGAGGTAACCTGCGCGCGATGTCATTCGAGTCGTTCGGCGCTCGCGTCACCGTCCTGGGACTCGGCTTTGCCGCCGCGGACCTCCTGCTCGGGGGGCTCGCGCTCGCCACCGTGGGGCACGGAGGCCGGCTCGAGGTGTTCCCGGGCATCGACGTCGTGGGGCTGTATCGCCCCGGCTCGCTGCTGGGATGGAGCAGCGCCGCGGTGCTGGCCAGCGGCCTTGTGGCTGCGGCGGCGTGGGTGCGCCCCGGGCTGCGAGCCTCGCTGTGGGCGCCGGCCGGGTTGTTTGGGGGGGCGGGCATGGCCTTGTTGGTCGACTCGATGGCCGATGGCCGCGTGACGCGGTGGCTCGACCCTCCCCTGTGGGCGCCCCTGAACCCGGCCGACATCGCGCTGGTGGTGGCCGGCCTGCTGATGGCCTACGGGGTGG
The DNA here is from genome assembly GCA_035938095.1 of Solirubrobacteraceae bacterium. GTDB lineage: Bacteria > Actinomycetota > Thermoleophilia > Solirubrobacterales > Solirubrobacteraceae > AC-64. The sequence continues at coordinate 2,348 of DASZHF010000159.1, forward strand.
GCGTCGCCCTCGGGGGCGGAGCGGGCGGCACGGGTGGTGGGGCCTCCGAGTGAGTGAGGCCCACGGGCGCTTGGGTTACGAGAGGGGCGCTTGGGTTACGAGAGGGGCGCTTGGGTTATGAGAGGGGCGCTTGCGTTATGAGAGCGCCGGCAGGCCGACCATCTCGCGGAACGCGTCGGTGTCGTTTAGCCGCGGGAACGGCGTGTCGGGGACGGGCACGTCCAGGAACTCGCACAGCGGCTCCCAGCCATCGCTGATCTCGTGGACGAGGAGCCGCTCGGGCGGAACCGTCCGCCTGACCTTCTCGTTGTGGCGGTTGAACACCTCGATGGCCCAGTCGCGATCCTCGAAGCGCCCCTGGAAATCACCGCCGTCGCCCCAGATGAGGGTCCCCATCATGCGCATCGCCTCGGGCGGGGGCGGACCGTCGGTGCCGCCCTGCAGCTCGCCCTTGCGGCCGGCCAGCGTGGCCGCGTAGATCGATCTCTGCGCGCTCTCGTACCAGGCGTCGGGATCGCGCACCGTGAGCAACACGGGTGCAGCCGGGAAGGCGTCCATCAGCTGTTCGTAAAAAGAGCACCCGGGCCAGTCCACGGTCGACTCCCAGCCGGCGAACACCTCGTGCCAGTCGACCGGCTTTCCGTCGGCCGCCTCCTGCCACAGGTCAACGCGGGTTTCGATCGGCGTGCGGATGCAGTCGATCATGTGCAGGCAGGGACCGAACCCCAGGTCCTCGAGTGCCCCCTTCAGCGACATGCTGCCGGTGCGGCCGAAGCCGGCTCCGATGACCTTCATGTAGCCCTCCAGTTGCGGATGCGACGTTGATGCTGCTCGCCCGCGAGGCAGGTCCCAGCCGGACGGCAGCCGAGCGCGGCGGGGGATCCTACCTAGCGACGCCTGGCGCTACAGCGGCGGCCGGCCCGCGGGCAGGGAGGGCCACGCGCCACGCAACGCGCGGCGACCGGCGTGCCGGGCGTGGACGAAGAGCCAGAAGCCCCACCCGAACAGCGGCCAGGCGGGCCAGAACGGGCCGCCCCCGGTGAGGGCCCAGAGCGCGATCAGGCCCAGGCTGACCATCAGGTACACGCGCACGTGCGCGCGCCGGGCTGCGCGAGCCTGGAGCGCCCGCCGGGGTGTGCGGGGGAGATCCGACAGGAGCCGGTGCAGCTCGCCGCGTTCACGGGCGACCAGGGCCGTCTCCACGCGCTGGTCGAGCTCCTCGACCGTGAGCCTTCCCTCGGCGGCGTGGCGACGCAACTCGGTCGTCGCCGCCTCGCGTTCCTCATCGGACGCGCGCACGTGCGCGTCTCGCTCGCGCTGGTCGGTGACCCTCAGGACGTCGCGGTCCGAAACCCTGGTGTCCGCGTACCAGCTCCGACACATCAGTGCATCACCCCTGGGGACGGGTAGAAGTCGCCGTGAAACCCAAATGGTACGTGGTGAGGGACCTCGGCCCGAGCCAGCTCGTCAAACGACCGCGCGTCGAGCGCCAGCAGGAACGAGCGCTCGGCGCGAGCGTCGAGGACCACCGACAGCGCCACGCCGTCGTCTTCCGAGCGCCCCTGCGGCGCCGGCACGAAGACGGGCTCGCCGGGATAGCAGCCGTCCTCGCGCCACTCCGCTGACTCTCCGGCTTCTATGTCGATCTTGACCAGCCGGTCGTTGATGCCCGAGCTCTCCGAGAGGGTGCCGATCCCGTAGGCGAAGCGGTAGGGGCGCAGGTAACAGCGGGCCTCGTTCATGCGCGGGAGCTCCAGGGCGGCGTCGCTTAGCCGCTCGTCGCGCACCGTCCCCCGAGTCAGGTGCAC
>DASZHF010000160.1:0-5396 GCA_035938095.1 Solirubrobacteraceae bacterium
CTGGCACAGCTGGCACCCCGGCGAGGAGAAGACAGCCAGCGCCCACGTCGCCCGGGGACCGAGGCGAAAGCGCTCGATCAGCGAGGTGCGGGCACCGAGCGGCGGCCCCTCGTTGGGGATCTCGAGCGCCGGGGCGGGAACCAGCTCGCGCCTCAGCAGCCCGACCTCGCGCGCCAGTGCGGCGACAGCCACGCCGAGCGCGAGCACCGCCGCCAGCGCGACGCCCAAGCCGATCGCCAGCCAGGCCTGGGCGTTCAGAGACGTGTCCGGCAGCAGCGGAGTGCCGGCCAGAGCTGCGGCCAGCGCGAGGTTGCGGCCCACGGACCAGCGCGTCAGCCGGGAGCCCGGTCCGAAGCAGGCGCAGGGGGCGCCAGCGCGCCCGGATCTCAGCATCCCGGCCGTGAGCGCCGCGAACCCCAGGGCCAGGGCCGCGCCCGCCCACGCCGCCAGCGGGAGCCCCGCCGCGAGACCAACCGCCAGGGCCAGTTCGATCACGATCGCCGCCACCAGTACGGGGCTTCGGAGCGCCTCGGGCACCCCGTAGGTACCGAGCGCAGTCGCAGTCGCGCGCGGGCGGACCGCCTTCTGGAGCGCGGCGACCAGGAACACCGCTGCCAGCAGACCCCCGATCAGCTCCTTCGGCAAACTCGTCAGCTCCAGGCCTTCAGAGGGTGGGGAAGGGCGGTTCGCAATGGAAACGCGATTGCTCGGCCGGCCCCAGGAGACCTCCCGGGGTCGCGGCGGAGAGCGCCCGCGAGGCCTGCTTCGGGTCGGTGCCGGCATGTCGCGCTCGCGCGACGTGGACGATCACGCGCTTGGGCTTGTGACCGCGAGCCACGTGGCGGACGCCGCCTCCCCCGACCCCGAGCGGCGGGATCACCTCGTTGCGCAGGAACAGCGCCCGCGTGCTGAGGCGCAGCGTCCTTGCCCTGTGAAACGCGCGCAGCCCCTGCGGGGTTGGAGTCACAGCCACCGAAACCGGGCCGGCGCCGCGCGAAGCGCCCACGCCACATCCATAGGGGATCTCCCGGCCGTGCGTCTGGACGCTGACCAGCTCGGTGAACATTCCATTCGCGGGCGCGAGCAGCCGCAGGATGATCTGACCGGTCCTGCGGATCTTCGCCGGAGCCAGGAGTGGGAAGGAGGGCGGAACGCTCGTGTTGAGCAGGATCGAGACGTTGTGGCTCTGGCGGTTGGCGATCGCGATGTCTCCCATGTCGTCGGCGTTGAGATCGCCCGCGAGGATGCCGGCCGGACCCGATCCACCCGTGGGCGCGGGAAAGCCGGGCTGAGGAGTGAGCCGGCCCGTTCCGTCGCCCGCGAACACCTCGAGCGTGCTCGACATCCCGTTGATGACCGAGAGGTCCTCACGACCGTCGCCATTGAAGTCCCACGGCGCCAGGCCGGTCGGCCCGGCTCCGCCGCTGGAGAACGGGGAGCCGGGGGCGAGCGCGAAACCGCCGTGCCCGTCGCCCAGCAGGACCGAGACGGTGTTGGAACCGAAGTTCGCCACCGCTAGATCGAGCTTGCCGTCGTCGTTGAAGTCGCCGACCGCGATCGCGTCGGGGCTTCCGCCCCCGCTCGAGAACGGCGATCCCGGTGCCGGCGTAAAGCCGCCCTGCTTGTTGCCCAGCAGGACGGCGACGTTGGCTGGCCCCGACCCGGAGCCGTCCACCAAAGCCACATCCGGGCTGCCATCGCCGTTGAAGTCACCCACCGCCATCGCGGTCACCGAATGCAAGCCGGTGGCGAACGGTGAGCCGGGCACCAGCCCGGAGAACCCCGACCCGTCGGGGTTCGGGGCCAGCACCGACACGTTCGCCGAGCCCGCGTTGGCCGCGGCTAGGAATCCCCCCGCCCCGTTCGAGACGATACCCAGGGCTACGGGGCCGGTGCCGCCCACCGCGAACGGCGAGCCGGGCGCCGGTCCGAAGGCACCCGACCCGTTGCCGAGGAGCAGCGAGACGTTGTTGGTGGTCGAGTTCGCTACGGCGATGCTTCCGCCCCCGGGGGTGTGACCGCTTGGCAGAGGAGTCGTGTAGTACCCCAACCCCGAGACGGCGATTCCGGTGGGGCCGCCGCCGCCGCTCGAAAGGGGCGATCCGGGAGCAATCGCGAAGCCGCCCTTTCCGTCCCCGAGGAGCACGGTGATGGTGCCCGCGGTGGGATTCGACACGATCAGGTCGGGCGTGGACACGGTGGGTCGCGTGGCCGTCTTGGCGAGCGCGAATGCGTCGCCCCCGCTCGCCACGGGAGAATTTGGGGGCGCCTGGAACGTTATTGGTGGTGAGACGACCGCGGCGTGCGCGGCGACTGCGGCGACGGAGCCCGCCGCGAGCACTCCCATGGATGCGCACAGGCCGGCCAACGCGAGTCGGGGGCGCAGCACCCTCAACATCGCCCGGTTCTCACTATCGCTGGCCACCCGCCAGATGCACGGCGATCAGTCTTCCACAGGAGCGCGCGAGCCCGCGCAGTGGCGGGCGCTGTGGATGACCCGCGCGGACATGCGGTCGTGAATGGCGCGGGTCGTCGGGCGCGGGGCGCGCTCCGCAGCCCCGAGACTCACGCGCCGGCAAGGTACTTCGCGCGCTCGGCGCGAGTCAGCTGACGGGTGACCAGGTGGCCTGCCGCCCGCAGGACGTCGCTCGTCGACCCGCAGACGTCGCACGCGTAGAAGCGCAGCACGTAGTTGGAGTCGAGCGTAATGAGCGGTGCGAGAACGTCTGTGAACTGCGCCTGATCGAGCTGGTCGGCGGGCCCAGCGAGCGTTGCCAGCTGGGTGCCGGTGCGCACGTCGTATACGTGAGCCGTCCCGTCCGTGCTGGCGACGACGAGCAGCCGGTCATCGGGGCTGAACTCCACATCCTTAATGGTGAAGTCGGGCAGGCTCACGAGCTCGCGGCTGTGGCCGGACGCCACGTCCCAGATCGTGACCGCACCGTCTTCCCCGCCGGTGACCAGCGTCCGCCCGCTGTGATCGAACGCGGCGGCGGCAACGCCTCCGAACTTGGTCCGGAGCGGGTACAACTGGCGGCCCGAGGCCGCATCCCACATGGCGGGCTCACCGGCGCCTGGATTGTGCAGGCCAATGCTGGCCACGCGGGAGCCGTCGGGGCTCAGGAGCGCGGGATTCAGCGCCTGACCGGCGGGGAGGTTCATCACAGCGAGTCGGCGTCCCCCTGGGACGTCCCAGACCGCCCCGGTAAAAGAGGTGCTGGTCACACCGACTATCAGCGCACGGCTGCCGTCTGCGTTCAGTTGAGTCGAGTAGCTCCCGGAGCCCGCTGTGCCCGGAGGCGCTGTCAGGGTGGCCACGAGACGCCCGGTGACCCCATTCCAGACGTAGGCGCCACCACCACTGGTTCCCGCTATGACCCGCGTGCCGCCTGCGCTGATTCCGACCGTGGGCGCGTATGGCAACTGCCCGCCCGTAGGGTTCTGCATGGTGACCAGGCGCCTCCGTCCGAGGGTCTGGTCGTCGATCTCGATCACGCTGTTCGCGGTGCCGCGCTTGCACGGCGGCTTGGTGCCTGCCGCGCACGTCACCAGCGCCGAGAACGCCGCGTCCGGGCTGACGTGCTCGCTGAGCAGAGTCGCCCCGAGCCCTCGCTGGGCGAGAAGCCCACCGCTCAACGTGCTCCACAGCGTTGCCAAGCCGTTCTGGCCGGCGGTCAGAACCTCACCTCCGCCCCTAAGCGGGTCGAACGCGTTGAGTTGGGACTGGCCCGCGTGATTGACCACATCGACCTGGCTGAGCCGGTGTCCCGGAACTGCGCGCCACAAACGCGCGCTCGTGTCGCCCGGGGCGGCGGTAACCACCTGCTCACCCGGGCCGCTGGAGCCCGTCGGACTGAACTCGGTCCGTCGGACCGGGTTCAGGTGACCGGCCAGCACGGCGGCCAGTTTGCGGTTCGATAGCTGCCAAACCCGCGCTCGCCCGTCCTCGGTCCCGGTGACGAGTAGCGTGCCGTCAGCGCTGAACCCGGCGGACTGAACCGGAGAGCTGCCGCGCAGGGTCGCGACCAGACTCCCACTGGACGCAGCCCAGATCCGGGACGCACCGCGCGCTCCCGCTGTCACCACGTACCGGCCGTCGTGGCTGAACGCGATGTCCCTCACGTCGTCGAAGGATTCGAAGTCCGACGTTGATACACCGGGATCGCCGTACAGCCGAGCCACCAGGCCTCCCGCGGCGGTGTACACGAGACCCGTTCCCACGTTGTCGCCGGCAGCCACCAGGCGGCCGTCTGGGCTGAAGGCCACAGCGTCGACGCCGGGCGGTGTGATGGAGGTGCCGGGGGGCAGTTTCCCGTGGTGCAGGCGCCGCTCCGCGCGAACAAAGTCGCCCAGCGCCTGGCGCCGGCTTCGCAGCGTGCGCGCGCGCCCGGTGAGCAAGTCCCAGACCCTCAGCACACCGGTCTCCCCCACCGGGCGGGTGCCGGTCCCGCCGGCCACGACCAGCCGTCCGTCAGGACTGAGGGCGAAGTGATCCAGGCGACCATTGCCCGGCGAGCCCAACGTTGCTCGCAGGGTGTGCGTCGACACGTCCCATACTCGCAACGCGCCATCCCCGCTGGCCGTGACAATGGTCCGGTCATCGGGCGTCAGCTCGGCCTGCGTCGCCGGCGCCGGCACATGCAGCGGCGCGCCCACCGGCTGGCCGTTTGCGGTCTGCCACAAACGGATGGTGGCGTCGTGCCCGGAGGTGATCAGCCGCTGGCCCGAAGCGTCGAAGCTCGCGGCAACGATGCCTCCCTTATGCCCACGTAGCACGCGCAACAGCCGGCCCGACGCTGCGTCCCACAGCCGAGCGGTGCCGTCGCTCCCCGAGGTGGCCACGGTCCGCCCGTCGGGGCTGAAGCGCGCGTCGCCGACGGTGGCTCCACCGTGGCTTAGGGTCCCCTCCAACTGGTAGCCCGGGCCCAGCGTCGCCCTTAGCTGGTCCGCACCCACCGCCTGGCGCAGCGCCAGGTCGGCCTCCGGCGTAACGTGGCGCCGCACGGCTTCACTGGCCAGAAGCACGCTGAGCTCGGGATCGCTGTTGAGGCTCGCCAGCGCGTCCGAGGTGAGAGCCCGCGAAAGCGCAATCTGCTGGCGCTCGATCGCGGTGGCTCGTGCGATCAGCGCGACGACCCCGAGGCCGATCGATACGGCCAGTGCCACCGACACCCCGGCCAGCAGCGCGCGCTGTCGCCGGCCGGCCGCGCGCCGGCTTGCTGCCACGTACTCGCGCTGCAAACCAGTGGGCTCTGGCCGCACCTCGGGCTGCGCGAGGAAGTCCTCGGCATCTCGCAGGTCGTTGCCGCGCAGCAGCCGGCTGGCGTCGCGTTGACGGTCATCCCACTCGCCGGCGCGCACCAGCAGGCGCGTGTGCAGGCGCACCCGATCGAGAT
>DASZHF010000161.1:0-1766 GCA_035938095.1 Solirubrobacteraceae bacterium
GGGCCGCTCGTGGGCGGCGCGCTCGTGGACGGGCTGTCGTGGCGCTGGGTCTTCCTCGTGAACGTCCCAATCGGCCTGGCCGCGCTCGTGGTCGCGCGGCTGCGGTTGCGCGAGTCGCGCAACCCGGCCGCCTCGGGCGTCGACCTCCGCGGCGTGGCGCTGCTGTGCCCCGCCCTCTTCCTGCTCGTCTACGCGTTGATTCGCGGCAACGATCAGGGCTGGGGGAGCGCCCTTATCGTCAGCTGCTTCGCGGCCTCCGCACTGCTGCTCGCCCTGTTCGTCGTTGTGGAGCGCCACGCCCCCGACCCGCTGCTCGACCTCTCGCTGTTCCGCAAGCCGGCCTTCACCGGCGTCACGATCTGCGGCTTCACGCTGTCGGCGTCGATCTTCTCGATGTTCCTCTACATCACGCTCTTCTTCCAGAACGTTCTGGGGTTCTCGCCTTTCGAGGCGGGGCTCCGGTCGCTTCCGGTCACCCTGCCGATACTGTTCGTCGCGCCGCTGAGCGGCCGGCTGACTGCGCGCGTGCCGGTGCGGCTGCTGCTCGGGACGGGGCTCACGTTCGTGACGGTTGGGCTGCTGCTGATGGGGAACCTGTCCGACTCGTCCGGGTGGACCGCCCTGGTGCCCGGCCAAATCCTGGCCGGCATCGGGATAGGCCTCGCCACCCCCGGGCTGGCCTCGACCGCCGTCGGCGTGGTCGGCCCGCAGCTGAGCGGTATGGCGTCGGGCGCGAGCAACACTGCTCGTCAGCTCGGGATCGCCACCGGAATCGCCGGCCTCGGCGCGATCTTCCAGTCGAAGATCGAGTCGACGCTCACCCCGCTGGTCGCCGGCATGCCGGCGTCGTCGCGTGTACACGAGCTCGCGCGGGCTGTGGCCTCGGGCGGCACCGGGCGTGCCTTGCGGGCGGCAGTGCCGCCTGCCAACCGCAACCAGCTGGCGCACGCCGCACATCACGCGTTCGTGACGGGCTTCAACACGATCGCGCTCGTGAGCGTCGCCGTGGCAGCGGTGGGCGCCGTGGCGGGGTATGCGCTGGTCCGGTCGCGGGACTTCGTGGCCGGCGGCGGCTCGGCGGCGGCGGCTCCGCCGGAGCCGGCGCGGGCGTAGGCGGCGGCGCGGGCTTCGGCACGTCGCGTAGGTGACCCAGGAGCGGGCTCTGCCGCTCCTGGGCGTATCGACTAATTGTTGCCAACTGGCCGGAGCTGCGGATACCGCGCTAATGCTGCCCATCGCGGGAGTGCTCCCTCCGCGCGAAAGTGCAACTAGACGAATCGCTTCACGAAGTCGAGTGCCGTCTGTGCCACCTCGCGCCAGCCGCTGTCGATCGTGAGTGAGTGCCCGCGGTTCGGGATCCTGGTGATCTCGGTGACGGACTCGTTGTGCTTCTGGCGCTTGTAGGCGGCGTTGGCGATCGCCCAGGGCACGGTGTGGTCCTTCTCGCCCTCGATGATCAGCAGCGGGCCACGGTCTGGATTCCTGGGATCGACTTTGGCCTCGGTGAAGGGGTTGAGGTTTGCATTCGCCATCTGCATCAGGGCCACCCCTGGGGCCGCCACGTGGTACGTGTCGTACAGGTGCCGCGCCTCTTGGTCGTCGAGCGCGTTGGCCCATCCGTACTTGAACTGGTCGAAGGTGAGGGTGATCGCGCGGCCTCGGTTGAGCGGATTCCGCAGCACCGGGCTGGCCGACTTCAATGCCGGCAGCGGCAGGGGCAGGACGCCTCGGAACGGCCCCGCGTCGATGGCCACCGAGGCGGCTGA
>DASZHF010000162.1:0-12403 GCA_035938095.1 Solirubrobacteraceae bacterium
GCCATGGCCGCGGGCGTCCCCCGGCTCCCCGCCTGCAGGGCGGCGGTGGCTCACAGGCAACGGTCACCGGCGAGCTGTCGTGGGTTCCCGACGCGCCCGGGGCCGACGTGCTCGTGGGCACCGCAATCGGCGAGGGCGGCGAGCCGGTAGGGGTGGCGATCGAAGCGTCGGGGCCCGGCGTGAGCGTGGAGCCCACGATCCGCTATGACGCCACCCGGATGCTCGGCCACGTCGGTTTGGATGGCGCGGCGGCGACCGTACTCGGGGTAGGCGGAGCGGAGCTGTCGTCGGCCTGGTTTCTGGCCCAGGCGCTGATCGCCGCCGAGTCGCTGGGCACCGTGGAAACCGCGCTGGAGATGTCGGTCGCCTACGCCAAGGAACGACACACCTTCGGCCGAGCGATCGGCTCCTACCAGGCCGTCAAGCACGCGCTGGTCGAAGTCCTGCGGCTGCTCGACAACGCGCGCTCGCTCCTCTATTACGCGGGCTGGGCCCACCGGGACTCACCGCAGGAGTTCGCGCTCGCCGCCAGCGCGGCGCGCTCGGAGGCCGGCCGCGCGCTCGACTACGCCGCCCGCGAGCTGATCTCCGTGCACGGCGGCATCGGCGCGACCTGGGAGCACGACGCTCCGCTCTACTTTCGCCGCGCCCAGCTCTCGAGGCTGCTGCTGGGCGGGACCGGCGATGCCACCGACCGGGTGGCCGGCGAGATGCTGCTCGCCGCCGACGCGGCCGCCTGACGTCGCCGAAGGTGCCGCTAGGGTTGCACGGTGCCGTGGACCGAGGTCTTCGCCGTGCTCGTGGTGAGCCACCTGTTCGGCGACTTCGTGCTCCAAACGGAATGGCAGGCGTCCCACAAGCACGGTGGCCTGGGCGCCGACCCCGAGGCCCGAGCGGCGCTGGCCTCGCACATCGGCACGTACCTGCTCTCGTTCGTGCCCGCGCTGATTTGGATCTGGTCCCACCACGGTTTCGGCGTAGCCGTCGGCATGTTGGCCCTGATCGGAGTGCCGCACACGATCCAGGACGACGGGCGGCTTCTGAGTGCCTACGTCCGCGGGGTCAAGCACGTGGCCCGCGACGCATGGGATGTGGTTTACCTGGCCGTCGACCAGAGTCTGCACGTCCTGGCGCTGTTCCTGGCGGCGCTCGTTGTGGGTAGCTGATCCGGCGAGCCTCCCGGGAACCGCCGTCGAATCAGACGAGCTCGCGGGCCAAGTTCACCGTTTAAGTCGGTGGCCCGCCGCGCACGGCGGGCGGGCGGCGAGCGACACCCCAATGATTAGGATGGGACCGTGGTCGCCTGTCCCAGCTGCGGGGAGAACATCCCTGAAGGGATGTTCTGCATTCGGTGCGGCGCGCCGCTCGGCAGCGAGCGCTCGGACGAGGGACGGCCCTCGCACGAGCGCTCCCGTTTCGCCGCCGCTCCCCACGAGCACCTCGCGGTTCCGCGGCTGATCTCGACCCTGTTCCCCCACCTTCCGCGCGCATCGCTGATGGGGTTCCGAACGGCGCTGGTGATCGGTGCGGGCGTCGTGGCCGGCCTGGCCGCCCTGCGCCTGTTCCCGGTTGCACTCATCGCCGCCGCGCTGCTGGTCCCGGTGCTGGTGACCATCTATCTGATCGATGTCGATGTCTATGAGGATGAGCCGGTCTGGGCGCTGAGCCTGACCATGGGCTGGGGCGCGGTCATGGGGGTGGCGGTGGGCGAGCTGGCCATCGCGATCGCCCCGGCCACGGCCGACGTCATCCGCCACGGGGGGAGCGCGTACACCGTCACCGGCGGAGTCGTCGTGCCGTTGGTCGGGCTGGGCGCGCTGCTCCTGGGTCCACTCGTCCTCCTGCGCTATCACCGGTTCAACGACGTGCTCGACGGCGTGACCTTCGGAACGGTCGCGGCGGCCGCGTTCGCGGGAGCCGAGTCGATCACCTACAGCGTGCACGTCCTGGGGGCCGGCTTGCGCCCCCATGGAGCGGTCGCTCCTTGGATCTGGCGCCTGCTGTCGCTCGGAGTGGCGATGCCGATCCTGATCATGGGGTCCGCCGCGACGATCTGCGCGGCGTTGTGGCTGCGCTACCGCGCCCCCGTCCGCGATCGCGAGGCCCTGGGACTGCTCGGACACCCGGCCGTCGCCTCCCTCGCCGGCGGCGCCCTCGTCGTCGGCGGAGCGATCGGCGAGACGTTCCTCCCGGCAGGTGCCTGGCTGGGATGGCTGGTCGCCTTCGACCTGGTCGCGCTCGTGCTCCTGCGCCGATCGATTCACATCGGTCTGCTCGAAGAGGCGGCGGAGATACCGATCGGAGCGGAGTTCACTTGCCCCAATTGCGGGGAGAGCACCGCGCGTCACACGTTCTGCGGGCGCTGCGGTATCTCGCTCCAGGCTCTCCCCAAGAGCCGGCCGCCCTCGCCGGTCCCGTCGCCCGGAGCGCCACGAGAAGCGGGAGCGTGACAGCTCGGTGAGTGCCCCGGCCGTGTCGGCCTACGGGAGGGCCCACGGTTCCGGGCGTCTCGGCCGGCGCATTCTGCTCGCCTTCGTCGCTCCCTTTGCCGTGGTCGTCGCCGTCGGGGCGGCCGTGGTGGCGATCGTGGCTCCGGGCCAGCGGTCGCTGTGCCTGCCCTATCGGCCCTGCGGCGCGCCCCCGACGCTGAGTAGGCCGCTGGTCAACCTGCAAACGTGGCGCAGCTCTGACCTGGGGTTCCGCCTCGAGTACCCGGGGGGGTTCTGGTCGCCGCAGCAGCAGGATGGACGCAGCGTGACGTTTGCCAGCGGCGACGGAAGCTCCGCGCTCCTAATACGCGGCACGCCTGCGGCCCAAGCGTCACCGAATAGCGCCATCGCCGCCCAGCTCTCGAACCTGCAATCCAACATCTCCAGCCTCAGTGCGGACACCTCCCCAGCGGACATGCTGCTGGGCAGCTCGGTCGGGTTCCGGCCCGGATCGGGGGGCGCTTCCATCGGCACGTTGAACTCACCCCAGGGCGTCCAGGAGCCCGCCCTGGTCGACTCCATGGCGGCCACCGACGGCAAGGTCACGATCTCGACCACGCTGGTGCTCGCGGGCAACGCCGCCACCGGCAACGACCTCACCACCAAGATGCGCGATGACCAGCTCGCCGACCTGGTCATCAACACGGTCACGTGGGCGCCGTAGGCGAGCGCCGTGTGATCGGCGCCGGCGAGCGGACCCGCGATCGTCGGCGCGGGCTGGCCGCCCCGGTTCTGCTCACCCTCGTCGTCGCGCTGTCGGGCTGTGGGGTTGGCGCTTCCGGCGCCAAGCGCCCCCGAGGACCGGACCGCCAGCGGTTTGACGTGAGCCGTGCTCGCGCGGTTCACCCCGCCCCGGGCCAGCGCCGACTCGGTCTGACCGATCCCGCCACCCAGATCGACTTCTCGGTCGTGCTGCGCCTGCCCGGGCACGTGCGGCTGCAGCGTTTTCTGAACGGACTGCGCGACCCGCGATCGAAGTCCTTTCGGCACTACATCACCCCCACTCAGTTCGGCGCGCGCTTCGGGATCTCCAACGCCGACCTGCGGGCGCTCACCGAAGCGCTCGGTCGCGACGGCGTCGCAGTCATCCGGCGCTACCCGCAGCGCACGGCACTCGAGGTGAGAGCCCCAGCCCAGGTTGTCAATCGCCTGTTCGGCATATCGCTGACGGACTACGTGGACTCGCACGGTCACCGATATCACGCACCGCAGAACACCCCGACGGTACCGGCGGGCCTGCGGTCAGTGGTCAGCGGCGTGGCCGGATTGGATTCCGAGCCGAGCTTCCGGCCGGCGGACGTCCCCGTCAACGGGCTGACGCCACACGAGGCCGCGGTCGCATATGACCTGGCCCCGCTCGGGGCGATGGGGATCCAGGGCCAGGGCCAGAAGATCGCCGTGGTCTCGCTCGACTCCTTCAACCCCTCGGACCTCGCGGCGTTCAAATCGCAGTTCGGTCTCACCGGTCCTGCCCCACAGGTCATTCCGATTGCCGGCGGCGCCGGCGGCCCTGGAGGCATGCAGCAGGAGGTCGACCTCGACCTCGACGTCCTCACCTCGATCGCCCCCCAGGCCCAGATCCTCGACTACGAAGCCCCCAACGGCGGCCCGGTGACGTGGGGGCAGATCGTCGACCGAATCGTCGCCGATCATCAAGCCGACATCGTCTCGGACAGTTGGGGGATCTGCGAATTCGCTCCCCGGACCCGTTCCGAGTATCAGCGCGACGAGCAGTCGATTGCTGCGGCCGACGCTGCCGGGGTGAGCATCTTTGCCGCCTCGGGTGACTCGGGCGCCTACGATTGCACCGAAAAGGGGAACAACCCAACCGACCTGCGCTTGAGTGTCGAATATCCCGCTTCGAGCGCGGGAGTCGTGGCGGTGGGCGGCACGTCCCTGTCAGTCGGACAGGACGGTTCTTATCTCAAAGAGAACGGCTGGGAGGACGTCCTCTCGCGCGCGGGGAGCGGGGGCGGACTCAGCGCGCTCTTCGCACGTCCATCCTGGCAGTCGGCGCCGGGCGTGCAGAACCGGTTCTCCAACGGTATGCGCCAGCTGCCCGACGTCTCGGCGGCGGCCGATGTGGCCAGCCCGTGGCCGGTCGTCGCTCAGGGACAGCTTGGTTCGGCGGGTGGAACCAGTGCCGCGGCGCCGTTCTGGGCTGCGTCGATGGTCCTCGTTCGCCAGTTCGCAGCGCAGCAGAACGCGGGGCGGCTCGGCTTTGTCGCCCCCATGCTCTACGCCATCGCCTCCTCGCCCCAGCCCGCTCCCCCCTTCCACGACATCACCGCGGGCGGAAATCTCTTCTACCAGGCCACTCCGGGCTGGGACTTCGTCACCGGCCTGGGATCCCCCGACGTCAACAACCTCGCCCAGGACGTGGTCGCTTACCTCCAGCAGCATCCCCAACACTGACGGCGGCGATCAGGCCAGGGCGCCCGGCGTCAGACGAGCGTGCGCGACGGCGCCCAGGGCGCCCGGCGTCCGACGAGCGTGCGCGGCGGCGGCCGGGGCCGCGGCGTCAGGGGAAGGTCCGCGAGAACTCCGCCAGCGTGGAGAAGTCCGATCCAACGAACTCCTCATAGAGGTTGTTGCTCGATTCGATCACGTGATCGGGCTGGCTGATGGTCGACCCGTCGGCGGTCACGAAGATTCCGATCTGGGTGCCTCGGTTGTCGGCGAGCGGCTGGGGCGACGCCACCGAGAATCCGCGCCTGGAGAAGTTGCGAGCAACGACGACCACCTCGTTGCGGGCCCGGCTCGGATTTCCGAACGCACCGAGATCGGCAAGCACCTGGTTTCCGTTGCTGTCCGAATAGGTCCCCTCGAGCGAGTCGGTGGCGCCGTCGCTGATCAGCGTCGGATCCTGTTGAAGGCTGCCCTGATCGAGCGTGAAACTGCCGACCGAATTGGGAAAGGCACTCGCCAGGTTGCCCTGGGTGCCGGCGCTCGGAGATGGAGTTGGGGGCGGCGGGGGCACCGAGGGCTGACTCGGGGACGGCGCCGCGGGGGGGCGGGCCCGAGCCAGGCTCGCACCGTGACCGCCGCTGAGGAACACGACCAGCGCCGCTATCCCGGCCCCGACGGCCACCGCACCCGCGATCGCGACCACGATTGCGGGAATGCCGTGACCCGGTGGCGGCGGATCCGTGCGATGGGGACCCGGTGGGGCAAACACGGTGGGGGCAGCGCCGGACGCGGAAGCGGGAGAGCCGGTGAAGGTCTGACCGGGTGAGCCCGGGGGCGCAACCTCGGGCCCGGTTGAGAGCGCGGGCGTGGTGGCCCCCGCCACCGCGAAACCGCAGTCCGGGCAGAAGTGCGCTCCGAGGGCGACGGCCGACCCGCAGTTCGGGCAATAGGCAGCCATCACGCTTCGCCCTCAGCCATCGGAGCGGGCGGGCGCCGACCCGTCTGCAGGTGACTGCGAGCGGCAACCACTGCGCCTCGCAGCCGCTCGACCTCGGCGTCCAGCTCGGCCCGGCGGCGCGGATCGCTGACCCGGGCCGCCCGCCTTCTGGTCAGGGCCAGCTGAACCTGGCGATTCTGGAGGCTGCGCAGGCCCAGCCAGCCCTCGAGATCGAACGTGACCATGCGACGGAGGTAGGCGGCGCGGCGCGCGGCGGGATTGGTGAGCAGCCTGAGCTCCTCGGGCGTCGCGGCATACGGATCACCGCGGAGCTGCGCAGAGATGGCGCGGCGCTCGGCCCGGAGGCCAAGGAGCATGAGGACCAGGAAGAACAGCCCCGGCACTCCCAGCGCGATCCACTCCCTTACCTTCGCCCCGGACCCGGATAACGCGTTGTCGTGCGCCACCGCCAGGTAGCCCACCTGGGCGCCAAACGCGACCGCGAGTCCCACGAATGGCAAGAGCATTCGCCGCGGCCCAGCCGGGCTGTCGAGGGCCAGGCCGAAGGCGCCCCCGATGATGCTTCCGAACAACCCGGCGGCGAGTCCGCCGAGCAGCGTAGGCCACAGGAGGTCGAGGGGTGCCGAGTTCACGGCCGTGCCGAACAGGCTCGAGGCGTGCAACTCCCGAATGAACGCTTCCCCCGTGGCGAACCCGAGTCCTGCGGCGGCGCCGTAGAGGGAGCCGTCCACCAGGCCGTTGATCTCCGACCAGCCGCGCAGCTTCCCCACCGCCTCCAGCAGCCCGATCCCGGCGGACACGGCCGCGAAGATGGCGACCTCGTCGGCGACCGATGCGAGGACATCGGTTCCGTGCAGAGTGCGAGCGTGGACGAGCACGGACAGCACGGCGGCTGCCAGGGCTCCGACCAGGAGCACGAGCCCCATCGTCCACAGGGGCTCCTTCTCGTTGAGGTCGGCGAGGCGCAGAACGGCCAGGTAGACGATCGCCACGACGACCGCCAGCGACAGAGCGAAGGCGGGGTCTGAACCGCCGCCGGAGAAGTGGGCAGCAAGCATGTGGGTGCGCGCCGGCGCCGCCGGCGCGGCTGGCCATGCTCGCCCTCGATCGGGGCAATGTCAAGACCGAGCGCTGGCCGGGGCTGCGTCCGCGCGCTGCGCGTCCCAGCGCAGATTCAGCGGCCGACCATCGCCGCGCACACCCAGTTGCTCGCGCCCGACCCGCCCGCCCAGAGCTTGGCGGCGAGGCGATCCTGGACGCTCTTGGGCGCCTGGTAGGCATGCTGCGTGCCACCCCCGAGGCCGTGCCACGTGGCGTCGGTCATCTGGTAGTAGCCCGACGCGGTGGCGCCGTTGGGAGGCAGGTTTTGGCCCCCGGACTCACACAGGACTATCGGCCAGGGAATCGCCCAAGGTCCGCCGGACCCGGCGCCGCTGAACGCGGTCGCCTGAATGGCTTCCAGCCGGCGCAAGGCGCGTTCGGCGCGGCGTCGGCCGGCGATCGTGCGCCGCAGCGCCGCGAGCTGGGCCGCGCGAGCACGCCTCAGGCTCGCCTGCCGCGACTCGCGGGCGGCTCGCATGGCAGCCAGGGCATCGCGCTGGCTGCGCACGGCAATCGTCGTGTAGCGCTCGCGCACCTGGAGGGCGGCGAGCTGATCGGCCTGGCGCTGAGTGGCGTCCCGAGCCCGGTGCACCGCGTCGACGACCTGGGCATTGGAGTGCGCGACGCGGTGCAGGAAGTCGGCCCGGTCGAGTAGCTGGCTAAAGCTCGTGGACGTAAGCACGACGGTGACCAGATCGACCTGGGGAGAGGTGTACTGCGCCACGAGCTGGGAGGCGAGGGTCTGACGGGTCGCGGCCAGGTGCACCCTCAACTCGGCCAGACGCACGTGCGCCGAGCGCAGCTGTACGCGGGTCCGGGCCAGGCGAGCCAGCCATGCATCGAGCTGGGCTTGAGTCGCGACCTCGCGCCGGGACAGGATCGCCAGCTGGATACCGAGCTGCGCGATGAGCCGTCCCAGGCGCGCGGCGCTGGACGAAAGGGCGCGCTCGCGCTGACTCTGGCGAGCCACCTTGTGGCGCAGTGACTGGACGCTTGCACCCGCGGGGGCCAGCGGCAGTGTCGCCCAGACGACGACCGCGAGCACGACGGGGGCGACCAGGAGCGCGAGCGCCCCGATCAGGCGAACCGGACCAGACATGAAGGAAGCCCGGCGAGACCGGGCGGCGGCGCACGATACCGTCCGCCCGGCGGGCCTCCGAGCGTTGCAAGCGATCATGCGCCACACTGGTTGCAAGCGATCCTGCACCAGACGCGCCGGAACTCTGGACCCCCGCCCCCACTTCCCATGAGCTCCTATTCCACGCAGGAGGACCTCGCGTTCGCCGGCCTGGGCGCCCAGGCCGCGCTGCTGGCCCGGGGCGACGTGACCTCCCGCGAGCTCGTCGAGCAGGCGCTCGCGCGGATCGACGCCTACAGCGGCCTGCGTGCCTTCCGGCTCGTGCTCCCCGAGGCGGCCCGGGCTTCGGCTGCGCAAGCCGACCGCCGGCTCGCGGCCGGCGAGCGCGCGCCGCTGCTCGGCGTCCCGGTCGCGATCAAGGACGACATGGACCTGGCCGGCTGCGCGACGGCGTTTGGGTGCGCGGGCGATTTCGAGCCCAAGCCAGACGACGGCGAGGTGGCGCGTCGCCTGAAGGCGGCCGGAGCCGTGGTCGTGGGGAAGACCAACACCCCCGAGATCGGCCAGTGGCCCTTCACCGAGGGGGCCGCGTTTGGCATCACGCGGAACCCGTGGAACCGCGCCCATTCCCCGGGCGGCTCGAGCGGGGGCTCGGCCGCGGCGGTGGCCGCCGCGATGGTGCCCGCCGCCGTCGGCTCCGACGGGGCCGGCTCCGTGCGCATACCCGCGGCGTGGTGTCACCTGGTCGGGATCAAGCCCCAGCGCGGGCGCATCTCGACCTGGCCCGACCCGGAGGCCTTCAACGGGTTGACCTGCATCGGCCCGCTGGCCCGCAGCGTCGAGGACGCGGCGCTCCTGCTCGACGTCCTCACCGGCAATCATCCGGGCGACCTTCACGCGCCGCCTCCGCCGGGGGCTCCGTTCGTCGCGGCCGCGCGCCGGGCCCCGGGCCGCCTGCGCATTGCGCTCTCGAGGCGGATTCCGTTCAGCGGCCCGCCGACCCGCCTGCACGCATCGGTCCGATCTCAGGTCGAGCGCCTGGCGGGAGTGCTGACCGAGCTCGGTCACGAGGTGATCGACGCCGAGCCCGCCTATCGGCTGATCGGCCTGACCTTCGTGCCGCGGGCCCAGGCCGGCGTCCGCGACTGGGTGGCGCGGGTGCCCGACGCCGACCTTCTCGACGACCGCACCCGGGCCAATGCCCGCATCGGACGGCTCCTGAGCGGCCGGATCCTGCGCGCGGCCCGCGCGCTCGAGCGCCCGCTGGCGCGGCGGATCGGACGGATCTTCGACCGCGTCGACGTGATCCTGGCTCCGACCACGGCCAAACCGCCGCCGCCAGCCGGATCGCTCGAGGGACTCACGAACTGGGCCACCGACAAGCTGACCGTGAGAGCGTGTCCAATGGCTTGGCCGTGGAACGTCCTGGGCTGGCCGGCGATCAGCGTGCCAGCCGGATTCACCGCGGACGGCCTTCCGGTCGGCGCCCAGCTGATGGGGCGCGAGAACGACGAGGAGACGCTCATCTCGCTCGCCGCGCAGCTGGAGGGCATAGAACGCTGGACCGCTCACCGTCCGGCGCTCGCCCCGGCCGGTTAGCGCAGCCGTCTGCGACCATCGTGGCAGTGGCCGCGCCCGCCGCCCCCTCACTGCCCCCCGGCCCCCGCCTCCCGCGACTGCTTCAGACGCTGGGCTTCATCTTCTTCCCGGCGCCCTTCCTCGCGGCCGCGCGCCGGCGCTACGGAGAGATCGTCACGTTCAGCACCTCGTTCGACTCGGGCTTCGTGATGGTGTTCGACCCCGGCGCGATCAAGGAGATCTTCCGCGCCTCCCCGGATCGGCTCCGGGCCGGGGAAGCCAACGCGGTGCTGGAGCCGGTTGTGGGCCGGCGCTCGCTGCTGCTGCTCGACGGCGAGGAGCACCTGCGACAGCGGCGTCTGATGCTGCCTCCCTTCCACGGTCAGCGCTTGAAGACCTACGAGCGGGTGATGCGAGAGGCCACCGACCACGCGATCGAGGAGTGGCCGGTGGGACAGCCCTTCGTCCTGCTGCCCTCCATGCAGTCGCTGACGCTCGAGGTGATCATGAGCGCGATCTTCGGCATCGAGGAAGGCGCCCGCCGTGAGGAGCTCAAGCGCCGCGTCCGTAGCCTGCTCGAGCCGATATCCCCCAGGCTCAGCCTCGTCCTCTTCGCATTGCTGCGCGGACGTTTCGGCGACCGCGGGACGGTCCGGCGCTTCGAGGCGCGGCGGCGGGCGCTCGACGAGCTGATCTACGACGAAATAGCGCGGCGGCGCGAGAGCCCCGATCTCGATCAGCGTGAGGACGTCTTCTCGATGTTGTTGTGCGCGCGCGACGACGCGGGTGCGCCGCTCAGCGACCGCGAGCTGCGCGACGAGCTGGTCACGTTGCTCGTCGCCGGGCACGAAACCACCGCCACCGGCCTGGCCTGGGCGTTTGACCTCGTGCTGCATGCGCCCGCGGTGCTGGACAAGCTCACGGCCGAGCTCGCGCGCGGCGATGACGTCTATCTCGACGCGGTGATCAAGGAGACACTTCGGCTGCGGGCGGTGGTGCCCGGGATCGGTCGGGTGGTACGCGGCGAGCCGTTTGCGCTCGGGAGCTACCTCGTACCGCCCGGGGTCGAGATCAACCCGTCAATCGCGCTCACGCACCGCCGCCCCGACCACTATCCCGAGCCCGACGCCTTCCGCCCCGAGCGCTTCCTTGGGGCCGGGGCGCCGGACACCTACACCTGGATCCCCTTCGGCGGGGGGACCCGTCGCTGTTTGGGTGCGAGCTTCGCTCTTTATGAGATGCGCACCGTGATCCGCCGGGTGCTCGAGCGCACGCAACTCGAGGCGACCGAGGACGGTCTGGAGAAGATCCTCAGGCGGGGGGTCACCCAGATCCCCAAGGGCGGCGTTCGAGTGATGCAGCGCGCCGGGCCGGCGCCAGCCTGAGCGCCCGGCGACGCCTCGCTAGATTGGATGGTCGATGCGAATGTCAGGGCTGTTCTCCTTCCCCCATCCGGTAAACGAGAAAGCGGCGCGCGTGGTGGCCGCTGTGGTGATGCTGATCGCGGTGATCACGCTGGCCACGTCGTGGTATGTCCTGCTGGCCGTGCTGGCCTACGGCTTCATCGCGCGCGTGGCCACCGGCCCGACGCTCAGCCCGCTCGGGCGCCTGGCGTCGGAGGTCGTGGCGCCCCGCCTCGGAGCGCCCAAGCCCGTCGCTGGGCCGCCCAAGCGCTTCGCCCAGGCCATGGGAGCCGCGATGACGACGGCCGCGGCGGTGCTCGCGCTCGGCTTCGGGTTCAACGGCATCGCCGACGGACTCCTGGTGGCCGTGATCGTCGCGGCCGGGTTGGAGTCGATCCTTGCCTACTGCGTGGGGTGCAAGATCTTCGGCCTGCTCATGCGCACCGGACTGATCCCTGAGGCCGTGTGCGCCGAGTGCGCCGATATCTGGTCGCGCCCGCCGAGCGTGTCCCCGGCCGACATGGCCGAGGCCTCGGGACCGCGTCCGTCGCGGCGATTCGAGCGCGCTCGACCGCGCCTCCCTGACCGGGTTCGCCAGCTCGGATAGCGCGCCCGCCCTGCTGGCGGTCGGTGCCCGCTCCAGCGGCGTTCTGATCGCGCAAGCTGTTCTTCTCCCTTATCTTTTCGGGCCTGGAAGCGGCGGTGCCCCCCGGGGCTCGCCCAAGCCGAGGTGAGGGGAGCCAATGTACGACTACGTGATCGTGGGAGCCGGTTCGGCGGGTTGCGTGCTCGCGAACCGGTTGACGGAGGATGCGGACGTTCGGGTCCTGCTGGTGGAGGCCGGGGGACCCGACGACAACGACCTTGTGCACATTCCGGCCGCCTTCGGGACGCTGTTCCGGACTCAGCAGGACTGGGACCACTCGACGGTATGGGAGCCCCAGTGCCACAACCGGCGCATCTACCTCCCGCGCGGCCGCGTGCTCGGGGGGAGTTCCTCGATCAACGCGATGATCTACATCCGCGGAAACCGGCTGGACTACGACGGCTGGCGCGACGAGCAGGGCTGCACCGGATGGGGCTTTGACGACCTGCTCCCTTACTTCGTAAAGTCCGAGGACAACGAGCGCGGGGCCAGCGACCTGCACGGCAGCGGGGGCCCGCTCGCCGTTTCGGAGGGCCGGTCGCGCAATCCGATGAGCGAGGCGTTCCTCGAGGCGGCGGCCGCCTATGGCCTACCCGCCAACGACGACTTCAACGGGGCGGCCCAGGACGGGGTGGGCTGGTACCAGCTCACCCAGCGAAACGGAGCGCGCGCCAGTGCTGCCGTGTGCTACCTGCACCCCGTGATGGAGCGGCCCAACCTCGAGGTCCGCACCCACTGCCA
>DASZHF010000163.1:0-17630 GCA_035938095.1 Solirubrobacteraceae bacterium
CATGACGCTGCACAACGCCAAGGGGCTCGAGTACCCGATCGTGTTCATCATCGGCTGCGAGGAGGGCATCTTTCCCCACTCGCGCGCTCTGGACGAAGGCGGGCTCGAGGAGGAGCGCCGCCTCTGCAACGTGGGGATCACTCGCGCGATGAGCGACCTGTACATGACATATGCGCGCCGGCGCTCGGTCTTCGGCGCGCACGCGTTCGGCGCGCCGAGCCGGTTCCTATCCGAGCTCCCCGACGAGCTCCTCGAGCGCGACGAACAGCCCGCCCGCGCCGGAGCCGCCTCGCATGGGCGTTCGAGCGGGTCCATCCCGTCCTGGGGAGAGACGCAGACGGGGTCGCCCGCGGCCGCGCCCGCCGTCGACTATCGCCTGGGAGACGATGTCGTCCACGCCGCCTTCGGGGAGGGGGTGGTCACCGGCCTCGAACCGGGCGGCATCGTGGTCGTCCGCTTCGCTTCCGACGGCTCGGAGCGCAAGCTGGTGGCCGACCTGGCCCCGGTCAGCCGCGCCTGACGCAAACTCGCCGCTGCCCGCTCGCCTAGCATCCCTTGCCATGCCAGCTCGAGTGATCGATGGCCGTGCCGTGGCCGCCCGACTCCGCGAGCGCGTCCGCGACGACGTGGCCGACCTCGTCCGCCAAACGGGCACCCCGCCCGGGCTGGCCACGGTGCTCGTGGGCGAGGATCCCGGCTCCCAGGTCTACATCGACGGGAAGCAGAGGGCCAGCGCCGAGGCGGGCATAGCCGCCTTCGACCACCGGCTGGCGGCCGACACCAGCGAGGAGGAGGTCGTCGAGCTGCTCGAGCGCCTGAACGCGGACGAACGCGTCAGCGGCGTGCTGCTGCAGCTGCCGGTCCCCGCCCATCTCGACGGCGCGGGGCTCACCGGCCGCATCGACCCGGCTAAGGACGTGGACGGACTGACCCCGGTGAGCGCGGGGCTGCTGGCGCTGGGACGAGACGGGCTGCGACCGGCCACGCCCACCGGCGTGATGCACCTGCTCGAGAGCGAGAACGTCACCCTGGAGGGCGCCGAGGCCGTCGTCGTCGGGCGCTCGAACCTATTCGGTAAGCCCGTGGCTCAGCTGCTCTTGGGCGCCAACGCCACGGTCACCACCTGTCACTCCCGAACGCGCGACCTGCCCGCCGTGTGTGCGCGCGCGGACGTGCTGATCGCCGCGGTCGGCGTGCCCCGCCTGGTGAAGGCCGACTGGGTCAAGCCCGGAGCGGTGGTCATCGACGGGGGCATCAGCCGGCTGCCCGAGGGTCTGGTGGGCGACGTCGACTTCGATGCCGTCTCCCAGGTGGCGGGCGCGATCAGCCCGGTGCCGGGCGGTGTCGGTCCGATGACGATCGCCTGCCTGCTCGAGAACACCCTCCGCGCCGCTCGCGCGCAGCGTACCGGCGAGGGTGCCGGGACCCGAGCGCTCGCATGAGCTTCGACGTCAGGCGGCTGCGATCCGAGGACTACCTGCTCGCCGTGTCGGGGATTGCGCTGATCGTCCTGCTGTTCGCCACGTCCTGGTACAGCCGCGCCGGGCTCACCGGACGCAGCGGCTGGGACACGGTCTCTCACCTGCGCTGGCTGCTGCTCCTGGCTGGGGTGATGGCGGGCGCGAGCGCGCTGGTCACCGCCTCCCAACGAAGCCCGGCCCTGCCCGTGGCGTCGGAGGTAGCGATCCTGATAGTGGGGGCGGTTGCGTTTCTCTGGCTGGCCGTCCGGATTCTCATCGACCAGCCTGGGGGCGGCAGCCTGGGTGACGTCACGGTGGCCGGCTACCTGAGCCTGGTGGCGTGCGCCGGCGTGGCGGTCGGCGGATGGTTGGCGGTGCGCGACGAGAGTCCCGGTCGCATTCTGGCACCCACAGACGGCGAGGCAGGGGGCATACCGGTCAGGCCCGCCCCCCCGGCTGGGGGAGAGGACCGGCAGGCCGGTCCGGCTTAGCCCCGACCCGCTCGCGGACACCGAACCACAGCAGACCGGCGCACGCCGCCCACGCGACCAACGCGACCACGGTGGCCACGAGCTGTCCCGTTTGGTCTGGCTGCTGGTAGCTCGCGCTGAAGCGGTATCGGCCCGCGGGGAGGCGCCACGTCCGCAGCGGGATGCCGGCGTCGACCGTCCTCACGCCCGGGCGGTCTGCGTGCCACCCGCGGATCGCGAGTTCGTTCTCCACCATCAATGCCGCGAGAGGAAGAGCGACTTCGTAGACGATCCGCTGCGGTCCGTAGGACGTGGTTCGCACCCGAGGATCTGGGCTCCACCCGCTTGGAGCCGGCAATCGCACCCGGCCGTCCGCGCACCCGACCGAGGCGCAGCTGAAAGTCCAGCCGTGCCAGGGAGCGAGCAGGAGCGCCGACCAGGTGGGATCGTGCTCGGCCTGCCAGCGGACGCGCTCGATGGTGCTGCCGTAGTCGGTCAGCCGGTAGCCGTCGCCCACCCAACCAGACGCGTCCGGCTCGGTGCCGGTCACGAACCGCGCGAGAGGCGCATTCGGCGGCAGGCGTGCGGGACGGACCGGGGGCGGTCGGCTCAGCGTCAGCGCCAGCCGGCGGACGTAGGGATCCCGCGCGCGCGCCCAGGCGGCGGAGCCGGGAGAAATGCGCCATGGCTGGACTCCGCTGGCTTGCCGGTAATCGGAGATCTCCCGAGCACCGTCGACCACGACCAACGCGAGCAGTGCTCCGGCCAGCACCGTGGGCCGAGGTCGCCACAGCGCGAGTCCCACCGTTGCGATCACGATCGCGGCCACGAGTGCCGGAGTGCGCGTGGGCTGGGCATGAGTCGCCGGCGCCAGCAGCGCACCGGCCACAATCCCGCCGCCGACCCCGAGCGCCCCCCAGGCGACCCTCGGGCCGCGCTCGGCCCCCGCGCCGCGCTCGGCGCTCGGGCCGCACTCCGCCCCCGCGCCGCGCTCGGCGATCGCGCGCCACCCTTCGGCTCCGAGCACGACCAGCGCGACCGCGACGAACGCCTTGTAGTCGGCCGCGGGAAACCGCGTGGGAAACAGCGGCCGCACGTCGGCCATGAGCTGACCGATGGGCCCCACCGCCGGGGCCACTGCAAGCAGCAGCGCCACCCCGCCCGCCACCGCCAAAGCGGCGTGGCGGCTGAGCCCTCGCCGGCCCAGGCAGCCCAGCCCGATCAGGGTCGGGATGCCAACCGCCCAGGCAGTGATCGTGCCCTCGTAGGTCCAGGCGAAGTTGTTCAGATATAGCCCCAGGACATCCAGCGCGTGGATGGAGAACGACGCCCGCACCGCGGGTGTGGGTTCCAGCGCCCGATGCAGGTCCCCGCGCATCGACGCGGCGATAAACGGCAGCAGGACGGCCAGCGTTACTGCCGCGCACGCGCCGGCGGCCAGCAGCAGTGGTCCAACTCGCTTGCGCCACGACAGTTGATGGCCTCGCGCGCGCAACTCGATCGCCAGGTACGCGATCCCGACGAGGGCAAAAGCCACAATCTGCCCGGGGTAGGCACCTGTGGCGATGAGCCACGTCAGCGGCGGCAGCGCCACCAAGCCTCTCCAGCGCCGGTGACCGGAGGGCGGAGTCAGTGCCCACAACAGCCAGGGCGCATACGAGAATCCGCGCACGTAGTCGGCGTGCTCGGCGTCGCCGTAGAAACCGCCGAAGAACACGTACGCGAGCGCGGCCAACGCCGCCCACGGCCAGGGTAGGCGCCGCGCCCGAGCCAAGGCCAGCACCCCGAGCGCTCCAAACAGGACATGTCCAACCTGCACCGCGGTCAGTGCGCTCAGGGTGAGCGGCACCCCGAGCGCGCCGAGCATCCACCACAACGGGAAGTACAGGCCCGCCTGGGGATCGACCGCCACCGGGAACCCGCTCGCGACGAACGGCATCCATGACACCTGGTGTCCCTGACCGATGGTCGCTCCGACGAACGCGGGCGTCGTGCTGTAGGGGCCAAGAAAGTCATACGGAAACGTCCACCCCGAGAACAGGTGTTCACCGAAGACGACCACCGTCACCCCGGCCAGCAGCGTTGTGGTCAGGCCGAGCGCGACCAGCCGCTCCCGCCTTAGCCAGGCTGCGCGAAAAGAGTCAGGCATCGCTTGGGCGGGGACCGTACCTGCCAGCACCTAGAATCGGGCGGTCCCATGATCGAGCGTGAGCAGGTCCTGCACATCGCCCGCCTTGCGCGCCTGTCGCTGTCCGAGGACGAGGTCACGCGGATGGCCTCCGAGCTGTCGAAGGTGCTCGAGCACGTCGAGAAGATCAACGAGCTCGACCTCGAGGACGTGCGCCCCACGACCCACGTGGTCGAGGTCGAGAACGCGCTGCGCGCCGATGAGCCCCGCCCGTCGCTGCCTCGCGAGGTCGTCCTGGAGTCGGCGCCCGAGGTCATCGACGGCGGCTTTGCGGTGCCCAGCCCACAGGCATGAGCAGTCTGGTGCGAGCGGCATGAGCGACCTCATCGAACTTTCGGCCGGCGAGGCGGCTCGGCGCGTGCAGGCCGGCGAGCTCGACCCGGTCGAGCTGTTCGAGGCTTACCGCGACCGGGCCGCGCGCGACGACCTCAACGCCTTCACCTGGCTCGCCGACTCCGCGCCCGCCTCAACCGGCGGTGCGGGGGCTGAGCTGGCGCTGGGCGGGGTGCCGCTGGCGGTGAAGGACCTGTTCTGCACCAGCGGCGTGCCCAGCCAGGCCGGCTCACGGATCCTCGAGGGTTACCGCCCTCCGTACACGGCCACGGTCGTCGAACGCCTGAACCGGGCCGGAGCCCCGCTCCTCGGCAAGACCAACCAGGACGAGTTCGCGATGGGGTCCTCGAACGAGAACTCGGGCTACGGGCCGGTGCTCAACCCGTGGGACCGCGCGCGTGTGCCGGGCGGCTCCTCGGGGGGGAGTGCGGCGGCCGTGGCGGCGGGCCTGGCCCCCTGGGCTCTCGGGACCGACACCGGAGGCTCGATCCGCCAGCCGGCCGCCCTGTGTGGCGTGGTGGGACTGAAGCCCACCTACGGGGCGGTGTCGCGCTACGGGATGATCGCGTTTGCCTCCTCGCTGGATCAGGCGGGACCCTTCGCGCGCGACGTCTCAGATGCCGCGCTGCTCCTGAGTCAGATGGTGGGGGAGCGCGATCCGTGTGACTCGACGTCGCTCGCGTTTCCCGAACCGATCACGATGCCCGACGCCCGCAGGCTGGACGGCGTCCGGCTGGGCGTGCCGGAGGAGCTGACCGGCGAGGGGATCGAGCCAGGCGTGCTCACGGCGTTCGAGGACACCCTGCGCCGCGCGGAGGAGCTTGGGGCGAGCGTCCGCCGCTGCCGCCTGCCGCACGCTCCCCACGGCCTGTCGGCCTACTACCTACTCGCGCCCGCCGAGGCCTCCTCCAACCTGGCTCGGTACGACGGTGTCCGCTACGGCCTGCGCGTCGACGGCGAGGACGGGCTGCTGGCCATGTACACGCGCACGCGTCACGACGGCTTCGGGGCCGAGGTCAAGCGGCGCATCATGCTCGGAACCTACGCGCTCTCCAGCGGCTACTACGACGCCTACTACGGCCGCGCGCAGCGCGTGCGCACGAAGATCGCGGGCGACTTCGACTCGGCCTTCCAGGAGTTCGATCTGGTCGCGACTCCCACCAGTCCGACCGTCGCCTTCGAGCTCGGGTCGAGGACCGCCGACCCGCTATCCATGTACTTGTCCGACTTCTGCACGGTGCCCATGTCGCTGGCGGGCATACCGGCGATCTCGATTCCCAATGGTCTGAGCGACGGTCTCCCGACGGGCTTTCAGCTCGCGGGCCCGGCGTTCAGCGAGAACCGCGTGCTCGACGTCGCGTTCGCGCTCGAGCGGGCGATCGGATTCGACGGGAGTCCGGCGCGACGATGAGCGAGCGCGAGCGGACCGATTCGCCCGGGACCCGAGACACGCCGGGGGTCGACCTCGAGCCCGTCATCGGCCTTGAGATCCACGTGCAGCTGTCCACCCGGACGAAGATGTTCTGCGGCTGTGTGCTGTCGTTCGGGGAGCCGCCGAACACGCGCACGTGTCCGGTCTGCCTCGGTCTGCCCGGCACCCTCCCCGTGGTCAACGAGCGCGCGATCCACTTCGGCCTGATGATCGGGATGGCGCTGGAGTGCGAGCTCGCGCCCCGCTCAGTGTTTCACCGCAAGAACTACTTCTATCCCGACCTGCCCAAGGGCTACCAGATCTCCCAGTACGACGAACCGCTCGCCCGGCGGGGCCGGCTCGGCGAGGTTCGCATTCACCGAGTGCACCTCGAGGAGGACGCGGCCAAGCTCGTCCACGTCGGAACCAGCGGGCGCATTCACGGTTCCGACGTCAGCGTCGTGGACTTCAACCGCGGCGGCACCCCGTTGGTGGAGATAGTCACTGAGCCCGACGTCCGCAGCGGCGAGCAGGCGCGCGAATGGCTGACCCTGCTGCGCACCACGCTGCGCCAGCTGGGGGTCTCCGACGTGGACATGTCCCAGGGGTCCCTGCGCTGCGACGCCAACGTCTCCGTCCGCCCCCGCGGGAGCAAGGAACTGGGCACCAAGACCGAGCTCAAGAACATGAATTCCTTCAAATTCCTCGAGCAAGGGATCCGCGCCGAGGTGGAGCGCCAGATCGAGGTGGTTCGTTCCGGAGGGGCGGTTGAGCAGGAGACGCTGCACTTCGATCCCTCGACCGGGACGCTGAGCTTGCTCCGCTCAAAGGAGGAAGCCCACGACTACCGCTACTTCCCCGAGCCCGACCTCATCCCGGTTCGGGTCACCGACGAGATGCTCGCCGCCGCCCGGCACGCGTTGCCGGAACTCCCCGCCGCCCGCGCCGACCGGTACGAGACGACGCTGGGCCTAAACACTTCCGCTGCGCGGCACCTTGCCACGCGTTCCGAGCTCGGAGAGTACTTCGAGGACGCCTTGCGTGAGCTCGCGGCCGCGAGCGACGGCGGCCGGACACCGCCTCCGGAAGAGACCGTGCAGCAGCTGGCCAACTGGGTGACCGGAGAGCTGGTGTCACGGCTCGGGGAGAGCGACCCGCGCGAGTCCAACGTGAGTCCATCCGCACTGGCCGGCGTGGTCGCGATGCTCGCCAGCAAGTCGATCTCGGTGGGCGCAGCCCGTCAGGTGCTCGACCGACTGGTGGCCGAGGGCGGCGACCCGGCGCAGATCGTCGAGCTCGAGGGGCTGGCCGGGCTGGGAGGCGATGCGGCCGAGGAGCTGGCCCCCATCGTCGCCGCCGCGATCGAGGCCCATCCCGAGGCCGCCGCGCGGATGCGGGCCGGAAACGACAAGGCCATCGGCCCCATAGTGGGCCAGGTCATGCGCGAGACCCGCGGACGTGCCGACGGAGCCGAGGTCACGAGGCTCGTCCGCGAGCAACTCGGCGTCTGAGGCAGCCGGCTCGGACCGCTGGGCCGGGTCCGGTCCAGCCCAGACCAGGTCGGCCCGGACTCGGTGGGGCCCGGGCGAGGCCGGCCGCGAACCCGCTCGGCCCCGACCCGGCCGGCCGCGAACCCGCTCGGCCCCGACCCGGTGGGTCCGGGTGAGCGGGGCGTACCATGTCCGCGGGCCGAATTCATCCTCAGGAGGCAGCGATGTCCCGTCTCATTCGCATGGATCACACAGGCCACACGACCGTCGCCGAGTGGACCGCCGGCGATCCGGCCGCCGTAGAGGCCGCGGTCGACGCGTTCCGCCGCGAGCTCGACCGCGGATACTTCGGCATGGTCTCCACGGGGGAGGGGCACGCCGAGCAGGTGCGCGACCTCCCGGTGGACGCCGAGCTTGTCATCCTCCGTCTCCCAATCTCGGGCGGTTGATAGACGGCACGAGCCGCGGCTGAGCGGCTAGGAACGCGAGCCAGTGAGCCGATGACCGGGGACGTCCAGATCGGCGACTCGATCGTCGTCGCCGAGACGCGGGCGGGGTTGCTGCCCGAGCTGGAACGGGTTCCGTGGCGCCCGCTCACCGATGAGCGCCGGCTTCATCGCGCGGAGCTGTTGTGGACCGGTTGGATGCTGGCCTACACGATCCCGTTCGTCGCGGTCGCCGGGGTGCTCGTGCTGCTCCAACCGCTCGCTCTCCCGGTGGCGCTGATCAGCCTCGCGCACGCGTGGATCATTCCCGAGCTCTACGCCCAGCGCGGCGCCAACGTGGTGCGTCCGCCGCGGGCCGGGCGTGGGACTCGCGCGGAGCCCCGTCCGTCGGAGCAGGTCGCCATCGGCCTGCTCGGCGACCTCGTGGGCCACAGGGCTCGCGAGCTGCATCGGCGCACCGGCCTGGCGCTCGAGCGGGGAAAGCTCGGGGTATGGCTTGTCGGGGAGTCGGGCGCCCTGCTCGTGCGCCCCGGTGGGCGGCGGGTGCACTGCTGTTGCGTGCGAGTGAACGAGCCCACGCTTCCACCCGCCGACCGAATCGCCCATCTCCTGCTCGCCCTACGTGAGGACGAGCGCGGCTTTGCGACAGTGGCGAACACGGCCTTTGCCGGGGCGCCCTGGCGGGTACGCCGACGCTTGCCGAGCCGGGCCCGCGCAGCCCTGGCCGAAGCGGTGCGCACCGCGCGAAGCTCGGCGCAATGACGAGAGCATGACGGTACCGCAGGAGCCTGACCGAATCGCGGGAGCCCGAGGGAGCGGCGACAGTCCGGCGCCATCGTGCGTTCGTCCAGGAATCTTCGATCGTCCCCGTCGACATTCGGCCGTCCGTCCAGGAACGCGCGCGCTGATTTTGGACCGAGGTCCAAGGCGCCGTTGGCCCTTGCGGACGATGATCTTCGACAACATGAAC
Source organism: Solirubrobacteraceae bacterium (assembly GCA_035938095.1). GTDB lineage: Bacteria > Actinomycetota > Thermoleophilia > Solirubrobacterales > Solirubrobacteraceae > AC-64. The sequence continues at coordinate 8,769 of DASZHF010000163.1, forward strand.
GCATCAGCCATACGCGCTTCCCGTCTGCTGCTGCTGCCCGAGGTTCGTCCCACCACCCCCGACCCGCTCAAGCCTCGAATCCGCCGTTACGGGCTCGTGCGCCTGGCGCCCGCGCCACGGCGACCGGGTGACCCCACCCGGTTCGATTATCTGAAGCGGACGCACGACTAGGCCGGGAAGTACAACCGCGGGCCCGGACGCCGGACCGGTGCCGGGAAGCCGGGCGCACGGACCCGCGCCGAGAACCCGGCCGCAGGTCGGGTGCTCCAGCTGGCGGTGCGGGGATCGGCGCCGCCGAATTTCGGGACGAAGTTGCCGTGAGCGACTAGGCTTAAGGCCATGAACCCTGAAGCCTCTCATTCCTCTTGGTCTTTGAGCTCCCTCCTGCGACGCGGGCTAGCAGTCGTGATCCTGGTGATCGCAGGGTGGATCCTGCTCTCGGCGCTGATCCACATCGCGATTGCGATCGTCATCCCGGTGATCGCGGTCGTGGCCTTGATCTGGGCGTTGCGGGTCCTGGTCTTCTAGCGACGCTCTGCGCCTAGAGAGCCGTGGCCTACGCCGTCATCGCGCTGTGCTTCGGCCTGGCGGGTGGCATCGTGGGCCGATCCAAGGGAAGCTCGTTCTTGCTGTGGTTCCTGATCTCGGCCATCATTCCGTTCCTCGGCCTGCTCGCGGCGTTCGTCTACCGCAGCGAGCACGATGAGTTCCGGCGCTACTGCCCGCGCTGCGGGAAGCTCGTGATGCTCTACGACGCGGTGTGCACCCGCTGCGGCGAAGACCTCGAGTTTCCGGGGCAGGTCAGCGAAGGCGCAGCCGAGGAGCCCACCGTCGCGCCGTCGTGACCCCCCGTCGTCGGGCTCCCTGACCGCCAAATCCCGCTAAATCCCGCTGCTAGACTCGGATTTCTCGTTGCCCGGGCGCTCGAGACGCGCCGGGCACCCTGTCTGCCGACGCAAGGAGTGATCCCAGGGATGCGCGCTGTCGACGCCGTGATGGAGTGCCTGAAGGCCGAAGGCGTCGACGTCGTATTCGGCCTCCCCGGGGGCGCGAACCTTCCGACCTACGACGCCTTCTACGACGCGGGCATCCGCCACGTGCTCGTCCGCCATGAGGCCGGGGGCGGCCACGCCGCCGAGGGCTACGCCAAGGCCACCGGCAGGGTCGGGGTCGCCTTCGGGACCTCCGGTCCGGGGGCGACGAACCTGGTCACTCCGATCATGGACGCGCTGATGGACTCGGTCCCGGTGGTGTTCGTCACCGGGCAGGTGCGCACCGAGCTCCTGGGCACCGACGGCTTCCAGGAGGCCGACACCATCGGCCTCACGATGCCGGCGGTCAAGCACTCGTTCCTGATCCAGCACCCGCTCGAGCTGCCGCGGGTCATTCACGAGGCCTTCTACATCGCGCGCACCGGGCGACCCGGCCCGGTGGTCGTTGACATCCCGGTCGACCTCTCGCGGGCCGACATCGAGTACGAGCCGGTCAGCGACGTGCACCTTCCGGGCTACCAGCCCACCACGGAGGGCAACCAGAAGCAGATCCGCCAGGCCGCCAAGGCGCTTGCCGCGGCTCGCCGCCCCGTCATCTACGCGGGCGGCGGAGTGATCAACGCGAACGCCGCCGCCGAGCTGGTCGAGTTCTGCCTGGCCGACCGCTTCCCGGTCACCTGCACGCTGATGGGACTCGGCGGCTTTCCGGCCCCCCACGCGCAGTGGCTGGGCATGCTGGGCATGCACGGGACCCGGGCGGCCAACTACGCGATGGACGAGGCGGACCTCATCTGCGCGGTGGGGGCCCGGTTCGACGACCGCATCACCGGGAAGCTGTCCGAGTTTGCCCCGCGGGCCAAGTTCATTCACATCGACGTCGACCCCGCCGAGATCTCCAAGAACGTGCCCGCCCACATCCCGATCGTGGGCGACGCCAAGAACGTGCTGGCCAAGCTGCTGGTCGAGTACCGCGCTCTCGGCGCCGACCCCGCTCGGCTGGAGGAATGGTGGGGGCGCATCGAGGGCTGGCGCAAGAAGCACCCGCTGGGCTACGAGGACTCCACCGATGCTGAGATCAAGCCCCAGTACATGATCCAGGCTCTCTACGAGGCCACGGGCGGAGAGGCCATCATCACCTCGGACGTGGGTCAGCACCAGATGTGGACGGCCCAGTACTACCACTTCTCCAGGCCGCGCCAGTGGATCAACTCCGGAGGCCTGGGCACGATGGGCTTCGGGCTGCCGGCCGCGATGGGCGCCGCCGTGGGCAACCCCGATCAGCTGGTGTGCTGCGTGGCCGGTGACGGGTCGGTGCAGATGAACATGCAGGAGCTGGCCACGTGCGCTCAGGAGCGCATCCCGATCAAGGTGTTCATCATGAACAACGGCTACCTGGGCATGGTCCGCCAGTGGCAGGAGCTCTTCTGGGATCGCCGTTACAGCCATGTGGACATGGGCGAGTACCCCGACTACGTCAAGCTCGCCGAGGCGTACGGCGCGACCGGAATGCGTTTTGAGAACAAGGCGACGCTGGTGGAGGACCTCAAGTCGGCGATCGCGACCGAGGGCCCGGTGCTGGTCGACGTGCGCGTGACCCGTGAGGAGAACACCTATCCGATGATCCCCGCTGGTCAGCCCGCGCGGGACATGGTGGGCTGAGGGCCAGGTGGGCGAGCCCGGGACCCAGGAACTGCTCAGCCTCGAGGAGCTCGAGGCGGCCGGCGGGCTGCGCACCGGGCGCAAGCACCTGTTGTCGATTTTGGTCGAGAACAAGCCTGGTGTCCTGACGCGCGTCGCCGGCCTGTTCGCGCGCCGGGGCTTCAACATCGACACCCTGACCGTCGGCCCTACCGACGACGAGCGGGTGTCGCGCATCACGCTGACGCTCGACGGCGCCCTGCACCCGATCGACCAGGTGACCAAGCAGCTCCACAAGCTCGTCAACGTCCTCAAGATCCGCGACCTCGAACCGGCCGACACGGTCGCGCGCGAGCTCGCCCTGTTCAAGGTCTCGGTCGACGGACCCCAGCGCGGCGAGGTCATGCAGGTGTGCGAGATCTTCCGGGGCAAGGTGGTGGACGTCACCAAGCGCGCGCTGATCATCGAGATCACCGGGACCACCGAGAAAATCGAGGCGTTCGAGCGCATGGTTCGCCCCTTCGGCCTGATCGAGATGATGCGAACCGGCGAGATCGCCATCTCGCGCGGGCGGGGCGAAACCTGAGCTCAGACCCGGCGTCACGGGACTCCAGCGCGCGCGCCGCCGCGGCCGGGCGCCGGCAGCGCGACGCGGGCCAGTTCGGGCTGAGCCCGGCGGCCCGCGACCGTTTGACCAAGCGGCTTGCAACCGCCATCGACCGGGCTCGACGCCGGGGTCACCCCGTTCTGGCGGCAGTCACCGTCCCAGTGGCGCCCACGACGGACCCGAGCGCCGTCGTATTCGCTTCGCGCGGCCCCGCCGAGCCCTGGTTCTGCTTCGAGCAGCCGGAACGCGGTGGGGCCGCGCTCGGCGCCCTGGGCCAGGCGACGGTTCTTCGGGCCACCGGCGAGCGTCGCTTCGAGAACGTCGCGGCTCGGTGGCGCGCGCTGGTGGCGGACGCCTGCGCCGACCCTGTCGACGGTCCCGCGGGAAGCGGTCCGGTGGCGGTGGGCGGATTTGCCTTTGCCCCGGAGGGAGGGTCGAGCGCCGTGTGGGACGGCTTTTCGCCCGCGCTGCTGACTGTGCCCGAAGTCGCGCTGGCGCGAGGCGATGGCCAGGCGCGACTAACGGTCTCCGTCCTGGCGGAGCCCGACGATCTGGCGGAGGAGTTGCTCGCGCGACTGGACCGCCGGTTGGCCTCGTTGCGTGGGAGTGTGCCGCCGTTGATCGACCCCGACCCGGCCCAACGGGCGCGGGTGAGCAGCACCATGCCCCCCGAGCACTACGTGGAGGCGGTCGCCCGGGCCGTGCAGCGCATCGCGGCGGGCGAGCTTCAGAAGGTGGTGCTCGCCCGCGAGGTCGAGGTGCTCGCGTCCGCGCCCCATGACCCCGGTGCCGTGTTCGCCGTGCTGCGCGAAGCGTTCCCGGGGTGCTTCGTCTACTGCGCCGGTCGCGGTGCGGCGGCTTTCGTGGGCGCCAGCCCCGAGCTGCTCGTGCGCCGGGACGGACTGCGCGCGGCCACGGTGGCGCTGGCCGGGTCTGCCCGCCGCAGCGCCGACCCGGCGGTGGACGACCACCTGGGCGAACAGCTACTGCGCTCGCCTAAGGACCGCGAGGAGCAGGCGATCGTGGCCAGGCGCATCGCGCGGTCTCTGCGACCGCACGCGGTGTGGGTGACCAGCGCCCCCGAGCCGGTCGTGGCCAAGATCGCCAACATCCAGCACCTGGCCACACCGATCCGGGCCCAGCTCGCAGCGCCGGTCTCGGCGGTGGAGCTGGCCGGCATTCTGCATCCCACCCCGGCTGTCGGGGGAGAGCCGTGGGAGCGCGCGGCCCCGCTGATCCCCGCGTTGGAGGGCATGGATCGGGGGTGGTACGCCGGGCCGGTCGGATGGACCGACGCCGCCGAGGACGGGGAGTTCTGCGTGGCGCTGCGCTGCGCTCTGCTCCGGGGATCGACGGCGCGGTGCTTCGCCGGCGTCGGGGTCGTGCGCGACTCCGATCCCGCGGCCGAGCTGGCGGAGACCGAGATCAAGCTGGCGGCGCTGCTGCCGGTACTCGCGGCCTAATTAGCCCGAGCGCCCAGGTCACCAGCCCCGCCTGCACCGGAACCTGCCTGGCGTTAGCGTGGGCTCTGCCCCCAAGCTTGCGCCCCACAGGCTTGCTCACAAGCTTGCCGCGGTGGGCTTGCCCCCACTACATAGGAGAGCCATGTCCTCTCAGGCTTCCGCCCCACCCATCGTCCTCGTCCACGGCCTCTGGCTGTCACCGCGCAGCTGGGAGGGGTGGAAGGAGCGCTTCGAGAGCCGCGGCCATCGAGTCCTCGCCCCGGCCTGGCCGCACATGCAGGACGAAGTCGAGGAGGTCCGGCGCGACCCGTCTGGCCTGAGGGGGCTGGGAGTCAAGGAGATCACCGATCACTACGACGAGATCATCCGGGGCCTGGACCGGCCGCCGATCATCATCGGCCATTCCTTCGGCGGCCTGGTGACGGAGCTGTTGCTCGATCGGGGGCTCGGCGTCGCGGGCGTGGCGCTCTCGCCCGCGCCGGTCAAGGGCGTGCTGCGCCTGCCGCTGGCCCAGCTGCGCTCGGCGTTCCCCGTTCTCGAGAATCCGGCCAACCGCAACCGGACCGTGGAGCTGACCCGGAAGCAGTTCCACTACGCCTTCACGAACACGATGACCGACGCGGAGTCCCAGGCCGCGTACGACCGCTACGAGGTGCCCGGGCCCGGGAGGGTCCTCTTCCAGGCCGCGTTCGCCAACTTCAATCCCGGCGCGCCCACCAAGGCGGATTTCCACAACGACGACCGGGCCCCGCTGCTCATCATCGGAAACGGCAACGACCACACGGTTCCGGCCTCGGTCAGCAGGGAGGCCGCCAAGCGCCTGGGCAAGTCCAGGGCCGTCGTCGAGTACCGGGAGTTCCCCGGTCGGCCGCACTTCACGGCCGGAGCGCCGGGCTGGGAGGAGGTCGCCGACTACGCGCTCGAATGGGCCCTTCGCCATGCCGGGGGGCCGGCCGAGAGCAGGGAGACGATCACGGCCTGACGTCAGCGACATACCCACCGGCCCGCGTCGCCGAGTCAGGATCGCTGCCGGCGGAAGGCCCGACGCGCTGGCGCCAGGAGCCCGATGCCGGCATGAGATTCGACCCAGTACCCGACGCCGCCTCCCTTCGGTATCGCGTCGAGATCGGGCTGCCCCTCGCATAGGCCAACCTGGAGGCGGATCGGATCCACCCAGGTCTGGCCCACCCAACCATGGGTGACCACGATGTAGGTGCCACGCGCCGTCTTGACCTCCCTGAGCGGCTGGAAGGAGCCCGCACCGAAGTCTTGCCACTGCTTGTTTTCGGGGGCGTCGAGCACGAGCTCGTGGTCGAGCGCGACCGCTGCCCGATCGGCGGTAATCGCGGTGATGACCCCGGCATATCCGTCGCCGCCGGCCAGCCACGCGGATTGATCTCCGTCATAACCACCGGTGACGAGCACCCGATCACCCGGTCGGTACCTATGACGTCTCCTCCTCATTGGGGCTCTACTCCAGCGCCCGCGCCACCTGTTCCCAAACGTGGCGGTGAAGTTGCACGTTGGCCGCCCGATCGCTGCGCACCTCGATCAGGTTGGCGCGCTCGCTGGCCAGGGAATCATCGACCGCGCCGGCGAACGCGTCCAGGTCGGGCGGCGGCGGCGGGTAGCCGAGCCCGTATAGCGCCGCGGCCTGCCCGAAGTCCAAGCCGGGCGGCGTCGCCACGTGCTCTTCGTAGACGTCGGTCTGGGTGGCCACGGGGAGGAAGTCGAAGATGCCGCCGCCGCCGTTGTTGAGCAGGACGATCGTGAGGGCCAAGTCGAGCCGGCGGGCGGCGAGCAGACCGCCGATGTCGTGGGCCAGGGCGACGTCGCCGATCAGCAGGACCACGGGGCCGTTGGCCGCCGCGACGGCGCCGAAGGCAGCCGAGACGGTCCCGTCGATCCCGTTCGCTCCCCGGTTGGACAGGACCCTCGGAGGTTCGTCGCGTGCAGGCCAGAAGGTCTCGACGTCGCGAACCGGCATCGAGGACGCAACGAACAGCGTCACCTCCGACGGGAGCCGCATGCCCAGCTCGCGAGCGACGCCCGGCTCGCTCATCCGCCGGGCCAGGATGCTGTCGAGCGCGCGGGCGGCCCGGGCGTCGCAGGCGGTCCAGCGCTCGAGCCACTGTCGATCGCCCTGGGGGCTGATCGCCTGGTTCACCGCGGCGAGCGTGCCCGCCGGGTCGGCCGGCATCACTTCGGTCAGCACCGAATCCGGGTCCTGCCGGCCCGCATGGGCGCCCACCGCCAGCTGGCGAGAGTTGGTCGCGGCGGCCAGCCACTGGCGCAACGGCTTGGAGGTCGGGAGGTCGCCGATCCGGAGCACGAGCTCAGGCGCGCACCCGGCCGCGAACCGCGCGTCGCGGAGCAGGATGTCGTAGTGCGCGATCGCGGCGGGTCCGGCGCGGGCCCCTGACAGCGGATCGGCCAGGAGTGGATAGCCGGCCCGCTCGGCCAGAGCCTTGGTCGCCGTCGCCAGTTCGTCGTCGGCTTCGTGGCGCCCGGCGACGATCACTCCGCGCGGGTGGGCCCCGATCACGCCGGCCAGCTCCGCGAGCGGTCCTTCCTCCAGGCGCGGTGACGCGGGGCGTCGGGAGGTCCAGGGGAGGCCGCCGGGCCGGCCACTGTCGTCGGCCGGGAGTGGCGCGTCGGGTACGAGGGGCTCGCGCAAGGGCCAGTTGAGGTGCACCGCTCCGGGCTCGCCATCGAGCGCCGTCCAATACGCCCGACAGGCCAGGGCGCGAGCCCAGTGCAGGCGCTCGCCGGTGGCCTCGTGGTTGCCGACCTCGAAGAACCACTTGGCGGCGCTCCCGTAGAGCTTGATCTGGTCGATCGTCTGACCCGCGCCCACCTCCCGCAGCTCGGGGGGGCGATCGGCCGTGAGGACGAGCAGGGGTACTCGCGCCTCGTGTGCCTCGATGACCGCGGGGGCGAGCTGGGCCGCCGCGGTGCCCGACGTACACGCGACCACCACCGGTCGCCCGCTGGCCTTAGCCAGGCCCAGGGCGAAGTACCCCGCGCAGCGCTCGTCCAGATGCGAATAGCACCGCAGCCGAGGTTCGCGCGCCAGCGTGAGAACGAGCGGAGCCGAGCGCGACCCGGGCGACGTACAGGCGGCCCGAAGCCCGCATCGCACGAGCTCGTCCACGAAGGCACGTAGGAGTAGGAAGGTGTCGAGCGGCGCGGTCAAGATGTCGGAGTGAGCCAGACCATCGTCCTGCTCCACGGTTTCAGCGGGACGGCGCGCGCCTGGGACCGCGTTGTCTCCCAACTGGATCCCGAACGCTACCGGCCGGCCGCGGTCGACCTCCGCGGGCATGGCCGAACCTCGGACCGGAGGCCGATCACGTTCGGCGCCTGCGTGCGCGACGTCGTAGACCAGGCGCCCCGAAGGTTCGTCCTCGCCGGCTACTCGATGGGGGGCAGGATCGCCCTGCAGGTGGCGCTTGCCCACCCCGATCGGGTGGAACGGCTCGTGCTGGTGAGCACTACGGCCGGGATCGCAAACGCGAGCGAGCGCCGGCAGCGGCGCCGCGACGATGAAGCCCTGGCCCGGCGGATCGAGGAGCAGGGCATGGAGGCGTTCGCTCGGTCCTGGGGGAGCCAGGCGTTATTCGGGGGCCAGACGCCCGATGTGGTCGCCGAGGCGTACGCCGACCGGATGCGCAACCGCGCCGACGGACTCGCCGCTGCGCTGCGGGGCCTGGGCGCGGGGGCGATGGAGCCGCTCTGGGACCGACTGGGCGAGCTCGCGATGCCGGTGACAGCGCTGGCCGGCGAGCGCGACGCCAAGTACTGCGAGATCGCCGGGCGCCTGGCCGCCGGCGTCGGCGTCGGCGACGGGCGCCTAGTCGTTGTCGCCGGCGCTGGACACGCTGTGCACCTGGAGACGCCGGACGCCGTCGTGGCGGCCCTGGACCGGGCGCTCAGGTGACCCCGAGCCCGGGGCCGGCCGGTGTGGCGATCGTGCCGGCGCCGGGGGGAAAGGGATCGGTCAGGTCCTCGAACAACCCCAGCGTCGCCAGCCCGCACGGAGGCAGGGCACCGGTCGACCCCAGGGCGGCGGCCGCGTGCAGCGCCGCGGCGATGCCAGCCGGGCCGTCATAGGTCGAGGCCAGGTAGGGCTCGGCCCCCGACGTTCGGACCAGGGCGGCGG